>JBOGIR010000280.1:0-4564 GCA_050742335.1 Vicinamibacterales bacterium | reverse complement strand
CTCGCGCGCGCCGGCGAGCGTGACCCCGACGGTGTCGAGCATGCCCACCTTTGACCAGTGCACCGCCTCGGGCGGAAGGCTTTCGTAGCGCAGCGCGTTGATGCGCTTCGCAAGCTCGACTGCGAGTTTCATGTCCTTCATCTTACGCCCCAGTGACCGGTCGTGCCGCGTGAACCGCAGACGGGAAGTATAATCAACCGGTTCCCCGATTGACTCCGAGGAGACCTCGATGAACTTCAAGACACCGGCACGGGCGTTCCTGTTTGCGCTGCTTTGCGGAGGGGCGGGCCTCGCGCTGCCGGCCGCGTTCCCCGAACGCCCGGTCCTCATGGTCGTGGCCGGGGCCCCGGGCGGCGGACTTGACCTGACCGGCCGCGCGCTGGAGCGGACGATGCTGGAGACCCGGCTGCTGCCGACGGGCTTCGTGCTGAAGCACATGGGCGGGGCGGGCGGCAACCTCGCGAAATCGTACGTCCACCAGCGCAGCGGCGACGCCTACACGCTCTACGTCGAGTCGAACCGGATTTACGTCAACAAGCTGGTGGGCACGACTCATCTCGACCACCGCGACCTGACGCCGATCGCGCGCCTCACCACGGAATACCTGGCGTGGGTGGTGCGGGCCGATTCGCCGTTCAAGTCCGCCAGGCAGGTTCTCGACAAGCTCAAGGCGGACCCGACCTCCGTCGCGTTCGGCGTGGGGACGGTCCCGAGCAACGACCAGATGAACATCCTGCGCCCGGCGCTTGCCAACGGCATCGATCCGAAGCAGATCAAGATCGTGGTATTCAAGAGCGGGGGCGACTTGATGATCCAGCTCCTCGGCGGCCACATTCCGGTGATCTCCACGGGGCTCTCCGAGGCGATCGAGCAGGTGAAGGCGGGGCGCGCGCGGCTGCTGACGGTCTCCTCCCCCAAGCCGCTCGAGGAGCTTGCCGGAGTGCCGACCTGGCGCTCGCTGGGCATCAACGTCGAGATCCTGCACTGGCGCGGGCTCTTCGCTCCTCCGAAGACGCCGGCGAGCACCGTCAAGTTCTGGGACCAGACGTTGGCGAAGATGGTCAATTCCGACGCGTGGAAGAAAGCCCTGGACCGGCACGGCTGGCATGACGCCTATGCGAGCTCGGCCCAGTTCCGCAACGGCCTGGAAGGCGAGATCAAGGTCTACAGCGCGATCCTGACCCAGCTCGGCTTGGCCAAAGGTCCAGCCAAGTGACGCTGCTTTACGATCCGACCGCTCCGCGGCGGAACAGCTCGGCGGAGGCCGGCGCAAGGCTCGCGACGCTTTCCGGAAAGGTCGTCGGCTTCATCGACAACGCCAAGCCCAACTTCGATCACCTGGTGGATGCTCTCGCCGAGCGGCTGGTCGCGGACTATGGCGTCAAGCGCGTCGTCAAGCGCAGGAAGGCCTCGGCGTCCATCCCGGCGCCGGCCGAGATCGTGAGAGAACTCGCGGAAGAGTGCGACCTGGTCATCACCGGGTCGGGCGACTGAGGGTCGTGCGCGTCGTGGAGTGTCCACGACAGCGTCGAGATCGCGAAGCGCGGACGTGCGGCGGTTGCCGTCTGCTCCACCGCATTCACCACGCTGGGCCGCGCGCAGGCGGGAGCGCTCGGTAGCCCGGACCTCCCAATCGCGGTGATCCCGCATCCCTTCGGGACGCGCACGCGGAACGAGGTGCGCGACATGGCGCGGCAATGCGCCGCCGATGTCGTGGCGCTGGTCACGCGGAAATCCAGTGATGAATGACTGTGCGGCCCTGTTCGAGGCGCCGGACGACCTCGAGGCGATCAACCGCCTCTACCACGAACGCCGCTGGAGCGACGGCTTGCCGGTGGTGCCGCCCACGGTCGAGCGCGTCGAGCGCATGCTCGGTCAGACGCGCCGGCCGGCGGCGGAGATCGTGGCGAGCGTCGCGCCGGGCTTCGGCGCTGCGACCGTCGAGCGCATCGCCATCAATGCCGTAATGGCCGGCTGCGCGCCGGCGCACCTGCCGGTCGTCATCGCCGCAGTCGAAGCCGTGGCGGCGCCCGAGTTCAACCTTCAGGGCATACAGGCCACCACCAATCCCGTCGCGGTGTGGATCATCGTGAACGGCCCGGCGGCGCGACGGCTGGGCGTGAACGGCAGCTTCAATTGCCTGGGGCAGGGGACGCCGGCAAACGCCGCGATCGGGCGCGCGCTGCGCCTGGTGCTGCAGAACGTCGGCGGCGCGCTGCCCGGGGAAATGGACCGTGCGACGCACGGCCAGCCGGGCAAGTACACCTTCTGCTGCGCCGAGAACGAGGAGGCGAGCCCGTGGGAGCCGCTGCACGTCGAGCGCGGCTTCCCGCGCGACGCCAGCGCCGTGACCGTCGTCGGCGCCGAGGGCACGATGAACATGAACACCCACACCAAGGACGCGGGCGAGCTACTGCGGGTCATCGCCGAGACTATGCAGCATCCTCCGAGCAACGAGTACTGCTACGGGTCCGAGCCGTGGCTGATACTCTCGCCCGAGCACGCGGAGGTCCTCAGGGCGGGGGGACTCGCGAAGCGCGACGTCCAGAATGCCCTGTGGGATCTGTCCCGGATGCCCGCTGGGCGCATGACCGAGCGCGATCTCCTGCGCGTCAGGGCGGCGCGCGGCAAGGAGCTGGGGGAGATCCGGCCGGACACGCTGCTCACGATCGCGCACCGACCGGAGGACATCCGCGTGATCGTCGCCGGCGGGCCGGGCACGCATTCGGTTTACGTGCCGTGCTTCGGCAACACCCGCGCCGTCACCCGCGAAGTAAGCGATTAGCCGCCGATGCACGCCGATGCACGCCGACAAAATCAAGAAAGAATAGTAGTGCTTCACCCGTAGGCGTTCGCGGTACTGTTCGAGCAGCTTCGGTTGCGCCATGTCCTCCTCCTGTCCCAGGTGCCCATGCTGTATAAGCGTACATGCCGGTCGCCTGGTTGACGCGCTTGAGGGATCAGGGGGTTGGGAGTAGGCTTTTCAGCTTCGGCCCCGGTTTCGGAACAAGACAAATACACCACTTATGGGGTCGATTTCTCGTTAGGTGCCACCACGATGACCCTGACCTTTTTCCAGCGCAAGAAGGAGAGCTTCATCATTTGGTGGCGCGCCCCTGTCACCCGGAGGGATCGCGTTCTGGCGGCCGTGGTTGGAGGCATCGGCTGCTTCTGGATCGGTGTCTTGGGCCGCCTCATTGTGGGCCCGTCACCTGTTTCCCTTGAGGTATTGGCCTGGTGGGCGCTCGGTTCTGTCGCGGCCGGGGTAGTCCTCGGCGTACTCTTTCCAAAGGCTACGACATGCTTGGCGTTTCCGTTCTCGACCTTTGGGGTTGGTAGTGGCACCTAACCCCCCAGTCAACACGGACGCGCGCGGAAGCGCCGTGCCGTGCATGGCTCATTGGGCGCGCGCCAGTTACTGGGAACGTTAGATTGCGCGGTCAACGATGAACTGGGCGCAGCTCAGAAAGGGCGTAGGCATGCGGTTCCAGCTGGAGCCTGTGGCCTGTCGTCTTGACGAGCATGGTCGTGAGTTACCGGACGAGAATGACGACTGGCTTTTGCAGCATGTCTCGTCCTCAGATGTCGTGTCGCTTAGGAATCTGCGAACGGACCATGTAGCGGAACTGGGGAAAGATCATATCTACGACTTCCGCTCAAATCCCAGTCGGTCCGCTGAGGAGATCAAGTACGGGTTCCTGGTCCTCAAGATGCAGATCTTCGTGCAAGGCAATCGCCTCTGGTATCGGCCCAACGCACGCCTGGGCGAAAGCGTAGGGCGACTTCACTCGCCCAGGACTCAGCCTTCCAGGGCCATCATTGCATTGCTGGAGGACCTTGCGAAGGCTCGCATCTGGTCGGGCAAGCCGGCCGACTACAACAAATACGCTACGCGCGTGCTATACGGCGAGGAGTTTGGAAATTTGCTGAACGAGCCTGCCGACTACTTCTCCGCGCTACTCGTTCACGACTACATTCAGATTTTTGGTCTTACAGACAACGGGAATCGACCCGACGGCACACCGGATACTACTGTGACAATTCAAGTGGCTCCTCGCGGTCATGTCGAACTGGAGCAAGCGCAATCTAACCCCCGCTTTCACACGGACGCGCGCACAAACGGCGCGCGCCGGTGAAGCGGCACGTTAGATTTCCGGAGACACGTTCACGAAAATGAAGCGCGGAAATCCGGAGGTGGTGAAGGCCACTCTATTCGAGGTAATCGAGAACCAACTTCGGGCGAACGACCCTCCCGAGACCCGCGAGACGCTCGACCGTCTAATGAGCAGTGGCCACACGCGCGAGGAAGCGATGAAACTCATCGGCTGCGCGTTGGTGAGCGAGATCTACGACGTCATGAAGTCTCAAGCGCCCTACGACAATGCGCGCTATGTGGCGAATTTGAAGCGCCTTCCCGAATTGCCCTGGGGCAACGACGAATGATGGCGCAACGGAAATCTAACCACCCGATCCACGAGCCGACGCCCGCAAGCGGGCGCTTGCTCGCGCGGGTGATCGGGACACGTTAGCCTTCAGTACTTCGGCGGCATATATCGCGGTTCTC
>JBOGIR010000279.1:0-1827 GCA_050742335.1 Vicinamibacterales bacterium | reverse complement strand
GCATCACACGGTGCAGGCCGAGGCCCGGCACATCGAGCCCGCTCGCCGTCGCCGAACTCCACGAAGCAGTCAGGGGGTCGGCCTTCTTCACGTGGCCGGCCAGCTTCACGAGCGTGCCTACCACTACTGCGTCAAGAGCAGCGGCTTCCCGTCGGAGAAGGGGTAGTGGCGAGGTCGTGACTGGTGCGCGCGGACGAGCAGGGACGGGAACGGGAACGCGAGAACGGGCAGAAAACTTGCCCGGCGAGCCGAACGGGGCTCTACGCTGGTCATGCTGCCCTACGTCATGGACGCCGGCGCGCAGCGTCGGCTCGAAGCGTACATGAGCAAGATCGGGGATGTGCTGGGCGATGCTCGGCGGCGAGCGTCGTTCGCGACCTACGCGATGGGGCTCTGGGGCGACGGTGAGCGCAAGAGCGTCGAGCCGATCGCGGCGCGGGCCTGCGCCGACCCGCATCGCACCGACGCCGCGCACCAGCGTCTGCTCCACTTCATCAGCAGCTCGCCATGGAGCGACCAGGAGGTGCGCCGCGTGGCCGCCCGCTACGGGGTGGACGCGCTGGCCGCGCGCGAACCGATCATCGGATGGGTTCTCGACGACACGGGCTTTCTCAAACAGGGGACGCACTCCGTCGGCGTGCAACGCCAGTACACCGGGTCGGCCGGTAAGGTCACCAACTGCCAGGTCGGCGTGAGCCTCAGCGTGATCACGCGGACCGAGCACCTGCCCATCGACTTCGACCTGTACCTGCCGCATAGCTGGGCCGACGATCCTGCGCGTCGCCGCGAGGCGCGGATTCCCGACGAGGTGCAGTTCCAGACCAAGCCCGAACAGGCCATCGCCCTGCTGCGACGGGCGGAAGCCGCCGGTGTACCTCCCGGGACGGTGCTGGCCGACAGCGCCTATGGCCACAGCGGCCGGCTGCGCCGCACCTGCCGCGAGTTGGGCCTGCCGTACGCCGTCGGGATCATGGCCACCGACCGTGCGTACCGCCTCGACCGCCTTGGGCGCTGCATCGGCGAACCGATGGCGGTCGAGCACTTCGCCATCGGGCTGATGGACGGCGGTTTCCGCCGCACCACCTGGCGCGAGGGCACCAAGGAGAAGTTGTGGTCGCGCTTCGCGATGGAGCGCGTGGTGATGGTGCAGGGCGACGGGGTCGAGGACCGCGAGGAGGTGTGGCTCCTCATGGAGTGGAAGCCGGGCGAACCTGCGCCGAGCGACTACTTCGTCGTCTCGTTGCCACCGTCGGCGACGCGCCGAGAGGTCGTGCGGATGGCGAAGCAGCGCTGGCGCACCGAACGGGTCTACGAGGACCTCAAGGGTGAGCTGGGGCTCGACCATTTCGAGGGCCGACGCTTCCGCGGCTGGCACCACCACGTCACAATTGCCCTGGTTTGCTTCGCGTTCGTCGTCGCCGAACGCGTCGGCGCTTTCCCCCCCTCGGCCCGAGAAGAAGATCGAGACCGTACGCACCGCCGCTCGACCGGAGCGGCACTTCGCAGACTCGTTCATCACCGCGCGTCTCGCGATCGCGCGCGTCGTCGCCACTTGGCTCCCGCGCTGCCCGCTTTGCCACCGTCGTCGGACGCCAACCCGTTCACGATGGGGACCTCCTGGTGCTCATGCCGCTGCGCCGAGGAGAACTACCCGTGAATGACGCAGTAGTGTTAGGTCAAGGTGTCGCTCTGCTCGGACGTGAACGCGAAGGACAGGCCGTCGGCGCTCTGGGCGATGCCCAGAGGATTGCTCCCCGACCAGAACGACACGAACAGATTTCCCGACGGCGTGAGCGTCAGCGCCGATACGGCGCGAGAGGAGACGAC
>JBOGIR010000278.1:0-3207 GCA_050742335.1 Vicinamibacterales bacterium | reverse complement strand
CTACGTACCAAGACGGTCCGCCTGAAGGCGGACAGACGTACGACTTCGCCCTACCGCGAGCTGGTCGTGGTCGGCGCCGACGCCGGCGGCTTGATCGAGGCCAGGTAGGCCACGACGTTCAGCATGTCATCCTGCGTCAGGTTGGCGACCACCGGCTTCATCAACTGCGTCATCGGGCCCCGGCGCGCACCCACCTTCATGTCCCACATCTGACGCATCATGTAGCTCGGCGACCGGCCCGCGATGCCCGGAATGTTGACCAGGCCCTGGAGCGTGGGGCCGTGGCACGTGCCGCACGCGATCGTCTTGCCGCCGCCGTTCAGCACGATCTGCTTGCCCTTCTCGAGGCTCCCCACCGGCACGTACGCCACGAACCCCGATCGCGGATTGCGCACGGTGTTGGCCTGATAGTCGTCCTCGGGCGCCTCGACGATGCGGTTGCCGAGCGGCTCGACCGGCTCCTTGCCTTTGATGATGTACATGCCGCCCTGCTCGAGGTGCGCCTCGGGAATCCTGGCCGCCTCGACCACGCGGATCCAGGGCCCCCACGGCAACGCGGCGAAATACTCCGCCGACTGCTTGATCTCCTCCTCGCTCATCGCCTTGGCCAGCGCCGACATCGTGTGCGCGTTGGCCTTGCGTGGCTCGGCGCTCTGCCGCAGGCCGGCTGCGAAGTCGTGCAGCGTCTGGATGGTGTAGCCGACCGGCTGCCCCGCCGGCGGCGCGTTCTCCGGCCGTCCCTTTCCATTCGGCAGGTGGCACGAGCCGCAGGCCCGGCCGCGCTCCGCCATGAGGCTCGCGGGACCGTTCTTGATGATGGGGGTCATCGCCGGGTGGTCGCCAGGGAACCAGTCGATCACCTCATGACCGTCGCGCACGTCGACCAGCGAATACTTGGCGCTGCTCCCCTCGACGGTTCGTGGCCTGGTCTGTTCTTGCGGATCCTCATTCGGGCGCAAGTTCCTGTTCGGAGGCGCCTGAGGATTGAACTTCTCGCCCGGCTTGGGCTGCGCGCTGTACGCGTACGCCCACAACGGCAATGGCTGGACCTGAGCCTGAATGGATGATGCGGTCACCGCGACGCACGCGGCACCGACGACACACAGGACGACGCGCTTCATATGCCCTCCTGACAGAATCGAAGATCTCAGATCGGCCGATTGACAATTATTGCCGATTCTCGATCTTCGATATTCGATTAGATCGACGATTCGCCGATTGATTTTTCAATCCCGCAATCGTCAATCACAAACAGTCATCAATCGCAAATCTTCAATCTTCAATTTCACACCCGCGAGATCCGGGGCACCCAGGGATCCTCCGCCCACCCCGGCCCGTGGCGCGCCACTTCGACGTCGATCAGATAGGGCTTCCCGTCAGCCGTGTGCCTGCGTGCGCGGCCGAGTGCAGCTTTGAGCTCCGCCGGCGTCTTTGCGCGCTCGCCGTCCACGCCGAACCCTTTCGCAATCGACGCCATATCCATGTCGGGCTTGCCCAGGTAGTCGTGCACGAACTTGTTCACGTCGATGGAACGCCCCGTGCCCCCCAGGTTCGCCAGCGCGCGGTTGTGCGGGCCGCCGTAGGCGTGGTTGTTGTACACGACCACCGTCACCGGCAGCTCCAGGCGCGCCATGTTCCAGAGCGCCGTCGGACCGAAGAGGAACGAGCCGTCGCCCATCAGGCAAATCACCTGCTTGCCCGGACGCGCCAGCGCTACGCCGGCCGCCGTTCCGACGCCCGAGCCCAGGTGCGCCGCGTAATAGAAGAACAGCTCGCGCCCACCGCGCGGGTCGAACTCGAAGCTATGGGAGATGTCCACCGAGCCCGCCTCGTGGACGACAATCGCGTCGCGGTCGGCCCACTGCGCCACCTCCCACGTGACGCGATCCGCCTCGAGCGGACTGTTGTCCCAGTTCGGATTTCTCGACACGAGCGCGCGCAATTGCCGCGCCCGCGCACTGAACGCGCGAATCTCCTCGGCGCGCTCCGCCATCCGCGCCTTGAGCGCGGGCGTCAGCAGGTCCCGCACCGCCGCCAACAAATCGTCCGTTCCATACGCCACATCCGCCACGAGCGGCGCGGCCGTCGTCATCACGTTGCCGATGCTGGCCGCGTCGTTCCGCATGTCGATGAACGGCGTCCGGCGCGAGACGATCGGCGTCGCCGAGTTGTGCTGCAGCTTGTTGCCGATGTTGATGACGAGATCCAGCTCGGTTGGATACGCCAGCGACTCGACACGCCCGCCCGGAATGTTCCCCACCCACAGCGGATGCTGCTGCGGAAAACTCGCGTGCACCTGACGGGCCTGCGTCACCGGCAGCGCGAGGAGCTCGGCGAGCTGCACCACCTTGTCGAAGGCTTTCGCCTTGTAGACCTCGTCGCCGACGATGAGCACCGGGCGCCGCGCTTCGACAAGCAGCTTGGCCGCGCGCTGCACCTCCACCGGGTTCGGCCTCACGCGCATCCGCGGGTCCACTTGATCGTGCCGGATGATCTCCGCGCTGAACGTCTCCTCCGTGAAGTCGGAGTGCCAGTTCATGTAGGTCGGGCCGTACGGCGGCGTCCAGGCCACGCGAAACGCGCGGCGGACCGTCTCGGGAATCTGTCCGGGGGCGCGGGCCGACCACGTGAGCTTCGTCATCGGCTCGGTGAGCTGCTCCTGCCCCGGCAGCTCCTCGAAGCCGTCGCGCCCCGCGGCCAGCGACTCCTCCGTGCGGTACGAATAGAAGACGAGCGGTGTCTGCTCCTTCCACGCGTTGAACATCTGGCCGAGCGCGTTGGTCAGCCCCACCACCGCCGCTTCCATGACGATGGCCGGCTGGCCGGAGGCTTTCACGTAGCCAGCCGCCATCGCCGCGCCGGGACCTTCGTGCGGCGTGAGGATGTACTGGAGCTGCGGCCGATCGACGAGCGCCTCGTAGAAATGCGCGTCCTCGCTGGCGGAGTTGCCGAAGATGTACTTGACTCCCGAGGCGATGAGCTGTTCGGCGAAGTGCGCGCCGCCCGTGCCCTTGAAGACGCGAATCGCGTCGGGCGAGACCGGCGGCCCGCCAGGCGTCTGCGCCAGCGCCGTCACGGATTCGAGGATCGAGTTCGCGGCGGCGGTCGTCACACCGGTGGCCACGAGGCGCCGCACGAAGTCGCGACGCGAGATGCCGTTGGTCAGCAATTGCGCTACGAGATTTCTCATGTTCATCTCACCGGCGC
>JBOGIR010000277.1:0-1875 GCA_050742335.1 Vicinamibacterales bacterium | reverse complement strand
CTACGTACCCTGCGGTCGTAGTGTCCGGCTTCAGCCGGACCCGAACGGGAACATGAACATGAACCGCCGCCGTCGCGCTTTGCGCTTCGGCGAGCCTCGCCGGAGCCTTGGCGGAGGCGGGAGAACCGAGAAGTCAGAAGTGTGAACGACGATAACCCAGGTCTCGATCCGCCACCCGCGGGATATGACGCCGCACCGAGGCCAGCGCCACGACCACAACGGCCATCGCCGCCGCCACCAGAGCGAACAGCCGTGACGGACCACCGGATTCGAGCGTCCACGATCCCGCGTACGTGCTGAGCACTCCGCCGATTCGGCCGACTGCCACCGCCGTTCCCACACCTGTCGCACGGATTCCCGTTGGATACGCGTGCGCCGCCAGCGCAAACATCGTCACTTGAACCCCGTTGATCAGGCCCCCCGTCCAGGCGAGCAGCCCGAGGACGATGAACGCCGATCGCGTGTCGAGCGGCATCACGGCGAGCGTCGCGGCGCCAGCGACGGCACCGGCAGACATGGCGAGCATGCTCGTCCGAGATCCGGCGCGGCGGATCAACGCCGCGCCGAGCAGTGCGCCAGCCACCCCGCCGAGATTGAACGCGGCGAGGCCGTTGCCAGCCATGCCGACGTCGAACCCCGCGCCGGCGAGCATGGACGGCACCCAGTTGACACCGACATACACGGCGAGCAGGCAGAAGAAGAACGACGCGCTGAGCGCCAGCGTCTCGCGGCGGAACTCCGGGCTGAGGAGCTCGCGCGGCGAGGCCCGTGCGACCGCCTTTTCGGTGGCGTCGACGAACGCGACATCCCGAGGCACCTCGCAGTGAAGCCGGCGCAGGAGCTGCGCGAGCTCGGGCCACCGTTCGGGGTGTCGCGCGAGGTACCGCGGCGACTCGGGCAGTGTCTTCCACAGTGCGGCCGCCAGTCCGAGCGGCACGATCCCGCCGACCAGAAACAGCGTACGCCAGCCGAACTCCGGAAGCACCTGTGCACCCACGAGCCCGGCAAGGGCGCCGCCGATCGGGATACAGACGATGGTGAGCGTGACCGCGAACGGTCGATGACGCGCCGGCACATATTCGGCGGCGAGCGCGGCGCTGTTCGGCATCGCCCCACCCAGGCCGAGTCCGACGAAGAATCGCAGCACGCCCAGCGTGAGCGGACCGTCGACGAGCGGAACCAGGGCGGTCAGCGCCCCAAAGGTGGCCACGCTGGCCAGCAGCGCCACACGACGGCCGCAGCGATCCCCGAGCCAGCCACCGACGGCGCCGCCGACCATCATGCCGATCATGCCTGCCGCCAGAACAGGGGCAAACGCCGCGCGCGGCGCATCCCACTCGTTCATCAAGGGAACAACGGCGACCCCAATCAACTGGTTGTCGAAACCGTCGAGTACAATCGCACCGGCCGTGGCGGCGACAAGGAGCTTCTGGTAGCGGCTCCACCGCCCGGCATCGAGCAGGGAGCCGACGTCGATGGTCGGCATCGGCGGTTACTCTAACCCGCGGCGGCGGTATCTGCTTTGCAACCGCGACCCCGCTCGCGGGCGAAACACCGGATTCGCTTTGGGACCGCATAGCGGTCCAGGAGGATGTGTATGCCAGTCCTTCACACACGTCTGACAGCGCTGCTGGTCATCGCCGTGCTGTCGAGCTTCGGCTGCGACGAGTCTGACAGGAAGAGCTTCCTTGTCAACCGGGGTGTCGGGCCGTCACTCTTGCCTTCCGACCTTTTGGTTTCGCGTGGCGTCGTTGTTCAGCCGCCATTCATCGACGCACGGCGCGTTGGCGCCGCGGTGTGCCCGACCCATCCGCCCTTTCTCGCGCCGTTCAACGTAGTCTTCGATGGCCACGGACAGTCCGACCTGTTCCTGAG
>JBOGIR010000276.1:0-12530 GCA_050742335.1 Vicinamibacterales bacterium | reverse complement strand
GCTTCACGCGGACCGACAAGCAGCGCTGGCTCGTCGGGTCGAGGAGCGAGCCGACCATGGCAGAGGCGGGCGGATCCTCAGGCGCTGCCGTTCACAGCCGCCGAGCGACGTGTGATCGCGCGGCTGCGCACTCCCGCCGCCGTCCAGCGCTGGCTCAACGGCCTTCCCTACAACCACGAACGCGGGGGCGAGACGCTGCGTAGTTTTCGCGGAGTCGTTCAGACGGGCACCGCACATTGCCTCGAAGCCGCGCTTGCGGCCGCCGTCGTGCTGGAACAGCACCGCTATCCGCCGTTCGTGCTCAGCTTCGAGTCGACCGACCTGCTCGACCACGTGATCTTCGTCTATCGAGGGGCGCACGGGTGGGGATCGGTGGCGCGCTCGCGCGATCCGGGTCTGCACGGCCGGAAGCCGGTGTTCGCCACGCCTCGCGCGCTCGCGCTCAGTTATTTCGAGGGCTATATCGATTTCACCGGACGCATCAAGGCGTACGCGGTGGTCGATCTGCGCGAAGCGCTCGGGGCGTACGACTGGAGACTGGCGAACGGGAATGTCTGGAAGGTCGAACGGGTGCTGCTGGACTGGCCGCACCGGCGCATCGTATCGTCGGACCGCCGCGCCGATCGCCTTCGACAGCGGTACCGCGCATTTCGCGAGGCTCACGGCTACAAGCCGTGGAAATACTACCGGGGACGCGATCGGTGGACCGCACTCCCGCTGGAATTCCGCTATCGCGGATAGGACATTGACGAATTTACGGATTGACGAATTTACGAATTGCATTTGCCTCAATTCAATCCGTAAATCCGTAAATCCGTAAATCCGTAAATCCGTAGATTCGTAGATTCGTAGATTCGTAAATTCGTCGATGTCCTAGTCGAGATCGAAGTCGCGCAACGGCTTCGTCACCGGCTCCCGTTTCGCCTGGCGCAGCGCTTCCTCGAAACGGCGCGTCAGCGCGGCGTCACGTCCCTTTTCCGCTTCCATCGACTGCTCGAACGCCGCTTCCCGGCGTGCGGCTTCGGCCGCCAGAATGCTGGCCGCCTCGTCCAGTTTGGGTTTGTCCGCCCGTTCGGGCTCGCGGTGCGACACGACGCGACGAAGGTTCGTGTCCACGACCAGGGTGGAATGGCAGCACGGACAGATCACCTCGACCTCGCTCTTCAGCTTCGCCATGGCACTATTCTAGTCGGTAGGTGGTAGGTGGTAACTGGGTAGGCAGTGGGCAGCAGGCAGTAGCACTACTTTGTCACTTTCCAGATGACCGAATGAGGCTGGACACATGCTGCGGAGGCGAACCCTGCGAGCGGCGCGACAGCGACAGTCTGAAAAACGTCGCGGAACGGGGTGACCGAGGCGTGGGTGACCGGGACCCACGCCGAGCATCTCCGGACGGTCCCGTGGAGCGAACGTTTTTCCGCGGCGTCGAGCGGGTTCGCCGAGCAGCATGTGTCCAGCCTGAAAATCTCGAAAGTGGCAAAGTAAGGGTAAGCACCGATGCCCACCCTCCGCGTGGCCACCTACAACATTCACCGGTGCCGCGGCCTCGACGGCCGGACGAGCCCCGGCCGCATCGCGGAGGTCATTCGCACCATCGATGCGGACATCGTCGCGCTGCAGGAGGTCGTCGGCGCCAGTCCCAGCTCGGCGGGGCACGCCGAGGAGCTGGGCGCGCAGCTCGGGATGGGGTGGGTGATGGCGCCTGCCCGCCACCTGCGCCACGCGCTCTTCGGCAACGTCGTGCTCAGCCGGCTGCCGATTCGCCACCACGCGCAGTACGATCTGTCCTGGAAGACGTGCGAGCCGCGGTGTTGCCAGCGCGTGGACATTGCGGTTGGCGACGACACCCTGCACGTGTACAACGTGCACCTGGGCACGGCGTTTCTCGAGCGCCGCTATCAGGCGGGACGTCTCAGCGCCATCGTGCACGACCGCCGCGTGGGGCAGCCGAAGATCGTGCTCGGCGACTTCAACGAGTGGATGCGGGGTCTTGCGACGCAGATGCTGAGCGAACGCCTCAACAGCATCGACCTGCGCGCGCATCTCCGGCGCCGCCGTACGTATCCCGGCGTCTTTCCGGTGCTCCATCTGGATCACATTTACTACGAGGGACAAGTCGAGGTGTCCAGGCTGGGACTTCCGCGAACGCGGCTGGCGCTGATGGCGTCAGATCACCTGCCCCTGGTGGCGGAGCTGAAGGTGGAGTTCAGATAGGGCGAAGAAGGACGTTTCAGCCCTCTTCGTACTCTTCTTCTTCGATTGGCAGAAAGCGTGTTGGCGGGCGGAGCGCTTCGCGAAAATCGTAGACGGGCAGGTCGCGAACGTGAAGCGGCATCCCGCAGTGTGCGCCCTTCTCTTCGATCACGACCGTCACCGGGCTGCCCTCGACGCCGTCGCGAAACGTCAACCGGCATCCGCAGGCGAGACGGGCGTGCGTGAACCCCTTCAACATACGGGGATCATACTACAGCAGCAACTTGATCTCGTGCTCGAACTGCTCCTTCGAGGCGATGCCCGAGTGCTTCTTGTGAATCGTGCCGTCGCGTCCGACGAACACCGTCACGGGGATTCCCCAGAACGGCCCGTACGCGTCCTGAAAATCCTGGCGGCCGTTGCCGACGAGCAGCGGATAGTTCACCTTCATCTCGGTCGCGTACGGCTGCAGCTTGTCCGCCGTGTCGTCCACGGAGACGCCCAGCACCACCAGATCGTGCGCGTACTGCTTCTGCAGCTCGATGAGATAGGGAATCTCGACGCGGCACGGACCGCACCAGGTCGCCCAGAAGTTGATCAGCAGCACCTTGCCCTTGAACGACGACAGGTTCACCTCGATGCCGTTCATGTCCTTGAGCGTGAACTGCAGCTGCGCGGCCTTGCCCGCCACCGCACGCTCGTCGTCGGCTGCGGCGGAGGCGCCGCCGTCGGCGGCAGGAGGCGGCGCGTTGGGATCGCTCGCCGGCCCGGGCAACATCGTCAGCAGCACGAGCGCAACGAGCACCGCGCCCATGCCGAGCCAGGCGCGCGTTCGAGGGCTCAGCCGGCCGGTGGACGGGTCTGCAGGGAACGGTTCCGGCGCCGGAACCGGCTCGGGCGTGAGATAGCTGGATGAAGGTGCGTCCATCGCCATCATTATCACCCAGGTCGCTGAAAAGGACGGTGGCGCACGGAGAACAGGACATTCGGTGGGTGAGGCGCCGGACCGCCGGCGCCGACCCGCGATTTCCTGGCGGTTTTCATCGAACCCGGCGGTACATCCTTTGCTCCACGCGCGTCGGCAGCCGGCCTGCGTCGGACCGCACCCCGTTTTTTTTGCGGTTGTGAATCTGCGGCAGTAAGATGACTGGCACCGCGAACGTTCGACAACCAGTCCCTGCGAGGAGAATGTCCATGAGGCGGACCTTTCTGGTCGCTGTAGCCGCGGCCGTAGCGGCAGTCATCCTGGCGCCACGGCCGGTCGCGGCGCAGACCGCGTTCATCCCCTATTTCGGCAAGAACCAGATCCGCTACGACAACTTCCGGTGGCAGATCTACACGACGGACCACTTCGAGATCTACTACTACCCGGAAATCGAGCAGCACCTGGAGCGGGTGGCGGGCTACGCGGAGAGCGCGTACCAACACGTCAGTTCGGAGCTGAAGTACGACCTCGCGTTCAAGATCCCGCTGATCCTGTTCAAGACGAGCGCCGAGTTCCAGCAGCAGAACGTCATCCCGGGAGCCGCGCAGGAAGGCGTCGGCGCGTTCGCGGAGCCCACGCGCTACCGGATCGTCATGCCGCTCGACGACCCGCCGGATCTGCTCTACCGGCTGATCGTGCACGAACTGACCCATCAGTTCGAGTTCGACATCATTCCGACCTCGCTCATCCGGCGCAATGTCCCACTCTGGGTGAACGAAGGGCTCTCGGACTACATGACCGGCATCTGGCGCCCGATCGATCTGATGACGGTGCGCGACGCGGCGGTCGCCGATATCGTCCCCAAGATGACCGAGCTCGAGGGGTACACCAACGTCGGCAGCGTCCGCATGATCTACAACCTCGGGCACGCCGTGTTCGAGTTCATCGAGTCCCGCTGGGGCAAGGAAGGCATCCGGCAGTTCCTCTTCTCGCTGCGCAAGTCGGTGATTGGCGGCGGCGAAGACGCCTACATGGAGGCGTTTCGCCTCACGCCCGAAGAATTCGATCAGGAGTTCGACAAGTACCTGAAGGATCGGTTCAAGCCGTTCCGCGACAAGGAGCGGCCCGCGGACTATGGACGCAACCTCGCGCCCGATCCGGAAGATTCGGTCTTCATCGGCGCCGCGTCGATCGAACCCTCTCCATCGGGCGACCTGATCGCCATGGTCACCGGCAACCGGCGCGACCGCGAGATGGACATCGTGCTCATGTCGGCGCGCGACGGCTCGATCATCCGCAATCTGACCAGCGAGTTCGACCAGGACAAGGGGTGGGAGTTCATCATCCAGCCTGGCATGCGGTTCAACACCGTCCCCTGGCTGTCCTGGGCCCCCACCGGCGACCGGCTCGCGTACTTCGTGCGCAGGGAGAAATGGCGCACGCTGATTCTGCAGAACGTGATCACGGGCGACATCGAGGAGCGGCTCGAGATGCGCGAGGTGGACGACCCTGAATCGCCGGACATTTCACCCGACGGCACCAAGGTGGCGTTTACGGCCATGCAGGCCGGCGTGGGCGACATCTTCCTCGTCGATCTGCAGACCCGCCAGGTGACCAACCTCACCAAGGACAACTTCGCCGACTCGGGACCGACGTGGTCGCCGGATGGACGGTCGATCATCTACGTGGCGCGTGTCAGCGGCAACGAAAAGCTGTTCCGCCTCGATGTGGCGACGGGCCAGAAAACGCAGCTGACCTTCGGCACGCATGACGATTCGGCGGCGCAGTTCCTCGACGCCGACACGCTGGTCTTCTCGTCGACGGCCACCGATCCCGGCAAGCCGATCGAGGCGGACGTGTCGCGCAACGGCAATGTCTACAACGTCTGGACGCTCGGCCTGAAGACCGGCGAGCTGCGGCAGTACACGGACGCGCTCGGTGGCAACACGTCGCCCGTCGTGCTGCGCGCCGGCAGAGACGAACCGCGGATCGCGTTTGTCAGCTACTACAAGGGCGAATGGGAGCTGCACACGCTCGCCCGGCGCGATCCGATCGCGATGGCCGCCACGTCCGATTTCGGCGCCCCCGGCCCCATCATCGACTTCCAGGCGCCGCTCTCGCACACGCTGATCGCGGAGAACAAGCGCCGCAAGGGCGCGTTCGAGAAGCTGTTCCTCGACGGCCGGCCGCCGGTGAACGTGGGCGTCACCAGCAGCGGCGACGTGTTCGGCGGGTCGGCGGTCACCTTCAGCGACGTGCTCGGCGACAAGCAGATGAGCCTGTACGCCGCGTCGATTTCGCAGTACCGCACGATGGCGTTCTCCTTCTTCAACGCCGCGCGCCGGTTCAACTATTCGCTCCAGGGCTTCTCACAGACGCAGTTCTTCTATGGGGCGCTCGAGGGCGTGTTCTACGACCCGGTGTTCTCCGGGCAGATCGACCGCGACCTTGCCGTGGCGACCAGAACCGTGCGCGGCGGCACCGCCTTCGGCATCTGGCCCATCGATCGGTACCGGCGCGTGGAGCTCTTCGGCGGCGTGATGCAGTACCGCGAAGAATTCAACGATCCGAGCCTGCAGGCGTACTCGGAGACCTACCAGCAGCAGCAGTTCGGCCGTGCGCTTTTCCGAAGCGGCACGTACATCCCGCTCGGCATCAACTTCGTGCAGGAGACAACGGTCTTTCGCGAGTTCGGGCCGCTGGCGGGCAATACGATGCGCTTGTCGTACGAAGTATCTCCGAATCTCGGCAATACGCTTGGTCGCCAGACGGCTGATGTCGATGCGCGGTACTACCTCCGACTGGGCGGCACCGGACTCCTGGCGCTGCGGGCGCGCGGCTTCAAGAGCTGGGGCAGCGCGCCCGACTTCGTCTACTTCGGCGGCAACTCGGAGATGCGGGGCTACGAGTACCTCGAATTCATCGGCTCCGACGCCGCCTTCCTGAACGGCGAGCTGCGCTTCCCCTTCATCGAAGCGATGTTGACGCCGCTCGGCGTGCTCGGCGGCGTTCGAGGCGTGCTGTTTGCGAACATGGGCGGCGCGAGTTTCGAAGGGCAGCCGTTCAAGTGGCTGTCGACCAGCGCAGAGCCCTACGCGCCGGTGGTCGGGTTCCGGTCCATCGGAGGCCAGATCGCGCCGATCCTGGACACGCCCAGGCGCATCGACGGTCTGCGGTTGGTGAACGCCCGCGCCTCGTACGGGATCGGCCTCGAGACGTTCGCCCTGGGCTTCCCCATCCATTTCGACTGGGCGTGGCGCACGCTCTTGAACAAGGACTGGGAGGACGCGCTCTTCGCCATGCCGTGCAACAGCTCGATCGGCATCGAGACGAACTGCGGAGGCAGCTCGAGGTTCCGCAAAGCGCGATTTGCGATGTGGATCGGGTACGACTTCTGACGATGCTCTACCAGGCCACAGAGGCACAGAGACACAGAGGTTGAAAGAATCCTTCTCCGTGTCTCTGTGTCTCCGTGGCTCGTGGACGCAACAGGTGTTACGTCCCGAGTCTCTCCAGGCGCAGCTCACTGCGGGTCATGTCCATCGAGACCCGGTACTCGCTGAGGAATCGGTGGCCGACGATCCCGCCCACCTGGAAGCCCAGTAGCACGCTGGGCGCGCGCAGATTGAGGACCGCCAGTCCCACGTTGCGGTACTCGATCTCCTCGAAATCGACATCCACGCCAGGCAGGAGGTACGCGTTCATGTCCATGCCGGACATCCCGAACACGCGCAGGGGGATCCGGCGGACGGGCTTCATGGCGAGCGCGCTGGCCGTCTCGGCACTGATCGAAATCAACTCGCCCCCGGTGTCCACGACGAAGTACGCCGGGTGCATGGCATTGAGCATCCCGCGGACCATCGGCAGCCGGTTCATGCGCATCGGCAGCACGAAGTCGGCGTCGTTCTGCGGCAGCGTACGCGCCAGCGTGATCTCGCGGCGCTGGTAGTCGATACCAACTGACAGGCCGAGCGCGAGCGGCGAGAGACTTTCGCGCTGCCACCGCGGCAGCGCGTTGCGCACGGCCCCTCGGATGGCCACCGGCACGTTGCGCATGCGCAGCCCACCGACTTCGACCAGCTCGGCGCGCCCCATGTCGAGGCGCCGGAGCGCCGGGATGCCGACGCCCGCGGTCAGGGTCGAGGCGATCGTCCCCACGCCCGCGCGTCGAGCGGTCACATCCGACAGCCCCGTCCGCTCCGATCCGGTATCGAGGACGAACTCGACCGGCGTTCGGTTGACCCGTCCCTGCAGCACGATCTTCTTGTCGACGAGCTTGAACGGCACGCGGTGCACGCGCGTGGCGTCACCCTCGATGTCCTGTGGCACGCGTCCCTTGAAGCTCCGCAGCAGCCGGACCTTGTTCTGAAACACCGTGGCCATCTGGTTGTCCTCGCGCGACGGGCGGGTGGGCAGCAGGCTCACGTACTTGTCGAACGCATCGGCGGCCTCCTCGTACCGATTGAGCCGCTCGTAGATGAGACCGACCAGCGCGTGAATCTCCGGATCCTGCGGCGCCTCGCCGGCGGCCTGCCGCGCCTCCTGCAGCGCCTCGTCCAGCCGGGTGCGCGAGGCGAGCGAGCGCGCCAGCCCGAACCTCGCACGGGTGGATCCTGCCTCGTCGAGGGCCTCGCGGAAGGCGGCGTCGGCCTCATCGAAGCGGCCGTTGGCCCACAGCGCGTCGCCGAGCAGCGATTGCGCCTCCGCATCGGCCATCTCGCCGTCGTTCAGCAGATCGGCCTCCCGCCACGCCGTCTCGAACTCGGCGATCCGCAGCGCCGACCGCACCTTTCCCTTGCGCGCGCGTGTGACGAGCCCTGCGTCGCCGGCCCGCGTCGCCATGTCGTAGGCGCCAAGCGCTTCACGATACCGTGCTGACTCGTACAGCTCGGTCGCGAGCTGATATTGAGCCGACGGATCGTCAGGCGTGGCCTGATTTGCGCGAATCCCGAGGGAGGATACTGCGGCCCCTGCCGCAATCAGGAGCACGAAGCTACGGGTAGCAGACATCGTTGGACGGCTCCAATCATCGCGTGCGCGCATGAAGGTCACTTCTGATAGTACTGCGCGTTCATCGGGATGAACGACTTCCATTTCTCCGGCGTCTCATCCAGCGTGAAAATGGCCTCCACCGGGCACGCCGGCACGCACGCGCCGCAGTCGATACATTCGTCCGGGTGGATGTAGAGCATGTCCGACGTCCCGAACGCCGGGTCGTCCTTACGCGGATGAATGCAGTCCACCGGACAGACATCGACGCAGGCGGCGTCCTTGGTGCCGATGCATGGTTCGCAGATGATATACGCCACCTTGGTCTCCTGGCAGCCGCGCAAGTATAACTCGGAGCGTCGAATGGGCAGGACCGCGGCGGTCCTGGTGCTGTGGAGCGCTGCCCTCGGGTGGGCGCAGCCGGCGCCTGTGTGGCGCGAGGCCCCGGAATACCTGCCGCTTTTCGCACCCGCGGCCCCGCGCTCGACGGCGTACCGCACGCAGGTGGCGGCAGCCGACCTGGACACGGTGCTACGCCACCTGGAGGCAGACCCCGCCCTGCTGCGCGCACCCGGCGCGTGGCAGGTCCGCACGCTGGCGCCCGTCGATGCCTTCGGCCAAGGGGGAGCGTACGACCGGTGGAAAGTGACGCGGCTCTACGGGGGCGCACGGGCGCGTGTGGCGCGCGGCGCCCGCGTGGAGGCCGGCCGCGGCGTCGAATCGTGGACCCTGATCTCGCCGTATCCCGACCCGACCCTTCAGCGGCTGGAACGCGGCACCCTGCGCATCGTCCTGCGCCTTCCCTAGACGTCTTGAAAGGCCAGAACCCGTGCGAATGAGTCAAGTTTTGGACCCGCCTTTCAAGACGTCTCGCCCACACGAAGTGCGGGCAAGCAGACACTGCCACTAGCGAGGCGGAGCCAACAGGCTCGGCGGTCTGAGGCGGAGCCTCGCTAGTCCGTGGCAAGTCCCGGCCGGGCCACAGAGGCACTGAGACACAGAGAAACATTAAGAAATTCTGTGTCTCCGTGTCTTCTCCGTGGCGCGTAGGGCGGCGGGCCACGGTGAACTGCGCTACGATTCCCCCGATCCCCATGGCATCGGTAGCGTTGTCGCTCTCCAACCGGGTGTTTCTGGCGTGCACGCTCCTGGCGATGCTCTCGCTGGGCTTTGCGCTCTACTTCGTGAATGAACGTGCGTCGGCGGCCGCCGAAGACGAGCTCCGGCGCGGTCTCGTGGAAGCGGGCACCCTGGTCGATCGGCATGCCGCCACCCGGGCCGACTACTTCACACGACTCACCAGGGTGGTCGCGGATCTGCCAAAGCTGAAGGCGGCTGTTGAAACCGGCGACGCCCCAACCGTGCAGCCGCTCGCCGACGAATATCGGAAGGAGATGGACGCCGACCTCCTGATTCTCACCGGACGCACCGGCCAGATGTTGGGCTCGGCCGGCACGGGAGCCGGCGACATCCCCGTCTTGCCGGACGCGCACGTCCCGCCGGCGGACGAGATCTCGACGTTCCTGCCGCACGGCCGCGGCGTGCTGGAGCTCGTCAGCGCGCCGATTCTCCTCGAAGGTCCTCTCCCTGACATGCTCGGCCGCCTCACGGTCGGCTTCTTCCTGGACGACCGGCTTGCCGAGGAATTCAAGGAACTCACAGGCAGTGAGATTGCCTTCGCCGCGCACGGGCGGATTCTCGCATCGACGCTGCCGGCCGAATCGCGCGCCCTTCTGGCGGCGGTCGTCAACTCGTCGACGTTGACCCCTGTCACTCTCGACGACGAAGACTATTTCGTTCTCGCTCGACCGCTGCACGCCGCCGGCTCGTCCGCAGGCGACGCTCCCGTCGCGTTGATCCTGCGGTCGCGCACCGAGCGGCTGCAATTCCTCAATACGATCAGGACCGGTCTGGTGGGCATCCTGATCGTCACGTTGCTGCTGGCGACGCTGCTCAGCTACGGCGTGGCGCGGACGATGACGAGACCCCTTGCGGCCATCACGAACGCGATGCGCGACGTGGCGGCGACGGGGGACCTTACGCGCAAGGTCACTCTCAGGAGCCACGCCCTGGACGACGAGGACGCACGGACGCTGGCGGCCGCCTTCAACACGTTGACCGAGTCGATCGCGCGCTTTCAGCGCGAGGCGGCCCAGAAGGAGCGGTTGTCATCGCTCGGCCGGCTGTCGACGATCATCGCGCACGAAGTACGCAATCCGCTCATGATCATTCGAGCCTCGCTCGCGACGCTGCGACGCGAGCGGGTGACGGCGGCGGAACTACGGGAGGCCGTCGCCGACATCGACGAGGAAACGACGCGGCTCAACCGGGTGGTCACCGAGGTGCTCGATTTCGCGCGGCCCATCCGGTTCGATCTGGCCGAAGCCGACCTGAACGCGATTTGCCGGGCGTCGGTCGACGCGGCATGGGCCGGTGACCCGGCCAACGAGGTGGCCTTCGATCTGGACCCGTCGGCGGTGTCTGTCGTCACCGACGCCGAGCGGCTCCGGACCGCGCTGGTCAACGTCCTGACGAACGCACGGCATGCAGTACGTGCAGTCGCGGTCGCACACGGCAATACGGGCACCGGCGGCCGCACCACCGTCGCCGTCATCGATGCGCCCACCGTGCGCGTCCACACGCGTGTCGCCAACGGGCGCGCCGTCATTTCCATTCAGGATCGCGGCGTTGGAATCACACCCGAGAACATGGCGCAGATGTTCGACCCGTACTTCACGACGCGCCGCGCGGGCACCGGCCTTGGATTGCCGATCGCCAAGAACATCATCGAAGGGCTCGGCGGCACGGTGAGCGTCGCGAGCCGTGTGGCCCAGGGCACCGAGATCCAGATCAACCTGCCGCAAGCGACGACCCACACAGGGGCATGACGTCTCCGCACGGCGCGATTCTGCTGGCTGATGACGAGGAAAAGATTCTGAAGCGCCTCGGCCGCGCGCTTCGGGACGAGGGGCATGAGGTCGTCGAAGCCACGACCATCCGCGACGCCCAGCGTCACCTCGCGGACCGCGCCTTCGACCTGCTCGTCGTCGACAACCTGATGCCCGACATGACGGGCCTCGAGCTGATTCGGGAGATGGCGCAGACGATGGCGCCGGCCGAGCGGCCCCAGATCGTGATGATGACCGCGCACGGATCGACCCAGATCGTCCGCGAGGCGTTCAAGCTTGGGGTCGAGGACTTCCTCGAGAAGCCGTTCGAGGTCGACGAGCTGCTGGCGCTCGCCCGCCGCGCCGTCAGGAGCGTCCGGCTGCAGACCGAGCGGCAGTACCTGATCAGCGAGCGTGACGCGGAATTCAACCACTACGGCATCGTCGGACGCAGCCGCGGCATGCAGGAGGTGATCGAGCGCGCCGAGCTGGTCGCACAAACCAAGAGCACGGTCCTCATCACAGGCGAGACGGGCACGGGCAAGGAAATGGTGGCGCGGCTGATCCACCACCGGAGCGCGCAGCGCGACATGCCGCTCATCAAGGTCAACTGCGCGGCGATTCCGGAGACGCTGCTCGAATCGGAGCTCTTCGGGCACGTTCGCGGCGCCTTTACCGGCGCCACGATGAGCAAGCGTGGAAGGTTCGCGCTGGCCGACGGTGGGTCGATCTTCCTCGACGAAATCGGGACCCTTAGTCCGGCCATCCAGTCGAAGCTGCTGCGCGTCATTCAGGAACGCGAATTCGAGCCGCTCGGCGCCGAGCGCACGCAGCGCGTCGACGTGCGCGTCATCGCCGCCACGAATCGGGATCTGAAGCAGATGGTCAGCGACGGGCGATTTCAGGAGGATCTCTACTACCGGCTGAACGTGATTCCGATTCCCATCCCCCCGCTGCGCGATCGGCGTGAAGACATCCCCGTCCTCATCGAGCACTTCGTGGAGAAGCATCGGCAGCGGACCGGCAAGCGCATCGAGCGCGTCGATGACGCCGTCGTGCAGGCGCTGCGGGGGTATGATTGGCCCGGCAACGTGCGCGAGCTCGAGAACACGATTGAACGGGCCGTCGTGCTCACGACGGGCGCTGCGATCACCACGGCGTCCATCTCGCTGCTCGGAGCGACGTCGGTGCCTGCGCCGGGGCTGCCGTCGCTGCGGCTGCACCAGAATCTGGAGTGGGTGGAGCGCGAGACCATCCGCCGCGCCTTGGAACAGGCGGGCGGCGTCAAGAAGGACGCGGCAGAATCGATGGGCATCAGCCAGCGCGCGTTGAGTTATTATCTAGCGAAGTACCGCATCGACTGAGTTTCGTTTCTCGTCGTTACTTACTCGTTCAGTAATCCGCCGGAGGTTTGTTCGCGCGTTTCAGGCGGGATATCGCGCGCGCTCCGGCTTTTCCGGGGGCACCGTGCTTGCTCAAGCAACGGGGTCCCCTTCACGGCCCATGCGTTATGACACGAGCGTACGGCATCGTCT
>JBOGIR010000275.1:0-1853 GCA_050742335.1 Vicinamibacterales bacterium | reverse complement strand
GTCAGCCGGTTCGAGATGCGCCAGTCGTCCTGCGCCGACGCGCCCGCCTTGTACGAGTCGAGCAGCTCGTTGATGTCGCCGAGGCCGATCGTGTACGTCCGCACTAGCGGTGAAATCGCCGCGAGATTCCAGGTGTCGGCGTTGAATGGGTCTGGGAACCACGCCTGCAGCTGGGCAGCGGCCGGCAGCGGGCCGCCGCGCGCATCAATTGTGCCCATACACTGCCGGCAATTGGCCTGGATCTGGTGACGCTTGAGATACTCGCCGCCAGCACGCAGATCGTGGCGCCCGCGCGCCTCATAGGAGAACGTGAAGTCGTCCCTGAATGTCCAGACGGTCTGATCCTGATGGCGCGGATGGTTGGTGTTGCCGGTGACGTTGAACCCTGTGAACGAGATACGCGGCGATCCGGTCGTAATGCCGTTCGCCTTCTGCCAGTGGTTCGACCATGTCGTCAGGTTGCCGTTGGCGAGATTGAAGAAGGCGTACCCGACCCTCGCCTCGTTGACGGCACGGTTCGACAGGACCTGCGTCAACTGGCCGATCCCCTCGTTGTTGTGCTCCGACGTCGTATTCGTGGCCGCGGGGCTGTTATTCGCAACGCCGGCCCCGAATGGCTCCCAGCGGCGTCCCCACGCGCCCTTGCCCATCAATCGAATATTGTTCGAGATCTGATAATCGCCGCGGGCGCCCCCGAGCTTGAAGCTGTTGTCTCCGTGCAGCTCGACGTTCATGAAGGGGTACGGCGTGTTCCAGATGCTGCTGCGCGGCTCACGTTCATATTCGAAGTTGCCGAAGTAGTGCAGCTTGTCTCTGACGAGCGGCCCCCCCGTGGCAACACTGAACTGCTGATTGTTGATGGGGACGACACGCTGGAGGACCGGCTCCTCGGCGTTGAAGCGGCTGTGACGGAAGTTGGTGCGGAACAGGCCCGAGAGCTCGTTTGTCCCGGACTTCGTGATCGCGTTCACCTGCACGCCGGACGACCGGCCCTGCGTTGCGTCGAACCGGTTCGAGATGAACTGAAATTCCGCAATCGCGTCTGCGCTGTAACGTGGCTGGGTGCCTGTGCCGATCTCATTCGAGACCTGCTGACCGTCCATGTTGAGCTGAAACTCACGCGCCTCACCGCCATTCCTGTCGGGGAGCGGTGTGACTACGTTGGTGGTCGAGCCGGTCCGGCTACCGGGCGCCAGGAGCGCCAGCGCGATCCAGTTGCGTCCGTACACCGGAAGTCCCTGGACTTGTTGCGGGTCGATATTGCCGCCCAGGCTGGAGGTCGTGACGTTGAGCAGTGGCGCCTCAGCGGTGACGGTGACCGTCTCCTGCACGGTCGATGGCGTCATCTGCAGGTTGACCGACGCAGTCTGGCCGACCAGCAGCGGCACGCCGCTGCGCGTCACCGTTGTGAACCCCGAGAGTTCCACCGTGACCTGGTAGGTGCCGACGCGTACGGGCATTCGATAGATGCCCCGCTCATCGGTGACGGCCGCGAACGTATTTCCGGTTGCGTCGTTGACGGCCGTCACCGTCACGCCGGGCAGCACAGCCCCCGTCGCGTCGGTCACGGTACCGGTCAGTGTGGCTTCCTGCGCGAAGGCCATCACCGGGAGTGTCAGGAACACGCCGACGATCAGAAGCCGTCGTGCCAAGCTCATTCGAGCCCTCCTCAGGGTCTTTCGCGTTTACGACGATGTGATGCGAAGCAGTCTCTAGTCTCTCGTCTCTAGACGTCTTGAACGTCCAGAATCCGCACCAAATGAGTCAAGTTTTTTCGCCGGCCGTTCAAGACGTCTCGCCCGCACGGAGTGCGGGCAAGCAGACGCTGCCTAGCGAGGCGGAGCCACATGCTC
>JBOGIR010000274.1:0-8154 GCA_050742335.1 Vicinamibacterales bacterium | reverse complement strand
GAGCATGTGGCTCCGCCTCGCTAGGCAGCGTCTGCTTGCCCGCACTCCGTGCGGGCGAGACGTCTTGAACGGCCGGCGAAAAAACTTGACTCATTTGGTGCGGATTCTGGACGTTCAAGACGTCTAGCGCCCGGCGACGTGCCGTCTCGCTGTTAGCAGTCAACCCGGGCAACTGCCAATTCTAGCGGGCGCCCAAAAATCGTGTCAAGCGTTGTTCACGCGGACCGGCGGAGGCGGTACTCGGTGATCTTGCGGCTCAGGGTGTTCCGGTGCATGCCAAGCAGGTCGGCCGCCTTGCACAAGTGGCCGTCGGCCTTGGACAGGACGTGCGCGATATACCGCTTCTCGAACTCCCGCTGGGCGTCTTCGTAGCGGACACCGTGCGACACCATCTCGTCGATCAGGCGTTCGAGTTGTTCGCGCAGAAGCGTCACTCGATGTCTCTCCCGACGAGGCGGCGATACGCCTCGCGATATTTCTCGCGCGTCCGTGCCACAACCTCATCCGGCAACGAGGGCACCGGCGGCTGCTTGTTCCAGTGAATCCGTTCGAGGTAATCGCGGACGAACTGCTTGTCGAAGCTGATCTGAGGTCGCCCGGGATCGTACTCATCCTTCGGCCAGTAGCGGGAGGAATCCGGGGTCATCACCTCGTCGATGAGCAGAAGGTCGCCGCCGGGCGTCAGTCCAAATTCGAACTTCGTGTCGGCGAGCACGATGCCGCAGCGTTCCGCGTGGGCCGCGCCGAACCCGTAGAGCGCCAGTGTCATGGCCCGGAGCCGCTCGACGAGCGCTGCGCCCACCAGCCGCGCCGCCTCCGTTTCGCTGATGTTGATGTCGTGGCCGCTGGTCGCCTTGGTGGCCGGCGTGAAAACGGGTTCGGGCAGGCGATCCGATTCCCGCAATCCGTGCGGCAGCGCGACGCCGCAGACAGCACCTGTCGCCACGTAGTCCTTCCAGCCGGAGCCTGAGAGATAGCCGCGGGCCACACACTCGACAGGCACGGGAGTGGTCTTTCGCACGAGCATCGACCTGCCTGCCAGGATGTCCGCATGGCGTTGCAGCTCCGGCGGATATCGCCGCGCGTCGGTCTCGAGCACGTGATTCGGCACGATGTGGCGGGTCCGCTCGAACCAGAAAGCCGACAGTTGCGTAAGGACTTTGCCTTTGTCCGGAATGCCGGAGCCGAGCACGTAGTCGAAGGCCGAGATGCGATCGGTCGCGACGAGCAGCAGAGCGTCGCCGAGGTCGTAGATGTCGCGTACTTTCCCCTGGCGATGCGGAGCCAGGCCGTTGAGACGTGTTTCGAGAAGGGGGGCTGCGACGGGCACGTCGTTCGGTCCGGAGAAACGCGCATCTTACAGGGAGGGGTTGGCGCTCGCAACCGTACGCAATAGTGCCGGTCGTCGTGCCGCGGGGGCCTGATATATTGTGGTACTCCGTTTCCCAGGTTCATTGCACGGTTCAGCGGGTTCAAGCGGTCTGCCGAAATTCAAGAGTTCGAATGCGAACGCGTACGGTCCTCGTGTCGGTGCTGGCGATTGCCCTCTTCGCATGGTTCCTCAGCCATGCGGACCTCGCCGGTGTCTGGATGCAGGTGCGGCGCGCACGCATCGACCTGTTGCTCGCGGGGTTCGCGGCCGTCATTCTGACCTACGTGATTCGTGCGTGGCGCTGGCAGTACCTGCTCCAGCCGATTGGGCCGACGCGGTTTCGGACAGCGTTCCGGACGACGGTCATCGGCTTTGCCGCGCTCGGTGTCTTGCCCGCGCGCGCCGGCGACCTGCTGCGCCCCTATCTCCTGGCGCGGCAGGAAGGGCTGCTGGTGTCGGCCACGCTCGCCACCATCGTGATGGAGCGCGTGCTCGACCTGATTGCGGTGCTCGTGTTGCTGGCATTGTACGTCTGGGGAATCGCTGAGCCGACGGCGCTGCCGCCGGCGCTTCTGCGCGCGATCGAGATCTCCTCGGCACTGGCCGGCATTGCGGCGATCGTGCTGATGATCCTGATGTGGATCCTCGCCACGCACCCTGAGCGGATTGGCGGCCTGGTGTTTACCGCAGCGCGGGTACTCCCGCATGCGATGGCCGATCGGCTGGCCGCGCTCGCGCGCACGTTCAGCGGCGGTTTTGCCGTGGCGCGCGAGCCGCGCGCCCTGGCGGCGGCGTTCGCGTGGTCCTTTCCGCTGTGGCTGGTGATTGCGGCCGAAGCGTGGCTCGTGACCATTGCGTTTGGCATTGCCATGCCGTTTACCGGCACGTTTCTCCTGCAGGCGCTCCTCGTGATCGGCGTGGCCGTCCCGACACCCGGCGCTGTCGGCAGCTATCACGAGGCGTACCGCATCGGCGTGACCGCGTTTTTCGGCGCCCCGGAAGAGACGGCGGTGGCTGCGGCCATCGTCACGCATGCCGTGTCGTACTTTCCGGTGGTGCTGACCGGGATCATCTTCATGATTCAGGATGGGCTGAGCTTTGGACGGCTCCAGGCGCTCGCCGGCACGAAGGAGGTGCCCGACCTCCCATGAAATGTCCGTTTTGCGGTCATCTGGGCGACAAGGTCGTCGACTCGCGCGAGAGCAAGGAGGGCGAGGTCATTCGCCGGCGACGAGAGTGTCTCGGCTGCGGCCGCCGGTTCACCAGCTACGAGCGGATCGACGAGATCCCGTATATGGTGATCAAGAAAGACGGCAGCCGGGAGCGCTTCGAGCGCCAGAAGCTGATTGCCGGCCTGCTGAAGGCGTGCGAGAAGCGGCCCGTCAGCGTGCCGGCCGTCGAAGGCGTCGCCGACCGCGTCGAAGCCACGCTCCAGGAACGCCCGGAAAAGGAGATGAGCACCGAAGAGATCGGGACCGTCGTGATGGAGGAGCTCAAACGGCTCGACAAAGTGGCGTACGTCCGGTTTGCCTCCGTCTACCGCCACTTTCGCGACATCGGCGAGTTCATGACGGAGCTCAAAGACCTGTTGAATACAAAGGATTGATCGGAAGACGTGGCATTGACGCTTCGAGAAGCCCGCCCGCGTCCGAAGCCGGCGCCGCCGCCGCTGAGGCGGAGTCCCGCGCCTGCGCCTCGCCGGCCGTTTCGCGACAACACGAAGCTGATTCTGATCGGCATCGCCATCCTGGTCGCTGCCCTTGCGAGCCTGCTGGCGCTGGCGAGCCGCTCCGCCACCCTGGCGCCCGACTTCCTCACCGAGTTCGTGCTCTACGCGCTGTCGGCGACGAACCTCACCATCCTCGTTGCGCTCGTCTTCGTGCTCGCGCGCAACATCATCAAGCTGCTCGTCGAGAAGCGCCGTGCGCTGCCGTTCGCGCACTTCCGCGCCAAGCTCGTGGCGGTGCTGTTGGGGATGACGCTGATCCCTGCTGTGCTGGTGCTTCTCGTCGGCAGCGAGCTGATTCGCAACAGTGTCGACCGCTGGTTCAACGCCCCGATGGACGACGTGCTGTCGTCGGCCAACGCGATTGCAGGCGACTACTACCAAGCACGGCAGGGACTGGTGGCTGCCGAGGCGCAGCGACTCGCACGGGTGGTGGGCGAGATCGATCTGGCGTCGGCGCCGGCGTCAGCCGTGCGCGCGGTCGTCGAGCCCGATGTGCAGCAGGCGCGGGTGGCGCACGTGGAAGTCCATCGCCTCGAGTCGGCCGGGGCGGTCGACCGCCCACTCCTCATTCCCGTTGTGGAGGTGGGCGCACCCTCGCTGCCGCCAGAATTCACGCGAGCGTCCGCTGCCCGCCTCGCGGAGCGTGCCATCGCCGACTCCAGCCTGGCGCCGGTCGTCGAGCGGCTGCCCGATGGCGGCGATCTGATTCGGAGTGCCGTCACGGTTCGCCGGGAGTCTGGCGAGGTGCCGCAAGGCGTCGTCATCGCGAGCGAATACATCCCCGCGCAGTTCGCGGCGCGCGCGCGCCGCATGACGGCGGCCTACGAGGACTATCAGCAGCTCCAGGTGCTGAAGCAGCCGCTCGCGGGTGTGTACCTGTCGTTCTTCCTGATGCTGACGCTGATGATCCTGGTCGCCGCGACCTGGATGGGGCTGTATCTGGCGAAGCGCATCACGCGTCCGGTGCAGATGCTGGCGGCGGCCGCCAACGAAATCGGCGCCGGTCACCTCGATCACCGCGTGGAACCCGAGACCCGGGACGAGTTCGGATCGCTCATCGAGGCGTTCAATCGCATGGCATCGGACTTGTCGACCAGTCGCCGGCGGCTGGAACGTTCGTCCATCGAGCTCGAACGGAAGCATCAGGACGTCGAGGTGCGACGGCGCTACGTGGAAACGATTCTCGAACGCATCGCGACCGGCGTCATTTCAGTCGACACCGCCGGCCACGTGCGCACGTTCAATGCAGCGGCGTCGCGTCTGCTCGGCCTCGACCCGAGCGTGTCCGGCCTTCCCGCGTCGACCGTGTTCGGAACGCCCGAGCTGAAACCGCTGGACATCCTGATAGACGAGGCGACTCGCAGCCGCGAGGAGGCGCTCCCGCAGGAAGTGGCCATCGCACGCGACGGGCGCGAGCTGCACCTGGCCGTCATGACCACACCCCTTCGGCGCGAAGACGGCGTGTCCGACGGGATTGTGCTCGTGTTCGACGACGTGACGCCCCTCATCAGGGCGCAGAAGGTCGCGGCCTGGCGGGAGGTGGCGCGACGCCTGGCCCATGAAATCAAGAATCCCCTGACGCCCATTCAGCTCAGTGCCGAACGGATGCAGCGCCACTTCGCGGGCGCACCGGCGCACACGCACGAGCTCGTCCAGGAATGCACGAGCACGATTGTCGGGGAGGTCGAATCGCTCAAAGAGCTGGTCGACGAGTTCTCGCAGTTTGCACGCATGCCGGCGCCGCGCGCGGTATCGACGGACCTCCACGCCCTCCTGGCCGACGTGCTGGCGCTCTATCAGGGCATTTTCTCTGAGGTGCAGCTGCGGCCGCAGTTCGCCGATACCGTGCCGCGCGTGTCCGTCGATCCAGAGCAGATTCGGCGCGTCCTGATCAATCTCATCGACAACGCGGTGGAGGCGATGGACCGGCGAGGCGTCATCGATGTCGAAACCCATCAGGTGAAGGCGGAGAATCTCGTCAGGATTGTCGTCGCCGACGATGGTCCCGGGATTCCTCCGACCGAGCGCGACAAGTTGTTCCTGCCGTACTACTCCACCAAGCGCCGTGGCAGCGGCCTCGGCCTGGCGATCGTTCGGCGCATCGTCGCCGAGCATGGCGGCAGCATCGAGGTCACCGACAACGTGCCGCGAGGAACGAGGTTCACGGTGGAACTCCCGTGTTGAATTGACGAATTTACGAATTTACGGATTGACGTATTTGATTGAAAAATTGAACGCCGTGGCAATTCGTAAATCCGTAAATCCGTAAATCCGTCAATTCTGTATTCGTTTCATGCCCTCCATCCTGATCGTTGACGACGAGCCCGGCGTGCGCAGCGCGCTTGGGGGCGTCCTGCGGGACGAGGGGTACGAGGTGGACTCCGTGGACAGCGGAGAAACTTGCCTCGAGCGGCTGTCCCGTCAGGCTTACGACGTCGTCGTCCTCGACATCTGGCTGCCGGGGATGGACGGCCTGCAGACGCTGGCGCGGATGCGCGAGCGGCAGGTGGACGCGCAGGTCGTGATCATCTCGGGACACGGCAACATCGAGTCGGCGGTGCGCGCCATCAAGATGGGCGCGTTCGACTTCGTCGAAAAGCCGCTCTCGCTCGAGAAGACGGTGCTCGTCGTGCGCAACGCGTTGCGGCAGCGCAACCTGGAGGCGGAGAACCGGGCGCTGCGCGCCCGCGTCGACGCGCAGCACACCATGGTTGGCGAGAGCTACGCCATGGTGAAGCTGCGGGAACAAGTGGCCATGGCTGCGCCCACCAACGGCCGCGTGCTCATCTTCGGGGAAAACGGCACGGGGAAGGAGCTCGTGGCACGGAACATCCATCAGCTCAGCCGCCGGCGCACCGGCCCGTTCGTCGAGGTCAACTGTGCCGCGATTCCGGAAGATCTGATCGAGAGCGAGCTGTTCGGCCACGTGCGGGGGGCGTTTACCGGTGCGGTGGCCGATCGGCGGGGGAAGTTCGAGCTGGCACACGGCGGCACCATCTTCCTGGATGAAATCGCCGACATGAGCCTGAAGACCCAGGCTAAGGTCCTCCGCGTCCTGCAGGAGCAGGTCATGGAACCGGTGGGTGGCTCCAATCGCATCAAGGTGGACGCGCGCGTGCTGGCGGCCACGAACAAGGACTTGACGGGCGAGATCCGCGCGGGCCGGTTCCGTGAGGATCTCTACTTCCGTCTCAATGTGGTGCCGATCTTCGTCCCCCCGCTGCGCGATCGGCAGGAAGACATCCCGCTCTTTGCCGATCACTTCATGGCGCTGCTGGCGCGCGAGTACGGCCGTCGTCCCAAGACCTTCGAGAGCGACGCGATTGTCGCGCTGCGCCAGTATCCGTGGCCCGGCAACGTGCGCGAGCTGCGCAATGTCATCGAGCGGCTGATGATCATGGTGCCCGGCGACCGCATTTCGTCGCGCGACTTGACCTTCCTCGACCAGAACATGACGGCCGGCAGCGAGGGTTCGACGCCGACCCTGTCGTCGGTGCCGTTGCACGAGGCGCGCGACCGGTTCGAACGCGACTACATCCTACGGGCCCTGGCCGCCCAGCAGGGCAACATCTCACGCACGGCCGAGCTGCTCGGCATCGAGCGCAGCAACCTGTACCGCAAGATGCGCAGCTTCGGCATCGCGCCGTCACGCCGGGGAGAGGACGAGGAGATTGCGTGATCAGACCCCCAACAACATCGCCGAGATCCCGACTCCTGCGCTCGTCGCCGACCTCGCTGCGATGGAGCGGAACATCCGGCGCATGGCGGACTTCTTTGCGACCGGTCCCTGTCGTCTGCGGCCTCACTTCAAGGCGCACAAGACGCCCGAGATCGCGAGGCGGCAGCTCGCGGCCGGTTCCTGCACCGGCCTGACGTGCGCTACGGTGTCGGAGGCCGAGATCGCGGCGGACTTCTGCCAGAACATCCTCATCGCGAACGAGCCGGTCGGGCCCGGCAAAGCCGACCGCGTGGCGGTGTTGGCCCGGCGCCTCGACGTGACTGTTGCCGTCGATTCATATGGGGGGCTCGAAGCGATCGACGCCGCCGCCCGCCGGGCGGGTGTTCGGATTGGCGTGCTCGTGGACGTGAACGTAGGGCAGATGCGGTGCGGCGTGGCGCCGGGCGCAGACGCGGTGAGCCTGGCCAATCGCGCAGCCTCGGCCCAAGGCGCGATCCTTCGCGGGGTGATGGGGTACGAAGGGCATCTCGTCGGTGTCGCCGACCGCGCCGAGCGCGAGGCCCGCGCCGGGAGAGCGATGGCGGATCTTGTTGACACCGCAGGCTTGCTTCGGACGAGTGGCCTGCCGTGCGACATCGTCTCGGCCGGCGGCACGGGCACCTACGACATCAGCGGTCGCGTCGATGGCATCACCGAGATTCAGGCCGGGTCGTACGTACTGATGGACAGTGATTACGGACGGCTCGATGTGCCGTTCGAGCAGGCGTTCTGGGTGCTTGGCACCGTGATCAGCCGGCCGGTTTCAACCCGCTGTGTCGCCGACTGCGGTCACAAGGCGACGACGAAAGACCACGGGTATCCGATCGTTCGAGACATTGAGGGCGCCGAGGTCGTCGCGCTCAACGACGAGCACGCCACGATCCACATACCGGCGGATGCCCGACTGGACGTCGGTGATCGTATTTACTTGCGTCCCTCGCACACAGACCCGACCATCAACCTGCACGATGTCTTCTATGTCATCGATGGCGAACGTGTCGTGGACGTGTGGCCGATTGCGGCCCGCGGCTATCCGGAGCATCGGAGCGTCCGCTTCGCGGCAGGACCGGTTTCATGACGCGCGCAGTCCAAGAGCGCACGCTAAAGCGTGCGCGCTACAGGTGCAGTGGTACACCGGCGGTCGTCGGCCGTGTGTCGTCGGCCGTGCGTAATCGGGGCCGTGTGTAGCGCGCAGGCTTTAGCCTGCGTCTGGAGTTTCTACATATTGTTCAGGCCGCGGCGCCATTCGTGAGGCCGTGGTCCGTAACAGCGAAGTCGAGTTCTTTGACGAGTTCGGGATGTTCGACGATTTCCTTCCGCAGCAACGTGATGAGA
>JBOGIR010000273.1:0-7293 GCA_050742335.1 Vicinamibacterales bacterium | reverse complement strand
GGCGGCGGCGAAGGTGCCCCCGCCGGTGGCCGCCGCGACGGACCCGGCGGTCGCAGCCACAACGCATTAAGATTCGGGCGCGTCGCCATCGCGCTATAATCCGCCTCGACCCAGCCGAGGCCCATTCCCTATGACACAGGAGCGCTCGGTTGCGTCCGCGTCGATCCGTTGCGGTGGAGGTCCTGTGATGAACGAGTCTGATGTAGTCGTCGGAATCGGCGGTGCGGCAGGCGATGGGGTCGCCTCCGCCGGCAATACCCTGGCTCTCTCCGTGGCCCGGCAGGGTCAGGCCGTGTATGCCTACAACGCCTACCAGTCGGTGATTCGCGGCGGGCACTCCTGGTTGCGCCTCCGCATCTCAGCCAAAAAGCCGCTCAACCACGGCGATCAGGTCGACGCGCTCATTGCCCTCAATCAAGATACGTTGGACCGCCACCTGCAGGAACTGGTCGGCGGCGGCGTGGCCCTGTACAACAGCGCGAAGCTGGACCCGAGTTACGAGCCTCCCGAGGGCGTCCAGCTCTGTCCTCTGCCCGTCCCCGACCTGACCCCGGCCTACAAGCAATTGCCGGTCATGCAGAACACGGTGGCGGTAGGGGCCGTGATTGGCCTTATGGGTCTTGACTTCAGAGGGCTGGAGTCGGTGCTCGAGTCGACGTTCGCGAAAAAGCCGCACGTGGTGAAAGTGAACATGGAAGCGGCGCGGGCCGGCTATGACTACGCAGCCGCCCATTTCACGCCGTTGCTCACGCAGCTCGAGCAGGCCAGCCAGCAGTGGGCCATGGTCTCAGGCAACGAGCTCATGGCCATGGGGGCGGCGCTCGCCGGCTGCAAATTCTATTGCGCATACCCGATGAGCCCGGCAACGCACATCCTGGAATGGTTCGCGGCGCACGGGAAGGAGCTCGGTATCTGTGTCCGACAGGTTGAGGACGAGATCTCGGTGATCAACATGACCATCGGGGCCGGCCACATGGGCGCGCGGAGCATGTGTGCCACCTCCGGCGGCGGCCTCGCCCTGATGACGGAGGCGATCGGCCTTTCGGGGATGCTCGAAACTCCGGTCGTGGTCGTCAACGTGCAGCGCGCCGGCCCATCCACGGGCGTGCCGACCAAGACTGAGCAGGGGGATTTGAACCAGGCCTTTGGCGCCAGCCAGGGCGACTTCCCGCGGATTATCATCGCCCCGCTGAGCATGACGGATTGTTTCACCACCCCGGCCCTCGCCTTCAATGTCGCCGACCGCTATCAGTGCCCGGTGATCATCCTCTCGGACCTGCTGATGGCCGAAGGCAACGAAACAGTTGATCCTGCGCTGCTCGACGTCGACTTTCAGATCGATCGAGGAGACCTCATCACTGCGGCGCCTGCAGGGGGTAACGGCGAGCCATACCTCCGCTACAAGGACACCGAGTCTGGCATTTCTCCACGCGCTGTTCCTGGCGTTCCCGGCCATCTCCACGTGGCCGCGAGCGACGAGCACGACGAGGATGGCGTGCTGATCAGCGATGTCTACACCGATACCGTGCGGCGCAAGAAGATGGCGGACAAGCGGAGCCGCAAGATGGCCACGGTCCTCGAGTACCTGCCTGCTCCGACACTCGAGGGCTCACTCGACGCCGAGGTGACGCTCGTTGGCTGGGGTTCCACCTGGGGCGTGCTGAAGGAGGCGGTCGAACAGTTGAATCGGGAGGGTATCTCAACGAGCCATCTGCAGATCAAATTCCTGGTGCCCTTCCACGCCACCGAGGTGTCCGCCATCCTCGGCAAGAGCCGGCGGGTGATAGTTGTGGAGAACAACCAAAGCGGCCAGTTCGCGCGGCACTTGCGGGCTGAGACGGGCATCGTCGCTCAGGGTCACATCCGCAAGTACGACGGCGAGCCTTTCGAGCCCAGGCACATCGTGGCTGGCGTCAAGGATCTCCTGGCGAACGGCACGGAACTCATCGAGGTGCTGTCGACCGAGCGCGGCTGGCAGACGGAGCATCCGACGGGCACGTCGGGCGACTGGCCGGGACGACGAGTTGCGGCCGCGGCGGTAGGTGCCTCGCCGCTGACAACCTAAGGAGCGAGACATGGCTACGGCAACCGCGGTACTTGAACTCAAAGACTTCAAGGCGGACATTCCACCGGATTGGTGCCCCGGGTGTGGTGACTTCGGCGTCTTGAACGGACTGTTTCATGCGTGTGCCGAGCTGGGGCGTCAGCCGCACGAGATCCTGGTCGTGTCAGGTATCGGGTGCTCGTCAAACCTGCCCGGGTTCTTCCGCTCGTACGGCGTGCACAGCCTGCACGGCCGGGCGCTGCCGTTTGCCACCGGAGCCAAGCTTGCCAATCACGGCATGACCGTGATCGTCACAGGCGGGGACGGAGACGGCTACGGCATAGGCTTGAACCACTTCATTCAGGCGATGCGCCGCAACATCGACATCACCTACATCGTCATGGATAACGAGACGTACGGCCTAACCACCGGCCAGGTCTCGCCCACCAGCGAAACGGGCATGATCACGAAAACCACCCCGCACGGCAATCTGGAGGGCATGCTCAACCCGCTGGCGCTGGCACTGGCGAGCGGCTGCGGGTTTGTCGCCCGCGGATTCAGCGGCCAGCCCAAGCACCTGCTGAAACTGTATACCGAGGCCATTCAGCACCCCGGCTTTGCGCTCGTTGATGTCTTCAGCCCGTGCGTGACGTTCAACAAGCACAACACCTACGAGTGGTTCCGGAAGCGGGTGTACAGATTGGAAGATACGCCCCACGACCCAACGGACTTTCACGCCGCGATGGATGCGGCCCTGACGTGGGGCGAGAAGATCCCGATAGGGCTCTTTTACCGTGATGGGAACCCGCGGGCGAGTCTTCACACTCAGGATCCCGGACTTCAGGCGGGTGTGCTGGTCGAGCAGCCGGTCGCGGTGAGCAGGGAGCAGCGGCGGAAACTGGTCGGGGAGTTCATGTAGGTGCCTTTCATCATCACTGACCCCTGCATCGGCACCAAGGACGCCGCCTGCATCGACGTCTGTCCCGTCGACTGCATCCACCCGCGCAAGGACGAGCCGGAATTCGAGCAGGCGACAATGCTGTACATTCATCCGGAAGAGTGCATTGACTGCGGTGCGTGCGTCCCTGCGTGTCCGGTGACCGCGATTTATGACAGCGTTGAGGCGACTCCGCCACACCAGACCGCTCTGATTGAAGCCAATAATATCTACCGCAGCGGCGATCCCGGCGCGATGGCGAGAGCAGAGGCATTCGTGCAGGCCCACATCGCCGCGCAGCCAGCGCTGATGGCCATCCCGCCCACGGAACGGCAAGCAGCCCACGGCGGCCAGTTCACTCGTTCCAGTAGCGAGTAAGACGTACGGAGGTAGGTGGTGGCATGTCCCTTCGTGGCGCTATAATCGGGCCCGATCCCGGCGATGCCCGCGAACCGCCACGCCGGGGTCCCGCCGCGCCTGCGCGGTGGAGTGGTCGCAGCGAGGAACCAAGATGAAGTGGATCTACTCGGCGCTGACCGTCACCATCCTGAGCGTGGCACATGTCGTCGCTCAGGACCTGTTCGTCACGATCCCTGCGCTTCCCACGAAAAATCCGCTCGAGGGGAACGCCGACGCGATTACGGCCGGCATGGGCGCTTACAGGGTGCGCTGCGCCGACTGCCACGGGATGGACGCACGGGGCATCCGCTCCCCCGACATCACGCAGGTCTGGGCGAAGGGGCGCACCGACGACGCGCTCTTTCGAACCATTCGAAACGGGGTGACCGGCACCGAGATGCCGGCGTTCGCCGCCCCGCGCACGTCGGACGTCGACATCTGGCGGATACTCGCCTACTTGAAAACTCTGGCCGCGCCAGCACCGGTCGGGCCGCCACGAGGCAACGCGAGCGCCGGCGAAAGCGTCTTTGCGTCGAGCTGTCTGGCGTGCCACCGGATCGGAGACCGCGGCGGTCGTCTGGGACCTGACCTCTCGCGCATCGGCGCGGCGCGGGCGCGCGAGGCGCTCGCCCGTCAGATTCGCGGCAACGTCGCCGACTTCAGAACCGGCTACGAGCCGGTCACCCTGACCACACCGGGCGGACAGCAGATCCACGGCGTCAAGAAGAACGAAGATCTCTTCTCCGTGCAGATCATGGAGACCGGCGAGCGGATTCAGGGATACCTCCGCGAGGACATGCGCGCGGTGACCAATGAAAAGCAGTCGGCGATGCCGGCCTTCGGATCCGACAGGCTGAGCGATGCCGAGCTTGACGATCTGCTGGCGTACCTGACGAGCCTTCAGGGCGCGAACGGGGAGAACGCGACAGGCGCCCGTTAAGACTGCCGGACCTGCAGGGTCCGTTTCGAGGAGTGCTGCATGCATCGACTGGTTGCGCGTCTCACGCTCGTCGGTCTCGGCCCCGCCGTCCTGGCCGCGTCGCTTCTTGCGCAGGGCGCGCCGCCGCCCCTCGTGACGTCACAGGAGCTGCTCGACGGCCTGAAGGCCGACGGCTCACGCTGGCTCGTGTTCGGCGGCGGTTACAACAACCACCGGCACAGCCCGCTGACGCAAATCACGCCCGAGAACGTGACGCGGCTCGTTCCGCAGTGGACGTTCCAGACCGATATTTCAGGCAGCCGATTCGAAACGACACCGCTGCTGCGGGACAACGTGCTGTACGCGACGGGGCCGCTGAACCTGGCCTGGGCCATCGACGCACGCACGGGACGCGAGATCTGGCGCTACCGGCGTGAGCTGCCGCCAACCGGAACGCTCACGGCGTGCTGCGGTCTGGTCAACAAGGGCTTTGGCGTCCTCGGCGATCGCCTCTTCATGACCACGCTCGACGCGCATCTCCTGGCGCTCGACATGAAGACCGGCGGGGTCGTCTGGGACACGACGTTGGAGGATTACCGCAAGGGCTATGCGTCGACCATCGCGCCACTCGTCGTCAAGGACAAGGTGGTCGTCGGCGTGGCCGGTGGCGAGTACGGGATCCGCGGCTTCATCGACGCGTACGACGCGAAGACCGGCAAGCAGGCCTGGCGCTTCTACACGATTCCAGGGCCGGGCGAGCCGGGCAACGACACGTGGGCGGGTGATTCGTGGTCGCGCGGCGGCGCCGGCGTGTGGGTGACCGGCGCGTACGACCCCGAGCTCAACCTTCTGTACTACGGCATTGGCAACCCGGGGCCCGACTACCACAGCGACAGCCGCAAGGGCGACAATCTGTACAGCGACTCGATCGTCGCGCTCGATGCCGACACCGGGAAGCTTCGCTGGCACTACCAGTTCACGCCGCACGACCTGCACGACTGGGACGCGACGGAGGTGCCGATCCTGGCCGACCTGACGATCGCCGGACAGCCGCGCAAGGTCGTCATGTTCGCGAATCGCAACGGTTTCTACTACACCATCGATCGGACCAACGGAAAACTGATCGTGGCCAGGCCGTACGTGGTGACGACGTGGGCGAAGGAGATCGGGCCGGACGGCCGTCCCGTGCTGCTGCCGGGCCACGTGCCCGACGAAAAGGGGGCGCTGACGTGCCCCGACGTGACGGGCGCCACCAATTTCTGGCCGCCCTCGTACGACCCGGCGCAGCGCCTCTTCTTCGTGAACGCGCGTGAAGTGTGCGCCACCTACTACGCGTGGCGGCAGGAATATGTGCCCGGCGAGCGGTTCACCGGCGGTGCGGCGCAGCGCGCCAGAGGTCCCGACCAGCGCGCGTACGGCGCGCTCCGCGCCATCGATCCCACCACGGGCGAGCGGCGCTGGGAGTTCGAGTACATCTCACCGTCGACCTCCGGCCTCCTGTCGACGGCCTCCGGGGTGATCTTCAGCGGGGACGCCGAGGGGAACTTCCTGGCCATCGACGCGCGCAGCGGCAAGTTCCTGTGGCGGTTCCAGATGGGTTCGGCGCTGCACGGGACGTCCGCGATCACCTACATGCTCGACGGGCGGCAGCATGTGCTGGTGCCGGCGGGAACCACGCTGACGGCGTGGGCGCTGTCGGACGCGCCGCGCGAGAAACCATTTACGAATTGACGGATCTACGAATTGACGGATTTGAAAGATTCGTCAATTCGTAAATCCGTAGATCCGTAAATTACAGCCCCTTATTGATCTCCGCCCAGTTCACCACGCTCCACCACGCGGCGATGTAGTCGGGCCGCCGGTTCTGGTACTTCAGGTAGTAGGCGTGCTCCCAGACGTCGACGCCGAGCAACGGTGTCCTGCCTTCCATCAGCGGGCTGTCCTGGTTGGCGCTCGAGGAGATCTCCAGCTTGCCGGTCGGTTTGTCACTGCCACCCGGCTTCATGATCTCCCAGTACAGGTTGTGATTGATGTAGCCGCCGCCGTTGTTGCGCACGGCCGCGCGAATGTCTTCCGGTACCGCATTCAGGTTGCGCACCAGGTCTTCCACAGACTTGCCCTGCAGATCCGGGTGCTTCTCCAGCGCAGCGTTCAGATTGTTCGTGTACGCCGCGTGATGCTTGGTGTAATGAATCTCCATCGTGCGCGCATCGATGTGCGGTTCGAGCGCATCGTATGCATAACCCAGTTCCGGCAGCTTGTACGGATAACCCATCATTCCTCCCTGGCACCTTGTGGAGCCGCGAATCTACTAGCCCGTCGGGCATGCCTGCTATATTCCGCGCCACGGCCGGGCGATCGGCGCTCGGGCGAACGGGCGGTCGGTCGAAGGGTCTCCGAGAGAAGCGATAGCTGAGCTAAGGACATTCTACTCCCCTGGTTACCAGCTGGCGGTAGTACTCTTCGCCGTTCACCCAAGGGGTAGTTCCGCTTGCGACCCTCGGGGCATATCCAGGCCTAACTCGGAAGCCAATTGATTAGCCGGCAACGATGCAAGTTCGGACGGTTCAAGCTTATACAGGCCGCCACCGTAAACGCGGCCCTGCGCTCGGAAGCAGTCACTCGCGATTTGCTGGAGTATGGCTGCAACCCGAACGCCATCATCAGGGCGGTGTTTCAAGTGTTTTTCTAGTGGCCCTTTCGGGTACATCAGTAAATAGCTGTTTGTTGCGATCGCCTGTGAGCGATTGAAGAAGAAGCGGAACGGTGAAACGCCGCGGCGTCCACGTCCCATGTAGGTGCTGAAAAATGGTGCTGGCAGTCTTTTCTCCTGCGAGTACCACGGATCCCGATGCCGCGCGAGGTAGGTCGTGCGCACTTCATGCGCCTCCGGCCCATCCAAGTAGGCCCAAGCCGCCGGAAACTTCTCGCGCAATTCGTTCTCAGACAACCCCGTGTCAAGAAGGCCGAGCCGGCTAGGAAGGTCTGGGTAGC
>JBOGIR010000272.1:0-5439 GCA_050742335.1 Vicinamibacterales bacterium | reverse complement strand
TCGCCGGAGTATCGGCCGTGAACGGGCCGCTGATTCTCCGCTGGGCCTCGCCGACCGGCACGCACGGGATGCCGACGCCCGATGAGCTTCGGTACTTCGGGTACGAGCCCTTCCCGTGTCGCTGCGGCTGCGGGGAGCCGGTGCGCGATCCGCGCTATGGGTCGGTGCTGATGCGGCGCGACTCCGCGACGCGACGCCTGCGAGGAGGTTCAGTGAGCGACTATCAAGCGTTCCTGGCGAGCAAGACGGTCACGGCTCCTACGCGGGGCCTTGCGGCAGTGCCGCCGCTTGCCGCCCATCTGTTCGCGTTCCAACGCGACTGCACGGCCTTCCTGCTCCGGGCCGGCTCAGGAGGACTCTTCCTCGATACGGGCCTCGGCAAGACGCGCTGCGAGCTGGAGTGGTGCCTACACGCCGCGGCGACGACGAACGGTCGGGCGCTGATTCTCACGCCGCTCGCCGTGGCGCGGCAGCATGAACGCGAGGGCTTGGCGCTAGGTTATCCGGTGCGCGTGGTTCGATCTCAGGACGATGTGCGCGAGGGCATCAACGTCTGCAACTACGACCGGCTGGACACGTTGGACCCTACCGCGTTCGGCGCCATCGCGCTCGATGAGTCCTCAATCCTCAAAAACTTCACCGGCGAGACCACCCGGGCCCTGATCGGCGCCTTCGGCGGCCATCGGTTCCGGCTCTCGGCCACGGCCACGCCGGCTCCGAACGATCACGCGGAGCTGGCCCAGCACGCCGCGTTTCTCGGGGTCATGGCGCGGGATGAAATGCTGGTTCGGTGGTTCATCAACGATAGCGGCGACACGAAGTCCTGGCGGCTCAAGGGCCACGCAGTCGGGCCGTTCTTCGACTGGATGGTCTCCTGGGCGCGGATGGCCGGACACCCTCGAGACCTCGGTGATGATCAGCCCGGCTTTGATCTGCCACCCCTCCGTCTGCATCGACACCGAGCCTTTGAGTCGCCCGACCTACCGACCGACGGACTGTTCGGCACGCTGGTGTCAGCCACGACGATGCACGACGTGAAACGCGCGACGGCTGAGGCTCGTGCGGATGTGGCCGCGCGGCTCGTCAAGGACGACGGCGGTGAGCCGTGGGTGGTCTGGTGCGATACCAACTACGAGGCCGACGCGCTGGTCCGCGCGATCCCCGAGGCCGTTGACGTGCGAGGTTCGCAGACAATCAGCCGCAAGGAAGATACTCTGGCCGCTTTCGCAGACGGCGGGGCGCGAGTCATCATCACCAAGCCAAGCGTGGCAGGTCACGGCCTCAACTGGCAACACTGCGCGCGCGTCATCTTCGTGGGCCGCTCCTTCTCGTATGAGGCATGGTACCAGGCCGTGCGCCGCTGCTGGAGGTTCGGCCAGGCTCGGTCAGTGGACGTACATCTCGTGGTCGCGGAAGGCGAGGATCAGATCGGCCGCGTCATCGATCGCAAGGCCGATGAGCACACGGCGATGAAGGCCGCGATGGTGGCCGCGATGCGGCGTGCGCTGGGCACCGAGGCAGCCGTCCGGGTTGCGTACACGCCGACGCACAGTGGCCGGCTGCCGGCCTGGATGACCCCATGATCCGCTGTCTCGGTGAGGCGCACGGGCGAAGCTTTGCAGCCTACCACGGCGATTGTGTGAGCATCGTGGAGCAGCTACCCGCCGAAAGCGTCGGCCTCTCGCTCTACTCGCCGCCGTTCAGCAACCTGTTTCTCTACTCTGATTCTGTGGCAGACATGGGCAATTCTGGAAGTGACGAGGAGTTTCTGGCGCACTACGGTTACCTGCTACGGGATCTTCTCCGCGTAACGATCCCGGGTCGGATCTCTGCCGTGCATATCTCGGATGTGCCGAAGCAGAAATGGCGCGATGGCGTCATCGGGATCAAGGACTTGTCGGGTGCCGTCATCCGGGCGCACGAAGAGGCCGGCTGGACGCTGCATAGCCGGGTCACGATCTGGAAGTCGCCCGTTGTCGAAATGACGCGAACCAAGGCCCTCGGGCTGCTCTACATGCAATTGCGGAAGGACTCATGCCGCTCCCGGACCGGCATGCCGGACTATCTGCTCGTCTTCCGAAAGGAGGGCGACAACCCTGATCCCGTGACCCATACGACCGAGGACTTCCCTCTCGACCGATGGCAGGAGTGGGCTTCGCCGGTCTGGATGACTGTGAATCAGACGCATGTGCTCAACACAGCCGTAGCACGGGAGGCGAGCGATGAGCGGCATCTGTGCCCGCTCCAGCTTGACGTGATTGATCGGGCACTCATCCTCTGGAGCAATCCCGGCGATACGGTGCTCTCTCCGTTCATGGGCATCGGCTCAGAAGGCGTTGAAGCGCTCAGGCTTGGCCGTCTTTTTCTCGGCGTCGAGTTGAAGGAGGCGTACTTCCGGCAGGCCGTGAGGTACCTAATGACTGAGGATCACCAGGCCGCCCTCCCCTTCTTGACCCCACCCCGCGCCGTGGAGGCGTACACACTTCCCGATGAGGAGGCGTGAGGGATGAGGGACGCACGGCAGGGCGGTGACGATGACGACGGCGAGGAGCGCGACTGTATCATCTGCGGCGGCGAGGGCTATGTGTTCGGCGAGGACATGGGCGAGCCCGACTGGTATGACGCCGACGAGGTGGTGCGCTGCACGTCGTGCCAGGGCTCGGGCTTGCGGAAGGATATGACGTGGATGTGAGCGAGGGACGCACGGCAAGTCGGCGCGACATGCTAGTGCTGTCGCTGTTTCCTGGTATCGGGCTGCTCGATATGGCATTCGAGGAGGAAGGCTTCTGCGTCGTGCGCGGGCCGGACCTGCTCTGGGGCGGGGACATCCGGCGCTTCCATCCGCCGGCGGAGAAGTTCGACGGGGTGATCGGGGGACCGCCGTGTCAGCTTTTTTCGCCGCTGAAGAGACTCGTGCCGAACGCTGGAGAGCGACACGGCAATCAAATCCCTGAGTTCAAGCGCGTTGTACACGAAACCCAGCCGACTTGGTGGGTCATGGAGAACGCCAGGCCGAGTCCGGTACCGCATGTGCCGGGTTACATGACCAATTCTCAGTTGCTCAACAATCGCTGGCTCGGCGAGGCACAGGAACGGACGCGCCGCTTCACCTTCGGAACGCGCGATGGTCGATCGTTGATGATTCAGTATGCTGCGCTTGAGAGCCTCGACTATCGCCAGGCCGTGACCAGTTCCTTGAGAGCGGTGCCGGTCGCCCTTGGCCCCAACGGCAAAGTCAAGCGCACATACTCGGCCGATGGGAAACGGCACGGCCCCGACCGTGGTAGGCGGGCAAGCATTGCCGAGATGTGCGTATACCAGGGGCTATCGCCCGAGCACTTTGGCCTCGATTGCCCATTCACCGAAACAGCGAAGCGCCAAGTCATCGGCAACGGCGTGCCGCTCCCGATGGGCCGGGCGATCGCGCGGGCGGTGAAGCGCGCGTTGGAGCAGGGGCGATCCGCGAGGTCTCCGAGCGGCGCCACGGAGGGGCGATGACGTGGGAACGCTAACGCCTTGAGGGGAACGGGTGCGGGCACACGAACCGTCCGGCGACCTACGATTCGACGGCGCGGGGCGCAGAGAGCCGCCGGTTCACGCGGCCGACTCTCCGACCGTAGGGCGAGCGCGATCGGATGGCAAGGCGCGGTCCCCTCAAGGCGCCAGCGGGCTAGGGCGAGCAGCGAGGGGACGCACGGGCCGAGCCCCGTGAGAAGCGAGGGGAAACGATGAGATACCGCAAGAAGCCGGTGGTGATCGAGGCGGTGCAACTCCGTCTGGATACGCGGGATGAAATGTGTGAGCACGCTGGTGTAGGGAAACTCAGCGACGGCAAACCCGAGTGGCTTTACGTGGGTGGTCGCATCGGCCTCCGTATCCCGACGCCCGAAGGAGTGATGCTGGGCGTGGAAGGGGACTGGATCATCAAGGGCGTTGCGGGTGAGCTGTACCCGTGCAAGCCCAACGTCTTCGACGTCACGTATGAGCCGGTCGAATCCGTGCGCGCGGTCCGGGTGAGCGATGAGTAACGCGGCGCGGACGATACGGGAGGCGCTGGAGGCTGCTGACGCTCTGGCCCGTTGTGAGCACACTTCCGGCTGCGGGGCTCAATGCCGGTGTGGGGCCTGGGAGCAGCGCAACGAGGCTCGGGCCGCGTTCTACCGCAAATACCGTATGGCTTCCGCCGCCCTCACGGTCCTGGAGCACAGCGACTCACACGCGCTCTGCGTCGAGGCCACAGACTACGACGATCTGCGACAGAGGGTCGCGGACCTGGAGCAAGAAGTCAACGCGCAAGAGGCCAAGAACGCAGCCCTGGAGCGCGTGCTGGGGCAGCAGCCTGACGAGGCGACGGTTGAGCGGGTGGCGAAGGCGATCTTTGAGGAACATGACCGCACGGAGTGGCCCAACGACAAGCTTGAGGCGTGGGAAGACTGGAAAGATGGACCCGACGGACCGAACTTCCGGCGGATCGCGTTAGCCGCGCTGCGGGGGGCCCAGGGCCACACGAAGCAAGGAGGGGGGCGAGCATGACCATGTATCGGTGGGTGTACGACGACTCCAGGACGATGCTTCGGGATGTCGGCATCCGTGACGATGGGACGCTCGTCAACCCGCACGGGTACCCCGAGGCGCAGGTGCGGGCCGCGGTCCTTGCTGCTGACCGGCGGCGGCATGAGCGGCGCAGCAAGGCTGCCACGCAAGCGGCCGTCACGCGCCGTGAACGGCAAGAGGTCAAGGTCTATCAGGCTGCCCAGCGGATCGTGCAAGGCCACAGGTATGGTCCGCGCGTGAACTGCGTGATCTGCCGTTACGGGCTTGACGACCCACAGTCCATTGAGCGGGGAATCGGCCCCGACTGCTGGCAGTCGGTCCTTGCTGAGCTTGCGAAACGAGCAAGAAACACGCCGGGGGCCGGGCCGTAAAACCCCCATTGCAGGAGGATCCGATGGTCAAGCGAATCCTATCAAAGAAGCCCCCGAAGGCCGGTGAGGAGCTGGCCCGTCATCAAGCCCTTGAGCGTGTGGCTGGCCCGTCATCAAGCCCTTGAGCGTGTGTTGGTAGCGGCCAAGGCGTTTTGTGAGGAGATTCAAGAGGACCACCCGGCTATCGATCCCGGACGGCTACAAGCACTCAACAGAGCGCTTGATGCAGCGGAGGAGCACTAAATGATCGAGGACAGAAGAGGAGGTGATAGGCAAGAGCGGTGGCGCCATGAGAAGCGCGCTCGCTAGAGAGGAGGGGCAAACAGCACAGCTGCTGCAAGGCCACACGAAAGGAGACAACATGAAGATTGAGATTCAGCACCGCTGGACCAGGACCGTACTCCTGTCCGTCGAGGCCGGCAGCCTCCGACTGGCCGTAGAGGCTGCCGTTAAAGCCGGCGCCAACCTCAGGGACGCCGACCTCAGGAGCGCCAACCTCAGGGACGCCAACCTC
>JBOGIR010000271.1:0-5239 GCA_050742335.1 Vicinamibacterales bacterium | reverse complement strand
CTCTCGACGAGCGGTATCACGGCCGAAAGCAACGCCGACGGCGTCCAGATCAACCTGGTGCCCAAGGAGGGCGGCAACATCTTCGCGGGCAGCGCCTTCGGCCTGTACTCCGGCTCGAGCCTGCAGTCCGACAACCTGAACGACAAGCTGCGCGCCTTTGGCCTCTTGAGCACAACCAGCGTCAACTGGGTGTTCGACGCGGGCGCAAGCCTGGGCGGCCCGATCATGAAGGACAAGATGTGGTTTTATGGGTCGTATCGGCAGTGGGGCAACGAGCGGGGGGCCGCCGGCAAGTACTACAACGCGACCCAGGGCACGTTCTTCTACACCCCGGACTTGAGCCGGCCGGCGTTCGGGCACGAGCAGATGGAGTCCAAGGCCATCCGGTGGACCTGGCTGATGACGCCGAGGAACAAGCTGAACGTCTTCGCGGATCACCAGCGCGACTGCCATTGCCCGGCGAACACAGGGAGCGGATCGGTGAACGCGCCGGAGGCGTTTTTCAGCTATCAGCTGACGCCGGCGGGGCTATATCAGGCCACCTGGACGGCACCGGTGACCAGCCGGTTACTGCTCGAGGCGGGCACGGGCGTGGTGCATGGCAGCTGGCCGCAGTACATGCAGCCGGAAGTCCGCCCGGGCGACATCTCTATGCTGGAGCTCACGACCGGCGTCCGGTTCAACTCGACGCAGTTCAACCGGTTCGAGCAGCACGTGCCGCGGTTCTCGCAGCGGGCGTCGATGTCCTACGTCACCGGGTCGCACGCGTTCAAGGCCGGGATGCAGCTTGAACAAGGCTTGGTGAACCTCGGCGTGGAAGTGACGAACAACGTCGACTACAACGTGCGAAACGGAATCCCGGAGGCGATCACCCAGTGGGCGACGCCGTATTACGACCGCGCCCGGGTCCGGGACTACGGGTTTTTCGTCCAGGATCAGTGGACGATGCGCCGCCTGACGGTCAATTACGGTGTGCGCTACGAAACCTTCTACGGGTGGGTGCCGGCCATCACGCAGCCGGCCTCCGGCGATTACAGCGGTATCAAGGGCCTTCGCACGGTTGGCGGGACGGCCAACGGGTGGGTGCCGGCACGCCGCTTCGAGGAGGTGAAGGGGATCCCGGACTGGAAGGACCTCAATCCGCGGGTGGGCGGGGCGTTCGACCTGTTCGGCAACGGCCGGACGGCGATCAAGGCCTCGCTGGGCCGGTTCGTGTCGAAGATCGGCGTCGAGATCACGCAGGCCAATAATCCGGTCGCCACCTCCATCAACACGGTCAGCCGGAATTGGAGCGACGCCAACGGGAATCGCACGCCGGACTGCAACCTGGCGAACGGGTTGGCGAACGGCGAGTGCGGCGCCTGGAATAATCAGAACTTCGGGGGGAGCCGGGCCAGCACGCAGTATGCCGACGATGTGCTCCAGGGCTGGGGCAACCGCGGCAACAACTGGGATTTCAACACGGAAATCGAACATCAGATCACGAACGGCGTGTCGCTGAGCGCCGGCTATTACCGCAATTGGTTTGGCAGCTTCACCACCAACGACAACACGCTGGTGGGGCCCTCGGACTACGATTCGTACTGCATCACGGCGCCGATGGATTCACGTCTGCCGCGCGGCGGCGGATACCAGGTCTGCGGCCTGGCTGACATCAAGCCCGCGAGGTTCGGCCAGGTCAACACCGTGGTCACGCAGGCGTCGAACTTCGGGACGCAGAAGCGCATCAATGAGTTCGTCAATGTCAGCCTCAGCACGCGGCTCGGGTCGGGCATCGTGTTCGGCGCCGGCGTGGACACGGGTCGCACGATCAACGACCAGTGCTTCGACGTCGATTCTCCCGGCGCCGCGGCGCTCAGTCTCGTCCCGGTCCAGGGGGGCGGCGGCGTCTTCAGCAACCCCACCCCGCACACCGCCACGACCATCGACGGCCGACGAACCTGCCGCGTCGTCACGCCGATGAAGGGCAACACGCAGATAAAGGGGTTCGGCAGCTACCCGTTGCCGTACGACTTCGTCGTGAGCGCCATCCTCCAGAACATCGCGGGGCCGGAGATCACGGCGGCCTACGCGGTGCCCACCTCGGCAATCGCGCCGTCGCTCGGCCGCGACCTGGCGGCATGCGGCGGGAGATCCCCGTGCACAGCCGTCGCCGCGGTTCCGCTTGTCGTGCCGGGCACGATGTTCGCGGACCGGATGACCCGACTCGATATTCGATTGGGCAAGCGCGTGCGGTTTTCGGACCGGATCAGCATGCAGGGCAATTTCAACGTGTTCAACGTGTTCAACAGCTCCGCCGTCCTGGTGCTCAACACCACGTACGGCGGGAATTGGCAGCAACCATCGAGAACGATGGACGGCCGCATGATCCAGTTCAGCGGGACCGTGAACTACTAGCGAGGCTCCGCCTCGCTAGTGGCAGTGTCTTTTTGCCCCGCTTTGCGGGGGGAGAAAACTTGACTCAGTTGGTTGGAATTTTCGAGGTCAAGTTTTCTAGAATCGACCCGCGGGGGGGCCTGCGTCGGCAGGCCCCTCGCTCGGCGCTGCTCGCGCTGCTTTTAATTGAACTGCCAGTCCTGCGGGCTGGGCTGACGATTCGAGGCTTTCCGAAGCCCAAGCCCGAAGCCAAAAGCCTGAAGCGGAGAGCCGGCCGAGGTGTAGAATCCGCCCATCATGAGATTCAGAACGATGTGTCTCGTCTTCGCCTTCGGCCTCGCCGGGGCGTGGCCGTCGGTGCTGTCGTCGGCGCAGCGCACGCCGTTTCGCGTCTGTGCTGATCCCGATTACCTCCCGTTTTCGAATCGATCCGGCCAGGGGTTCGAGAACCGGGTCGCTCAAGTTGTCGCGCGGGCGCTCGGCCAGCCTCTGGAATACACCTGGGCCGACACGCGTGGCCGCGGAGGCTTCGGCGAGTTTTTGGGACTGACACTCGATGCGAAAAAATGCGATGCCGTGATGGGTCTTCCCTACGGAAATCGTGAGGAGCTGACCACACAGCCCTACTACGTCTCGTCGTATGTGTTCGTCTTCAAGAAGATCCGGAAATACGACCTCCGGAGCATGGATTCTCCGATCCTGCGGAAGATCAAGATCGGTCTCGAAGGCGACACGCCGGTTGAGGACGGCGTGAAGATCCGTGGGATGCTCGAACGGTCGACGGTGTTCGATGTCGGCGTCACGAGTGGAATGTCACCCGCGACGATGCTCGACGCGCTGGACAAAGGACAAATCGACGTGCTCATTACGTGGCAGCCGGCTATTGGACAGTTCTTGAGCAAGTACGCCGATTTGGAGGTCGTTGCGGTGCCGAACGCCAGGACACTGGGCGCGCCTGAACAGTATGCCTTCCCGATGTCGATGGGCGTCCGCCACGGCGACGAGGCATTGAGGAAGCGGTTGGACCAGGTAATAGCCGCGCGTCAGTCGGAGCTCACCACAATCCTGACCCAGTTCGGCGTCCGGCTGTTCACGCCGTAGGGACCCATGAACCGAAGAGACGGCACATTGAGAATCGCGGCGCTCTCGATTGCCACGATCCTCTCCGTGGATCTGGTCCCGGCAACACGGTGGGCGGGAGCGGCGGTGCAAACTGGCAATTCGCAGACCGTCGAGCAGCTGATGCAGGGGAGCGACTGTGCCTCCTGTCATGCTGTTGACCGCGCCGTCGTTGGACCTGCTTACGTGGAGATCGCGAAGAAGTATGCCGGACAGTCCGAGGTCGCGACGACGCTGGCCCGTCGCATTCGAGAAGGCGGGTCCGGCCGCTGGGGCAACACGGTCATGCCAGCGCACTCAGACCTGACGGATGCGCAGCTTCGAGACATCGTGCAGTGGATCCTGTCGCTGAAGGACACGTCGACGGCTCGAGCCGAGCGGGCGCCCGTCAAGAGCTACAGCTATACCCTTCAAGACGGCAAGACAGTCAGTCTGGATTTTCCTCTCCTTGTCGAGGGCAGCAAGGACAAGGTCACGAAAGACGTGTTTCGTGGCTACGCGCTGTACAACTCATACTGTTACCGCTGCCACGGAACGGACGCCACTGAAAGCCAGCTCGGGCCCAACCTTCGGCGCTCGCTGGAGTTGGGTATGACCGTGCAGCAGTTTCTCGCAGTGGCGATGCCCGGCCGGGAAGATAAAGGGATGCCGAGCTGGGCCGGGTTCCTGAGTGAAGAAGAGGTGACAAGCATCTACAGGTACGTGAAAGGTCGCAGCGTCGGACTGCTGCCCGTGGGCAGGCCGGCGTCCGAATTCGAATGACGAACAGCGGACCAGGGGTAGGGCCCCTTCGTCCGGGAGGGTCTCGAGATGAACAGGAAGAGACAACTCTTGTTGTGGGCAGTCACCATCTGCGCGTCTGTCGCGATCGGTTCTGCTCTCGTCGGCGGCCAACAGGCGCCCGGAGCGCTCGAGAAGATGTCCCAGGACCCCAACCAGTGGGTCATGCCTCTGGGAAACTATTCCGGAACTCGTCACAGCGGACTCAGCCAGATCAACGCCCAGAACGCGAACAGACTCCAAGTGTCCTGGACGATGTCGACAGGCGCCCTTCGGGGCCATGAGGGTCAGCCTCTCGTCATCGGCGACATGATGTACGTGGTGACACCCTTTCCCAACAACATCTACGCCATCGACCTCAACAGCTACTGGCGCATCGCCTGGAAGTTCGAGCCGCAGCAGGACCGGATGGCGCCGTCGGTCGCCTGCTGCGACGTCGTGAATCGCGGTCTTGCGTACGCGGACGGGAAGATCCTCGCCTCGAGCCTGGACACGACCATCTACGCCCTCGACGCGAAGACCGGCAAAGTCCTGTGGTCGGTCAAGAATGGCGACCCGAAGCTGGGTCAGACCGTCACGAGCGCTCCGCTGGTGATCAGGGACAAAGTGTTCGTCGGCGTCTCGGGCGGAGAGTACGGCGTTCGCGGCTACGTCACGGCGTACGACCTCAACACCGGCAAGCAGGTGTGGCGAGCACACAGCGTCGGTGCGGACAACGAGATTCTGTTCGATGCGAAGACCATCGACGGCGCAACGCAGCAGCCGGCGGGGGCGAATTCGAGCATGAGAACCTGGATGAACGAGGAATGGAGACTCGGTGGCGGGACGACGTGGGGCTGGTTCACCTACGATCCTCAGCTCAACCTGCTCTATTACGGGTCCGGCAACCCCGGCACCTGGAATCCGGACCAGCGGCCCGGCGACAACAAATGGGCGATGACCCTCTTCGCCAGGAATCCCGATA
>JBOGIR010000270.1:0-2972 GCA_050742335.1 Vicinamibacterales bacterium | reverse complement strand
CGCGCCGATTTGATATTCAGCTTGCGGGCGCGTTACAAATCCGGCTAAAGAGAAAACCTCCCAGTTTTTTCCGACCCGGCCCGCGCAAGCCCGCCGGGTTTTTGATTTTATGGACACTGGGATCGATTCCAGATCAGTCGGCATCGTCTCACCGCAGACCGCGCGCTTTACCCAGCCGATCCGGCTCAAGAGCGGGGCGGTGGTGGACGAGTACGAGCTCGTCTACGAAACCTACGGCACTCTCAATCCCGAGCGCTCCAACGCGGTGCTGGTGTGCCACGCGCTGAACGCGGCCCATCACGTCGCCGGGCACTACGCCGACGACCCGCAGAACGTCGGCTGGTGGGACAACATGATCGGCCCCGGCAAGCCGGTGGACACCAGCCGCTTCTTCGTCGTGGGTGTGAACAATCTCGGCGGCTGTCACGGCTCGACCGGCCCCAAGAGCGTGAATCCCCGCACCGGCAAACCATGGGGCGCTGATTTCCCGGTGGTGACGGTGGAGGACTGGGTCGCGACCCAGGCGCGGCTCGCGGATCATCTGGGCATCCCGCGCTTCGCCGCCGTGATCGGCGGCAGCCTCGGCGCGATGCAGGCCCTGCAGTGGACGTTGAGCTTCCCCGAGCGCGTGCGCCACTCGGTCGTCATCGCATGCGCGCCCAACCTGTCGGCGCAGAACATCGCCTTCAACGAGGTCGCGCGGCAGGCGATCATCACCGACCCGGATTTCCACGGCGGGCACTACTTCGAGCACAACACCCAGCCGACGCGGGGGCTGCGCGTCGCGCGCATGATTGGGCACATCACCTACCTCTCGGACGACGAGATGGCGGCCAAGTTCGGCCGGCAGCTCAAGAACGGCAAGCTTAACTATTCGTTCGACACCGAGTTCGAGATCGAATCCTATCTGCGTCACCAGGGCAGCAAGTTCACGGAGTACTTCGACGCCAACACGTATCTGCGCATCACCAAGGTGCTCGATTACTTCGACCCCGCGCTCGAGCACGGCGGGAACCTCACGCTGGCGCTCGCGGCGGCGCGCGCGAAATTCCTCGTCATCTCGTTCACTACTGACTGGCGCTTCTCGCCGGAGCGCTCGCGCGAGATCGTGAAGGCGCTGCTCGACAACCGGCGCGAAGTGACCTACGCCGAGATCGACGCGCCGCACGGGCACGACGCGTTCCTGCTCGAGGACCCGCGCTACCACCGCCTGGTCGCGGCCTACTTCGACCGCGTCGGGAAGGAGGTTGCCGAATGAACAACGGCAACGGGACGATCGCGCAGCGCCCTGATTTCGCCGCGATCGCCGGCTGGGTCACCTTGGGCTCCTCGGTGCTCGACCTGGGCTGCGGGGATGGGGGGCTCCTGCGCTACCTGCGCGAGGCCCGCCAGGTCACCGGCTACGGGGTGGAGATCGACGACGAGGGCGTGGCCGCGTGCGTGAAGAACGGCGTCAACGTCATTCAGACCGACCTCGACCGGGGGCTGTCGGACTTCGAGGACCGGTCGTTCGACTACGTCGTCCTCTCGCTGACGCTGCAGACGATAAAGAACACCGAGCGCGTCGTAGCGGATATGCTCCGCGTCGGACGCGAGGGCATCGTCACCTTCCCCAATTTCGGCTACTGGAAAAACCGGCTGCAGGTGATCGGGGGGCACATGCCGGTGTCGGATAACCTTCCCTACGACTGGCACAACACGCCCAACCGGCACCTGTGCACGATCGCGGATTTCGAGCGCTTTTGCGCCGGCCGCGGCGTGAAGATCCTCGAGCGCAAGGTGCTGACGCGAGGACGACCGGTCGGACTGATGCCGAATCTCTTCGGCAGCCTCGCCGTCTACCGCTTCCAGAAATCGGGACCACCTCCAGGGTCAGTCCTTCCCAGCCGATCCGATTGACAGGTCGGCAAGCCCGGAGCGAATCATGAACCAGAAGAGGATCACGCCGGGAACCGCGATCAACGTGGTCAGAAGGTAGAAGTTGACGTAGCCGATCGCGTCGATCATCGCTCCCGCGGTCGTCCCGGTGAGGAACCGGCCGGCGATGCTCGCCAGGGCGGAGAGAAGCGCATATTGGGTCGCGGTGAAACGCAGGTTGCACAGCGCGGAGAGGTAGGCGACCACCGTCACGCCGCCGATGCCGCTGGCGAAATTCTCGAAACCGACCGCCGCAGCCATGCCGATATTGGTATGGCCTGCCTCCGCCAGCGCAGCGAAGCTCACGTTCGAAACGGCCATCAGGACCAGGCTCACCAGGACGGCGCGCTTCATGCCCAGCTGCGCGTAGAGAATTCCGCCGACGAAAATGCCGATCAGCAGGGCGACGAAGCCGACTCCGACGTCGTAGAAGGCCACCTCGTCGTTGGTGAAGCCGAGATCCAGGAACAGCAGACGCAGCGTGAGGTTGGCGAGGGTGTCGCCGATCTTGTGTATGAGCACGAACAGCAGCACGACGAACGCCCCCTGGCGTCTGAGAAACTCGGTCAGCGGGCTGAAATAGGCGATGACGGCCTCGCGGACACCGTGCGGCCTGGCGGGTTCGCGGTGCCGGAGCGGCTCCCCCATGAGCACGCCGACCAGCATCGCCGGAAGCGCGAAGGCGGCGCAGGCCAGATAGGCGGCGGTCCAGCCGAGCCGGGCGGCAAGGATCAAAGCCAGGGCGCCGGCTGCCGCGGCGCCGATCCGCCAGCCGTATTGCGACATGCCGGAGCCGGCGCCGAGCTGGCGCGGCTCGAGCAGCTCGATGCGATAGGCGTCGATGATGATGTCGAAGGTCGCGCCGGCCACGCCCATGGTGATCGCGGCGATCGCGACGACATAGAGAGAATCGCCCGGGTCGGCGATACCGAGCAAGGCAACGGCAGCCATGACCAGCACGCCGACCAGCCACAGCCAGCTGCGCCGCTGCCCGAACCTGCCGATCACCGGCAACCGGACGTTGTCGACGATCGGCGCCCAGAGGAACTTGAGGT
>JBOGIR010000269.1:0-4544 GCA_050742335.1 Vicinamibacterales bacterium | reverse complement strand
GCTGGGGATCGCTGAGCCGGCTTGCGGTCACTCCTGGCCTCCGTCAATCCGCGAGGCGGAGCCGGGACGGTTCTGAGGCGGAGCTCGCTGACGTGGAACGAGGGGAGGCTACGATGCGATGTCTCGTGAAGGCAGTTCTCCTGAGTACCGCTCTGCTGGGTGTCCCGGACTTGACGGGACATGCGCAGGCGCCAGCCCCCGCGACTCCGCCCCCGCCAACCCGGACGCTGCGCGCCGTGTCGAATTTCGTCACGGTGACCGATCAGATCATCCGGGCACCCAAGCCCGAGGATTGGCTGATCTTCCGCGGCAACTATCAGGGCTGGGGATACAGCGCACTCGACCGGATCAACAAGGGGAACGTCAGGAATCTGCAGCTCGTCTGGTCGCGCGCCATGGAGCCCGGCATCAACCAGGCTACGCCGCTGGTCTACAACGGCGTCATGTACATGGGCAATCCCGGCGACGTGATCCAGGCGATCGATGCCGCCACCGGGGACCTGCTGTGGGAGTATCGGCATCCCCTGCCGCCGCTCACGTCGTTCCGCGACAATCTCGGACAACGCAAGCGCAGCATCGCGCTCTACGGCGACTACGTCTACACCGTCACCTGGGACAATACGGTCGTGGCGCTGGACGCGCGCACGGGCAAGCTGGCCTGGCAGACGCCTCGCGGCGGCGACTTCTTCGTCAGCAACTCGAGCGGCCCGATCGTGGCCAATGGCGTGGTCGTGGCGGGCAGCACGTGCCAGCGCGCCGGCCACGGCTGCTACGTCACCGGTCACGACGCCAGAACCGGGAAAGAGCTGTGGCGCAATGAAATGATTCCCCGTCCCGGCCAGCCCGGGGACGAGACCTGGGCGGGCTCGCCGTTCGAGAGCCGGTGGATGACGGGCGTCTGGGGGCAGCTCACCTACGATCCCGATCTCGATCTCCTCTACTACGGATCGAGCGCCGTCGGCCCCGCTTCGGAGGCAGAGCGCAAGATGCCGGGCGCGACCATGGCGGGCACCAACACGCGCTTCGCCGTGCGACCCAGGACGGGGGAAGTCGTCTGGAAGCACCAGGTGCTGCCGCGCGACAACTGGGATCAGGAATGCACCTTCGAGATGATGATCATCAATACGCCGGTCAATCCCGACCCCGGCAGCGTGCTTTCGCTCAATCGGGACGCGCGGCGCGGGCCGCGCAAGACGCTGACCGGCGTCCCGTGCAAGACAGGTATTGCCTGGAGCTTCGATGCGGCCAACGGCGAGTTCCTGTGGGCGAAGCCGACGGTCGAGCAGAACCTCGTCCTCGAGATCGCCCAGAACGGATCCGTCATGGTGAACGAGGACGTCGTGCTGAAGGAGACCGGCAAGACCTATCACATCTGCCCGACCTACAACGGCGGCCGCGATTGGCCGTACAGCGCCTACAATCCGAAATCCAACGTGATGTTCGTGCCGCTGTCGAATCTCTGCATCGATTCAACCTCGCGCATCGATCGCGGGCCTGCGCCGGAATTCGTCTACAACACGACGAATGTCGGCAAGTTCGCCACCGGCAAGGACAAAGTGGGCCGCATCGACGCCATCTCGGTGGAAACCGGCAAGACGCTCTGGAGCTGGGAGACGCGGGTCACCAACTACTCGCCGGTGCTGGCGACCGGTGGCGGGCTCCTGTTCAACGGCTCGATGGACCGGTACCTGCGGGCGCTGGATATCGACAAGGGTCAGGTCTTGTGGCAGACGCGGCTGCCCGCGCAGGTGGTCGGCGGCACGGTGACGTTTGCGATCGGCGGCCGCCAATACATTGCCGTCACGGCCGGCGGCGGCCCGCTCGCGGCCGTCGGCGTGGGCATGACGCCTGAGGCGGACACGACCAGCGGCGCCAACGCCGTGTACGTCTTCGCGCTGCCGCAGTAAACCGGGGCTCGGCTGCAGAAGTTCAAGAAGCGAGGGTGCGATGAGATACCCAATCAAGAATTCACTGGTCAGTGCTGCCTTGTTGTGCGCCGTCGGTTTGACAGGGCATGCGCAGGCGCCAGCGCCCCCGGCGCCGGCCCCCGCGTCTCCGCCTCCGGCGACCAGGACGCTGCGCGCGGTCGCGAACTTCGTCACCGTGACCGATCAGATCATCCGGGCACCCAAGCCCGAGGATTGGCTGATCTTCCGCGGCAACTATCAAGGCTGGGGATACAGCGCACTCGACCGGATCAACAAGGGGAACGTCAGGAATCTGCAGCTGGTCTGGTCGCGTGCGATGGAGCCCGGCATCAACCAGGCCACGCCGCTCGTCTACAACGGCGTGATGTATCTCGGCAATCCCGGCGACGTGATCCAGGCGATCGACGCCGCCACCGGGGACCTCATGTGGGAGTACCGGCATCCGCTACCGACGGCGTCGCTGCGGAGCAATCACGGGCAGCGCAAGCGCAGCATCGCCCTCTACGGTGACTATGTGTACACGGTCACCTGGGACAACATCGTCGTCGCGCTCGAGGCGCGCACGGGCAAGCTGGCGTGGAAGACCGATCGCGGCGGCGACTTTTTCGTCAGCAACTCGAGCGGCCCGATCGTCGCCAACGGCGTCGTCGTCGCAGGCAGCACGTGCCAGGTGGCCGGTCACGGTTGTTATGTCACGGGTCACGATGCCCGAACCGGCAAGGAGCTCTGGCGAAACGAGATGATTCCCCGCCCGGGCCAGCCGGGTGATGAGACGTGGGCGGGCGCGCCGTTCGAGAGCCGGTGGATGACAGGCGTCTGGGGGCAGCTCACCTACGACCCCGATCTCGATCTCCTCTACTACGGATCGAGCGGCGTCGGCCCCGCCTCGGAAGCGGAGCGCAAGATGCCGGGCGCCACCATGGCGGGCACCAATACGCGCTTCGCGGTGCGGCCCAGGACGGGGGAAGTCGTCTGGAAGCACCAGGTGCTGCCGCGCGACAACTGGGATCAGGAATGCACCTTCGAGATGATGATCATCAATACGCCGGTCAATCCCGACCCCGGCAGTGTGCTGGGACTGAATCGGGACGCCCGGCGCGGGCCGCGCAAGACGCTGACCGGCGTCCCGTGCAAGACGGGCATCGCCTGGAGCTTCGATGCGGCCAACGGCGAGTTCCTGTGGGCGAAGCCGACGGTCGAACAGAACCTCGTGCTCGAGATCGGCCAGAACGGAGCCGTCACGGTGAACGAGGACGTCGTGCTGAAGGAGACCGGCAAGACCTATCACGTCTGCCCGACCTACAACGGTGGCCGCGACTGGCCGTACGGCGCCTACAATCCGAAATCGAACATCATGTTCGTGCCGCTGACGAATCTCTGCATCGATTCGACGTCGCGCATCGATCGGGGACCGGCGCCGCAGTTCGTCTACAACACGACCAACGTCGGCAAGTTCGCCACCGGCAAGGACAAGGTGGGCCGCATCGACGCGATCTCGGTGGAGACCGGCAAGACACTCTGGAGCTGGGAGACGCGGGTCACGAACTATTCGCCGGTGCTGGCGACCGGTGGCGGGCTCCTGTTCAACGGCTCGATGGACCGGTACCTGCGGGCGCTGGATATCGACAAGGGTCAGCTCTTGTGGCAGACGCGGCTGCCCGCGCAAGTGGTCGGCGGGACGGTGACCTATGCGATCAACGGCCGCCAATACATTGCCGTCACGGCGGGCGGTGGCCCGATCGCAGCCGTCGGCGTGGGGATGACGCCCGAGGCGGATACGACCAGTGGCGCCAACGCGGTATACGTCTTCGCGCTGCCGTAACAGGCTTACGGATCGTTCGGACCGCTCGAATCGTTCGGATCGTTCGCGTTTCGTGGATCGTACGTAGTGTCCGGCTTGAGCCGGACCGACGGACTCGAGCGTGGTGTTGCCATCGATAGAGTCCGTGCGAAGCCCTTCAGGCCCGCGCCGCCGCATCCCCGGGGCTGTAGTGAAAAACTGTAACAGCCGAAAGGTACAGCATCCGGAGGGAGTCCAAAGCGGATCATGGCGCGTGTCTGCCTCGTCCTTCTCCTGCTGTCGCTCGCGTGCGGAGCGCCGAGATCCCGAATCGGCATGACGATGCCGAGTCCCGAGGGGTGTTTCGTGCGGGTGTGGGACGAGCCGAATTTCGGGGGCATGTCCGACTACATCAACGGCCCGCGCGTGTACCCCAATCTCCGTGACATGCCGGGCGCGAACCTGTGGCACGACCGCATCGAGAGCGCGAAGGCCGGACCGACGGCAAACGTCACGGTCTGGTCCGATGAGAACTTCCGGGGAAAGGCGATGCGGCTGGTGAGTGATGCCGCGTACCCTTACCTGCCCGACGCGCTGGCAGCGCAGATCGAGTCGGCCATGGTCGAATGCCGGCGCGCCGCGACCGAGTAGAACTTCACATTCTCGTAAGGAGCACAGCTCATGCGTCTGCATTTCACCGTAGGCGTGCCGATCGCGCTGGCACTCGGTTCCACTGCGGTCCTGCACGCACAGGAGCGTGACCGCTATGTCCTGCTGGCGGCAGCCCGCACGGGAACCATGCAGGAAGAGATCAACACAGCAGCGGCGTCGGGGTA
>JBOGIR010000268.1:0-4915 GCA_050742335.1 Vicinamibacterales bacterium | reverse complement strand
GCGGCGGCCGTCGCGGCGGCCCGGTCCATCAGCCCGGCCCTGCCTCGCAGCGTCACGGTTCCGCTGCTGCTCATCTCGACGCCGTCGCTGTCGAGCTCGTTCTGGGACAAGTTCGGTCCGCAGTTGTGGGCTGCGGCCACGTCGAGCGGGTTCTCGATCGGCGAGATGATCGGCGACTACAGCCTCTGGGGCATCCTGTCGAACGAGGGGAAGAATGTCGGGGGGGATTTTGTCATCCTGGGCAGCATTGCCGGCATCGCGGCCGCGCCTTCGCTGGGGTGGAGGCTGCCCGTGTTCCTCATCGGAAGCGCCATCCTGATCAAGACGCCGGCTGGCCTGGCTCTCGTTGCCGGATTCGTGCTCGCCGAAGCATGGCGTGCCCTCGTCGCGAAGCGTCTTTGGCCATCGCCACAGGCGCTCATGGTCGGGGCTGTGTTCATGGCCACCCTTGTACCGTTCTTCCTGGTGGGGTCCGAGTCGGCCTTTCGCGTGCAACTGTTCCCGCTGTACCACCTGCGTGGCATCGTCAGCACGGGGAGCCTTTTCGGCTACGTTGTCGACGTCCTCTGGCTGGTCCTGCCCGCGCTCGTCGTCCTGACTGCGAGCATCAAGGATCCTGAAGGGCGAAGTGCCCCCCTGTTGTTGATGGGCCTCGCCGCGATCCTCATCGTGAACACGACCCGCCTGGAGCACATCGCCGAGACCGGCGGAGGAGCCGGCGACGACTGGCTGCAGATTCTGCACTCGACGCCGTTCCTGCTGCACGCCTTTGTCCTGAGCCTCGCGAGCCGGCGCTGGAGTCGGCTCGGGCGCCAGCGGCGGGTCGCCGTACTCGTGCTCGCGGCACTGGCGATCGTGCCCGTGACCGCGGCCGCCGCGCGTTACTCGCTCGGGCTCGTCCGCAATCCCGAAAGCGGCTATGAGTTCGTTGACAACCGATCGGTGGCCGAGGCGCTCGCCGTGATCCCCACGAACGGCACCATCATCGTGACGAACGACCTTCGCTACCCGGCGGAGAACTTCTCGCGCGACGACCGGCAGATGCAGATCCCGGCGATCTTCGGACACCAGGCGTTTGCCGTGAACTACGCCTATGAGGTGGTGCCGTTTTCACGGGAGCGACGCCAATTGCAGCAACTGCTGCAGCAGCCGGAATGGAGCGACGCCATCCTGGAGGCTGCCCGCACGCACCACTGGACGCATCTCCTGATTCGGAAGGACTACGTGCACCCTTCTCCGATTCCGCTGGAGCAGATATTCGAGAGTCAGTTCTACGCGGTGTTTCGGTTTCCGTGAGCCGCTCCATCACAAACTGGCTTCGCTCCCGCCCAGGCTCGGTCGATGCCGCCGCCATTCTTCGACGGGAAGAGGCGCGGCTCCAGCGCCTGATTCGGCGTCTGCCCCTCGAGCCCCGCGCCAAGGTGCAAGGGGAGCTCGCTCGCGCGCTGGCGAGCGATCCCCTTCGCATCGACACGCCGAGGGGGCCGCTCCTTTTTGCGGTCTTCGGCGAAACGTCCGGCTTTCGCGCCAAAGGGCTGCTTACCAAGCAGAAGGCGACCAGTGCCTGGATCGACAGCTTCGGCCCGAACAGCGTGTTCTGGGACATCGGCGCCAACATCGGGTCCTACACGCTCTATGCCGCGCTCCGTCCTGACATGCGCGTCGTGGCGTTCGAGCCGGCGGCGGTGAACTGTTTCATTCTTGCCGCCAACTGCGAGCTCAACGCGTTTGGCGAGCGCGTCGATTGCCTGCAGATCGGCGTTGGCGGCGGCAAGAGCGTGGAGCGGCTCGAGATTTCCCAGTTCGACCCCGCGCACTCGTTCAGCTTCCACGGCAAGGGCCGCCGGCCGCCGAGCAGCCGGCAGGCGGCGCTGGTGCTGTCGATGGACCAGCTGATCGAGGAGTTTGGACTCCCGTGCCCCAACTACGTCAAGATCGATGTGCCGGTGATGACCGGCGCCATCATCGACGGCGCGGCGCAGACACTTCAGCGTTCGGAACTGCGCGAGCTCCACATCGAGGCGAGCGAGCAGTCGACAGGTGGGCGCCGTCTGGTCGAACAGCTCGCACAGGCGGGATTCACCATCGCCGCGCGGCACGTGCATGGGGAGACGACGGACCTCACGTTCGGGCGGAGGGGGTAGGGAGCTACTCTGTCACTTTCACACGAAGAGGCTGGACACATGCTGCGGAGGCGAACCATGCGAGCGGCGCGACAGCGGCAGTCTGAAAAACGGCGCGGAACGGGGTGACCGAGGCGTGGGTGACCGGGACCCGCGCCGAGCATCTCCGGACAGCTCCGTGGAGCGACGTTTTTCCGCGTCGTCGAGCGGTTCGCCGAGCAGCATGTGTCCAGCCGCAAGATCGCGAAAGTGACACGCAGTGTCAGCCGGACCGGCTGAGGAGGCGGAAGGTCTTTCGTCCGTTACGTCTTCAACCGCGGAAACAGCGCCAGGGCATTGTCGCGATCGATGGCGCGCAGGTCGTCGGCGCTGAAGCCGAATCCGCCGAGCCCTTGCGAGACCGTGGCGGCGCGCGCGAATGGATAGTCGGTGCCGAACAGGATGTGCGACCGGGGCACGAGCTTCGTGAACGTCGGCAGCGTGTACTCGTTGAACGCCTGCGCGGTGTCGTAGTACATCTTCCGGATTTCGTACAGCACGCCGTGTGGAAGCTCCGGCGTCTTCGCGTCGGCATTCACGCCAAATCGTCCAGTGATGTACGGCATCGTGCCGCCGCCGTGCGACCAGATGAACCGGATGTCCGGGAACCGCGCAGCCGTCCCGCTGTAGAGCACGCTCGCAATGGTCAGCGTCGTTTCGGTGCTCAGCGTGATTCCGAGGGCGCGGCCGTTGGGCAGTAGATTGACGCAGCATTCCGCCCTGAACGGATGCGTGTAGGTGACGGCCCTCCGGCGATTGAGCTCCTCCATCACGGGGGCAAACGCCGGATCGCCCAGGTACTTCCCCTGATAGCTGCTCATGAAGCAGACGCCGTCCGCCTTGAGCGTGTCGAAGGCGTATTCGATTTCGCGCAGCGCGCCGTCGACGTCGGGCAGCGGCAGCGTCGCGAACACGCCGAACCGCCCCGGGTAGTCCGCCATCAGCCTCGCGCCGTACTCGTTGCACTCGCGCGCGAGCTTGCGCGCCGCTTCGTTATCCCCGAACCAGACGCTCGGCTCGCTGGTGGAGACGATGGAGGTGGCGACGCCGTCTCTGTCCATGTCCTCGATCGTTCTGGCGGGCGTCCACGCCATCAACGGCATCTGTCCGGTCTTCCGCGCCTTGATGGTCTCGATGAAGCCGGGCGACGAAAAATGACAATGAACGTCGATGCGGCGCCGTCCCGTCGCGGCAGGCGGGGTCTGCGCGCGGAACCGCTCGTTTGAAAACAGGGCCGCCGCGCTGGTTGCGGCGAGCCCTTTCAGAAAGCGGCGGCGTGGATGGACCGCTATGGGGCTCCCTACGAGGATGTTGTGCCCGTTGTGTAATCGCATAGCCGTCCACGGCGCGCGCAGCGCGCCAAGCAAATACTGTCAACCAGTCGCGGGCTCTGCGGGATATCAAAGGCAGAGCCCGTGACTGGTTCATCGCACGTTGGCGAGCTGTGTCAGCAGTTTCCCTCTCGCACTGTCGGCCGGAACGAATCGCTGCACCCGCTCGCCGGCGAACACCTCGCCGGTGTAGATGTTCCCCTGCGAATCGACGGCAATCATGTGCAGGCCATAGAACTGCCCGCCGCCGTCGCCCATGCTGCCGATCTGTCCCACCACTTTTCCGTCTGCACGGTTGAGGAACCAGATGTGGTTGTTCGTCAGATCCGAGATGAACAGATACCGCTGTTCTTTGTCGGGCGAGAACCCGACGCCACCCGGGGCGCCGCCGACGCCCGTCGTCACGGCGAGAGGGAACTCCTTGAGGAACTTGCCCTGTTTGTCGGTGACGTGGATGCGGTTGCCCACACGATCCGCCGCGTACACGAGGCCGTCGTTCGAGAAATTGAGTGTGAGGTGGCCGACGAAATCCTTCGCCATGGGACCCCCTGGCTTGTACGCGCGAGTCGCATCGTCGATGCTGATCTGCGAGAGCGGCTTGCCGTACGCCCCCCAGCCCCGTTTGAAGGCCAGCGTGTTCAGGTCGAACACCAGCACCCGCCCGCCGAGGTAATTGTCGGCGGCGTAGATCTCGTTGGCGGTCTCGTCGATGCGAATCTCTTCGAGGCCTCCGACGATCATCGGCGTATCCGGCGGATATTTCTTGCGGAACGCCTCGCGCGCGGCGGCAGCCTTGGCGGCCGCTTCAGGATTTGGCTGGCCGCGCCCACCGGGTGGGGTGATGAAGCCCGCCACGGGTCCCTGACCGCCTCGGCCCGGAGTGCGGCCGGCCTGACCACGGCCACCGCCACCACCGCCGCCCTCGTTCTCAGGCACGCGTGCAATTTCGCCGACCAGCTTGCCGCTCTTCGAGTCGTACTTGCGGACGGTGTCCTGTCCGATGTAGACGAAGCCCTTGCTGTCCACATCCATCCCGTGCCCCTGAGGGGCGTCGAATGAGCCGATGACATCGCCGGTCTTGCTGATGTGGATCATCGACGGCGGCCGGACGCAGCAATCGGCAATCGGAGGCGTGTGCTCGGCATGGAGCTCGATGTCCGTGAGGTCGTTCGGGCGATTCAGCACCCAGACGTCGTCATTGCGGTCGACGGCCAGCCCGGTGATGCCGCCAATCTTCCATTTGTTCGGCAGCGGCTTGGGCCAGCTCGGATCGTACACGTAACGCGGCGCGCTTCCGCCCTGCTGCGCCTGCGCTCCGGTGCCCGTGTAGGAAATCAGGAATGCGACGGCCGCCAGCAGGGCGAGCACGGCCAGGATCTGTGGACTGACTCTCTTCATATGACGTCTCCGTGCGGAGTAGGT
>JBOGIR010000267.1:0-9908 GCA_050742335.1 Vicinamibacterales bacterium | reverse complement strand
CTCCGGAACTGAGCCGCAACCAGTTCGGCGGCAGCCTGGGTGGGCCTCTCGGGCGGAACCGGCTGGTCTACTTCGGCTCCTACGAGGGATACCGGCTGCGGACGCAGGTGACGCAGAACACCGTCATTCCGGCGAACGATGATTTCGTGCAGGGCGTGTTTCGCTACTCGGCGAGTGATGGGCAGCTCCGCTCGGTGAATCTGCTGGCGCTTTCGGGACTGCCGGTCGATCCCGTCGTGCGGCGCGACATCCTGGCCAGGGTGCCGGCCGCATCGAACGTGAACAACTTCGAGCTGGGCGACTCGCTCGCGGGCAGGCGACTCAATACGGCGGGATACCGGTTCCTGCAGCGTGACCAGAACGACCGGCACCAATGGGGCCTGCGGTTCGACTACGAGGCCACGCCGGGTCACCGTTTCGAAGCCAACTATGCCTGGTTCCAGGAGACCGACGACCGAAGCGATCTCGATGCCATCCACGAGCGGCCGGTCGTCTTCACCGACTCGACGGTCCACCGCTATGTCGGGGCATGGCGGTGGAGCAGGGCGACGCTCACGAATGAAGTGCGCGGCGGCGGCAACCTGGCGCCGGGGGCGTTCGAGAGCGGCGAGGATTTCGGGAATGCGATCTTTACCCTTCCGCTGATCACCGATCGCATCGCCAACTTCCAGCCGCAGGGGCGCGATACCCGGACCTACCAGTACGGTGACACGGGATCGTGGGTCCGCGGCAGCCACGAACTGCAGTTCGGCGGCCACCTGCAGCAGGTTCGCGTCAATTCATACGACTTCGGCGGCCGTCTTCCCGATGTGGCGTTCGGATTCAGCGCGGTGGCGCCCGGCGGTGTGCAGCTTGCGGCCGCCCAGTTCCCCGGGGGCATCAGCGCCGCCGATTTGTCGGCGGCCAATGCCTGGCTCGCGCTCCTGTCGGGCACCATTTCGTCGGCCGGCCAGACGTTCCGGGTGCGCGACAGCACATCTGGTTTCGTCGCGGGGATCCAGAACGACACCAACTACAGCCTGGACAATGCGGCGGTGTTCCTGCAGGACAACTGGCGGTGGAAACCGAACCTCACGGTGCGTGCCGGGCTGAAATGGGAGTACTACAGCCCGCTCCGCGAAGACAACAACCTGGCGCTGCTGCCCGTGCTCGGTGGCCGCTCGGCGCGTGACGCCCTCCTCGATCCTCGGGGGCGGGTGGCGTTTGTCAACGGCGGCTTCTACAAGAAGGACCTCGACAACATCGGACCGACCGCCGGTTTCGCGTGGGATCCGTTCAAGGATGGCCGCACCGCGGTTCGCGGAGGCTATTCGCTGACCTTCGTCAACGAAGAGGCGATGACCGTCGGGATCAATGCGGCACAAGCCAACTTCGGGCTCGAAGCCGACGCGTTTCTCCCGAACCTGTACACCACAGTCGCGGCGGGTATACCTGCCGTCCCGACTCCGGCGTTCGCGAACGTACGCACCTACGCGGACCAGCTCAACATTTCGCCGACGGCTGCGGCATTCGCGATCGATCCGGATATCAAGCAGCCACACGTGCATCAGGTGAGCGTGGGCGTGACGCGCGAGCTGCCGTGGTACATGGCCGGCGAAGCGCGGTACGTCGGCACGTTCGGCCGTGGCTTGTGGCGCGGCGTCGACCTCAACCAGACCAACCCGCACGGCGCGTTTCGACAGGACTTCCTGCGCGCGCGCACCAACGGCTTTCTCGCGCTGCAGCGGACTGGTGCCTTCGATCCGGCCTTCAATCCCGCGATCGCCGGCAGTCAGCCCCTCACGGTCATTCCTGGATTCGGCGGGGGGTTCCTCGCCAACGCCACGGTGCGGGGCCTGATTCAGACCGGGCAGGTGGCCGCGCTGGCGGACCTGTACACGACGAGCGCCGGGCCGGCCATCGGAGCGCTCGCGCGTCGGACCTTCCTTGCCAACCCGGGCATCTACGTCGCCGATCTGATTCACAACGGGGCGTTCACGGACTATCACGCGCTGCAGCTCGAGCTGCGGCGCCGGTTTCGCGACGGGGTGATGGCGCAGGTGAACTACACCCTGTCGGACACGCATTCGAATGCCGAGGGCACGTCGCAGGTCCGCTTCGAGCCGTTCCTCGACAACGCGCGTCCCGAACTGAATGAAGGACGGACCCCGTTTCACGTCACCCACGCGATCAACGCCAATGCGATCGTCGAGCTGCCGTTCGGCCAGGGCAGGCGGTGGCTGAACCGGGGCGGATGGTGGGACCGGCTTGCCGGCGGGTGGCAGGCGAGCCCGATCGTCCACTGGCAGAGCGGGTCGCCCATCTCGATTCTGGCGCGGCGAGGCACGTTCAACCGCACGGCGCGGTCAGGATCACAGACGGCGCTGACTTCGCTGAGCACGCGCGACATCGAGAAGCTCCTGGGCGTGCGCGAAGCAAATGGAATCATCTATTGGATCGATCCGCGGATCATCGACCCGAACACAGGCCGCGCGGTCGGTCCCGACAATCTGACGAACGCGCCGTCGTTCGCGGGGCAGGTCTTCTTCAACCCGACGGCGGGTGAAGTGGGGAACCTGGACGTTCTTGCGTTCGATGGTCCGTCCCAGTTTCTCGTCCACCTGTCGCTGGCCAAGCGCGTGCGGGTGTGGCGCCGGGCGGGGCTGCAGGTGCGTGCCGACCTGTTCAACCTCTTCAATACGGTGAACTTCTGGGTGGCCGACTACGACGTCAACAGCCCGACGTTCGGACGGATTACCGACGAGAACACGGAACCTCGGGTGGTGCAACTCGTCGTCAAGGTTGATTTCTAGAAGGAGGCGAACGTGCGCACGCTGGTTGCTGCGGGGATACTCGCCATCGCAGGGTCGCTTCTTGCACCGCTGGTGCATGCGGCTCCGGACGCGGGTAGTCAGGCCACGGCGGGCGGGACGCAGACTCAGGGGCCCGGTGGGGGCACAACCGGTGTCCTGGGGCCCGTGAACGCATTGGGCCAGGAAGTCCAGCGCCCCCCCGCCCCTACCGGGCCGCCGCCGCGTCTGCCGGACGGGACGGTCGATCTCGGCGACGGCATCTGGGTGAGCGTCCCATTGAACGCCGAGTCGGGATTGAGGGGGAGCGAGGAGCTGCTCCTCCCGTCGGCGAAGGCGCTCATGGCCACGCGAAAGCCCACTGAGGATCCCCTTGCGTGGTGCCTGCCGATGGGCCCGGTGCGCTACACGCCGTATCCGTTCCGGTTCATCCAGAACACCACGCACAGGCGGCCGACCCACCTGTACATCCTGTACGAGACGATGCGCACGTTCCGGCAGGTCTTCATGGACGGCCGCACGCACCCGCCCGAGCTCGATCCGACGTGGTTCGGCCACTCCATCGGCTGGTACGAGAAGGACACGCTGGTGATCGACACCGTCGGGTTCAACGACAAGTTCTGGTTCGACAACCGGGGCCTGCCGCACACCGAGCGGCTGCACACGGTTGAGCGATGGACGCGGATCGACGCCGGTCACCTGGCCACCGAGGTGACGATCGACGATCCGGGGGCGTTCTCGCGCCCGTTCACTGTGAGGTTTCAGTCGACGCTCGCGCAGCCGGGCGACGAGCTGATGGAGTACGTCTGCCAGGAGAACAACCAGTACGGGGTCGCGAGCGGCGTGAAATAGAGTAATTCTCTGGGCTTACCCGTTGAGGCCACGCTCGAAAAAGATCGCGGTACCTCCAGACGCGTCTTCGGCGACGCGATACCTGACCCAATCGATGTGCGGCCAGGCGATGAGACGCGCCACGCGTCTGAGCAGCGGCGAAAACTGAGGGGCCACGAGAAACAGCCGCGGTCGCGCCGGCCAGTCGATCTGCTGCGCCGGGTACATGCGCCGCAGGGTGGGCAGGTTGTCCATGATCCACTGGAAGTGGCTCATGCCTCGAAGCAGAAGACCGTCGTTTGCAGTTGTGTCGAAGTCGATGATGGTGAGACGACCGGCGCGATCCACCGCGACGAGATCAATCTCGCCGCACGCGTGGCAGGGAACACCGGCGTCGATTCCTCGCAGTCCTTCTTCGAGCTCCCCCTCGAGCTCCTTCAACATGCCGGCGAGTTCGCTCTTGGTGACAGTGCGGGGTTTCAACACGTGGACGTGGCGAAGCTGGGCGCTCTGCGGCGCGCCGGCGTACGGGGTCGCCGCAGGTCTTTGCGAAGGCGCGGGTGACGACCCGCTCGCCGCGGTGTTGCCTGTTCGTTGGGACAGGAAAAGATGAGAGATCTCCTCCAACCCCCGCCCCAGAGGCTTCTCGGCGGTGCGAATGATGCCTTCGCTCGACCGATCCTTGTCGTCGCGGTGATCCATGTGTCGCGGTCCAATCATTGACGCGTCTCGGTGTCCCGTGTTCTGTATTCACTATCTCTGGATTGCAGCGGAGATCGGTTGTGTTGGTGATCATGAAGCCCTATGGAGGTCAGGCCGACACGAAGCGCCTGACCGCGCGAGAAGGCTGAGGGAATCCGCCAGCGCGGGGTCCCCACGCGCGGACTGTGCGCGGTGGGGTGCGTCTCACGGAGCTGGCGTGGTGCGGCCGCTCGAGCCCTCGCAGCGCGGTCCGGCCACCGGCCAGCCTCCGCCAAGGCTTCGGCGGCCCGCCGTAGCTTCCAGCGAAGGCGGGAATCGGGATTCATCATCACCAACACAACTGAGCTCAGGACGAGGCGGATGTCTCGTCCATCACGAAAACGGAGCTGTCGCCACCGAAGGGCGACGGTTCGGTGGCGACATTCAACGGATCGCTCTGCCACGTCCCGTCCACCACGTAGCGATACCGGTACCGACCTGGATCGAGTTTCACGACTTTCTTCCAGAACCTGCCGATCGGCTCCATTTCGTTGCCGTCCAGCGTCCACCCGTTGAAGTCGCCGACGAGCGCCACTCGCTCCGCACCCGCGGCCTCGATGGTGAACAGCACTCCCTCTGGGGTAATCGCGGGAGCCGTCGGCACGGCAGGCCGGTTGTTCGTGCTCGCAGGACGTCCGGCCTCCTGCTGCAGGATCTCCCCGGTGAGGGCCTGGTAGTCGTCGAATCCCGCACAGCGCCGGCAGTAGTGAGCAATCGGCAGACCGTGACTCGCAGCCTCTGCGAGCTTGACGCTGTACCTGATGGTGGTCTCGAAGTACCGGCCGGCCAGATGATTGTGGATTTCGCCAACGACTGCCTTGACGAAGGCGCCCCGGCCCGAATAGAGCGTGACCAGGACGCGCGCGTCGATCTGATGACCGGTCTCTCGTGCCAACACATCGAACGTCTCGAACACCTTGCCGATGCCATGCAGCGAAAAGAAACTCGGATCCATCGGAACGATGGCTTCCGAGCATGCCTTCAGCGCGTTGAAGGTCAGCAGTCCGACGTGGGGCGGGCAGTCCACGACGACGTAATCGTACTGGTCAGCGACGTCGGCGATCGCTTCGCGCAGCCTGTCCTCCCGACCGACCACGCCTGCCAGTCTTTCCGGGACCGCGCTCAGCAGAATATCGGCCGGCGCCACGTCGAGGTTCTCGCGGGGCGAGCACGCAATGTCAGCGATGCAACTTCGTCGACCCTCCTTTCCCAGCAACACCTCGTGCATGGTGCCGGCAGGCTGGATCGAGCCGTTCAGCACTCCCAAGGTGGCGTGTCCCTGCGGATCCATGTCGACCAGCAACACTCGCCGCTTTTCCAGAGCAAGAAAAGCCGCCAGATTGATCGCGGTCACGGTCTTTCCGCAGCCGCCCTTCTGGTTCACCACAGCTATCGTGCGCATAAGCTTGCTCCCTCCGGTTTGTGGTGTTCTGGCTGAATGTGAAAACGACGGCGGCCAAAAGCCTCCGTGTCTCTGTGTCTCCGTGGCGCCTTGGTGAGCTTCGCCACAGCCTGCCAACCGCGCGGAGCCCGCCAAGAGACACTGTTCATCTGGACGCGCGAGCGGCACGTCGAGACGCAGAATCTCCCACTCGGCATGGGGCGGCGGCGAGGAGACGTGATGCCGAATGGGCGACAGCACCGGGCGTCCCGCGGCTTTCTGAAATAGATGGGTGAGCGCTAAAGGTAGCAGATGCTCAGTCAGTTAGCAACTATTACTTGGGTACGAGAAATAAGAACCCACTAGGGAAAGTGCCCAAGCCCGTGGCCGTGACGCGACCGTGTCGGGCTATATACCTTTTTCAACCGGCTATTGACAGGCAGGTTCAAGGCGCCCAACATTTCCCCGACGACAAGGGGGGTGACGAATTGAACAGGCGCCAGTTTCTTTCAGCCGCCGCCGCAAGTGCGGCGACGTTCGCATACGCTCCGAGAGCATTCGCCGCGCAGACGGCGAGATACGACCTGATCATCAGGGGCGGGCGCGTCATCGACCCCTCCGTCCGGCTCGATGCGATTCGTGATGTGGCGATCGCGGGCGGGCGCATCGCCGCCGTCGAGGCGAACATCGCGGCCGCCGCGGCCGACACCATCGATGCGCGCGGCAAGCTCGTCGTCCCGGGCCTGATCGACATCCATACGCACTATGCCCGCGAGAAGGAAGGCCCGCTCGTGGGCCTCTCCGACGGCGTCACCGGCTGGATCGACGCCGGATCGCAGGGGGCCGATCGCATCGCCGACATGGTCGCGATTGCGCGCTCGTCTCCGCAGCCGGGCCGCGTGCTGATGAATATCGGGCGCGCCGGCATCCTGCCCGACGGCGACACGATGAAGCTCGAGCTCGCCGACGTGGCAGCCGCGAAGGCGGCGATCGCCCGCCACCGCGACTTCATCGTCGGCATCAAGGCCCGACTGTCGAACAATGTCGCCGGCGCCAACGACGTCGAGGTGCTGCGCAGGGCGCAGGAGGCGGCGTCGGCGTTCGGCATTCCGGTGATGATCCACATGGGCCAGACGGTCTCGCCGATGTCGAAGCTCCTGCCGCTGCTCAAGCGCGGCGACATCGTGACGCACATGTACGCGCCGCCGCCACACGGCATCTTCGACGAGAGCGGCCGCGTCCTGCCAGAAGTGCTTGCCGCTCGAAAGCGCGGCATCTGGTTCGACATCGGCAACGGGCGCGTCGCGCACATCGCCTGGGCCGAAGCCGAGCGCGGGTTGAAACAGAAGTTCCAGCCAGACACCATCTCGTCTGATTGGACCGACGCCGGACGGACTGATCAGGTCTTTGATTTCCCGAACGTGCTGTCGAAGTTCCTGCTCCTCGGCATGCCGCTCGATCAAGTGATCGCGATGGGGACGGCCAACGCGGCGCGTGTCGTGCCCGGGTTCGGAGCACTCGGCACGCTTCGCGTCGGTGCGACGGCCGACGTCGCGGTCCTCGAGCTTCGCGACGGCGAGTTCGAGTTCGTGGACAACTACAAGGGCACGCGCACAGGCACGCAGAAGCTATTCCCCGCGGGGGCGGTCATCGGCGGCAAACGGATCTGAGATAGTGGGGCGGGTCTTCAGACCGCCTTCGGAGGACGTATGACTCGCAGCGCAGTCGCTTTCGGAAGCCTTTGTCTCTTGGCATGCTCGATGCTTCTCTACGCCCAGGCTCCATCGACTCCACCCCGCAAGCCGGCGCAGAGCCCGTGGCGCTTTGCCGGCACGCAACCGTGTGTGGGGCCCGAGGGCGGCGTCCTGCAGTGTCCCCCGGCGGCGCGCACGATCGCCGTCCGCGCTGGCCGCCTCTTCGACAGCGACAGCGGTCAGATGCTCACGAAGCAGGTCGTGATCGTGAATGGCGAACGCATCACGGACGTCGGCCCTGAGAGTCAGGTCAGAATCCCGCCCGGCGTCCAGGTCATCGATCTCGGTCAGGCCACGGTGGTGCCAGGCCTGATCGACATGCACTCGCACATCTACAACAACCGTCGGCCGAACATGACGAGTGAGCGATCGGCGCTCATCGCGATCAACAACGCGCAGGCCGACCTGCAGGCCGGCTTCACGGCCATGCGCGATATGGGTTCGCACGGCAACGGCTACGGCGACGTCGACGTTCGCAACGCGATCAACTGGGGCGACCTCGACGGCCCCAGATTGCAAGTCGCAGGGCGCGGGATCGCCTGGGGGCCGAAGCCTCCCGATCCGTCGGCGCCCGTCAATCCGCTCGCGAGCATCGTCATCCGAACGGAAGAGGAAGCGCGCGCCGCCGTGCGCGAGCACGTGGATCGCGGCGTGGATTGGATCAAGCTCTAGCCGACGGGCGGGTATTCGTTCAGTCCGACCGGCGAGCCGCGCTATGTCCTGCAGTACCCGCTGCCCGTGCTGCAGGCGCTGGTGGATGAGACCCATCGACTTGGCAAGAAGGCGGCGTGCCACGCGTTTGGGGGCGACGGTCTCCAGTTCAGCATCGCCGCCGGGTGCGACTCGGTCGAGCACGGCTACGGCTTGACCCAGGCGCAGCTCGACGAGATGGTGAAGAAGAATCTCTACTTCGACCCCACGCTCGTTCGCTACACCGAGCCGTACATGGACGACAACGATGCCAAGAACACGGGCGGCAAGTTCCGGATGATTCCGATCTTCGACAAAGCGGTGGCAATGGCCGTGGCGACGAAAGGGCTCAAGGTCCTGGTGGGCAGCGGCGCCGACGGATCGACCTACCCGCACGGGACGCAGGCGCTCGACTTCGAGGCACTGGTCAAGCGATCGGGCATGAGCCCGGCCCGTGCCATCCAGGCGGGAACCATCGTCAATGCCGAGGCGATGGGCTGGAAGGATCAGATCGGGTCAATCGCCAAAGGCAAGTTCGCCGATCTCGTCGCCGTCTCGGGCAATCCGATCTCCGACATCACCGAGCTGCAGCGCGTGAAGTTCGTCATGAAGGGCGGCAAAGTCGTTCGCAACGATTTCACAGCACCCATGCAAAGCGGGACCCGGTAGCGATCGGCATGCACACACGAGACGAGGAGGCGGTCTTCGTCGAGGCCTCGGCGCGCCTGCACTTCGGCGTGCTCGACCTCCGAGGCGCGCGCGGGCGATGGTTCGGCGGCATTGGCGCCGCCACGGCGAGACCCACGCTCCGCGTGTCTGCCGCACCGGCTGACACGCTCGTCGCCACGGGCGAGGACGCCGAGCGCGCGCGGGAGTTCGCGCGTCTCTTCCTCGCGCATCACCACCTCCGAGCCGGTGCGGCCGTGCACGTTCATCATTCCCTGCCGCCACATGTCGGCCTCGGCTCCGGGACGCAGCTGGCGCTAGCCGTCGCTCGCGCGCTGGCCGAGCTGTACGGCCTGGAGACGGACGCTCGCAGCCTGGCCCGTGCGGTCGGACGCGGCAAGCGATCGGCCATCGGCACCTGGACCTTCGATGATGGAGGTCTCGTCGTCGAGGGTGGACGACATCCAGATCGCGACGAATGCGGTCCGCTGATTGCCCGGGTCCCGATCCCGTCCACATGGTGGTGTGTCGTGGCTATACCCGATGGCCAGCCCGGCATCAGCGGGGCAGGGGAGGCCGAGGCATTCGCACGGCTGCCCGTGCCGGAGGAGCGCGACGTCGAACGGGTCGCCCACATCGTCCTGATGGTGCTGCTGCCGGCGCTCGCCGACGCCGACCTCGCCGGGTTCGGACGTGCACTGAACGAGCTCCAGGAGATCACTGGTCGCTGGTTAGCGCCGGTACAGGGTGGAACCTTCGCGTCAGGCGCGAGCGGTGATCTGGTTCGACGTCTCCGCGAGTGGGGCGCGGCCGGTGTTGGACAGAGCTCCTGGGGCCCGGCTGTCTACGGCATCGTCGAGGGCCGCGAGGCCGCGAGCCGTCTTGGCGAACGCGTCAGCGATTCGCTCCGACCGTCGGGAACTGTGTTCGCTGGGCCGTTCCGATCGGACGGCGCGCGCGTTTGGCGCTCGGCTGTCGCCGAGGTCAAAGGGCAAATGGCAAAGGTCAAAGGTTAGGCATGAAACGCGTCATCGTGGCGTTGGCTCTGTGGTGTTG
>JBOGIR010000266.1:0-3419 GCA_050742335.1 Vicinamibacterales bacterium | reverse complement strand
CGCGGACACGCGAGGACGTCGAAGCCAAAGGAACAGGTTTCATACTGCACCTCCCGCAGGGGAACTGACATTTGTAGATTCGCGCGATGAATCGGTGAGCGGCGGCGCCAGATCTGGCGGCCAGTATAGCCATTGGCCGTGGTCGTTGCAGATGCGCGCCTGGATCCGTCCCTGTGTGCGGAGCTTGCCGAGGGTGGTTCGGCTGACGCCCAGCCGAGCTGAGATTTGCTCGCCGGTGAGCATGCCGGCTTCAAGCAAGCGCTCTTTCAGACTTCGGATCTTGGTGGAGTAGCGAACCCACTGGATGCTGGTCGTGTCAAACGCGGCACCGGCGCCGGTGCGCAGTCCGCGCTCGTTTAGGAGGCGGGCAATCTGGGCGTCCGTGTACTCATCCAGGAGCGTGTCGATCTGCTGACGCACGTCGTCATGCGTGGCGCGCAACTGTTGAGCGGTGAGAGGACGGGGCAACGTGAAGGTCGTGGTGGCGCCGCCTCGAAAACGAACAGCGGCGGTCATCTCGCGTTGTTTGGTCAACGTGACGTCTTCGATCAAGAGGGCGAGCATGCGCTTGCGCTCGCGGTGCGGGGTGTTCGGGTCGCGCCAGACGGCGGGGAAGTCCGTGGCGAGCGCGAGCAGGCGTTGCCGCTCGGCATCGTCTACCAGGATCCGGTCGGCGGCGCGCCGTCGCTGGTAGTCCTCTTGCGCATCGGCCACCGCGCGGAGTTTGGTATTCCACGCGGACTCGAGGGAATCGGCCACGAGTCGGTTCGCGGGGTCCACGTGCATGTAACGGCGCCGTGCGGCCTCGGCTTCGTACTGTGCCCGCTCGACCTGGCGGTGGCGAAGGCGGTCGGTTTCATCGAGGCGGGCCGTAATCTCCTGTTGGACGGCGAGCGCCAAATCAATCGCCATCGGCGTGACGGCATCGACCAGCATCTGGCCGATCGTGGCGTCAAGCTGGGTTCCCACAATGCTCTGGCAGATGGGATCGCCGAAGAGGCGTCCACGGCCGAAGCAGACGTAGTGGGTGATCAGAACGCCTGTGGAGCGGGTGTCATAGTGCACGTGCATCCGGCTGCCGCACAGGCCACAGACGGCGCGGCCTTGGAGGAGCGCCGGGCCTTCGCGGGCAGGCCCGGCGGTTCGCTCGAAGCCGGCCGCTTTAGAGGATTCCCGCAATCGTTGCTCGTTGCGTTCATACTCCTGCCACGAGATGTACGCGGGATGGGCGTTCGGAATCAGGACCTGCCACTCGTGGGGCGGCAGACGTTCGTGGCGCGGACGTCCGTTCGGCTGCGTGCGCCAGCGGCCGCGCCCGTAGGTATAGGCGCCCGCGTACCAGGGATTGTGCAGCGTGCTGGAGACGCGGCCCAATGACAGAGGCCCCCACGCGAGTTGACCTTTGTCGGCGCCAGCGGCCACGCGTGACGGAAAGAGCAAGCCTCCCTGCCGGAAGTACCGGATCGTCGTATACAACGTGCCGGTTCGCGCAAACGTGTCGAACAGCAATCGAACGGTGTCCTGCACCTGCGCGTCGGGATCGAAGGCCACACGGCCGGCCGCGTCATACACGAAGCCGACTGGCAGACGGCAGCGCAATTCGCCGCGGCGAGCCTTGTTGAGGATGCCGCCACGCAAGCGCGCCCGGATCACGTGCAGCTCGGCTTCACTCATCGTGCCCTTCAGGCCAAGCAGCAATCGGTCGTTGAAGTGTGCGGGATCGTAGATGCCGTCTTCGTCCAGAATGAGCGTGTCGGTCAGCGCGCAGATCTCCAGCAGCCGATGCCAGTCGGCCGAGTTTCGCGCCAGGCGCGACACCTCCAGCCCCAGCACGATACCCGCGCGGCCCATGCCGACCTCGGTCACGAGCGTCTGAAACCCTTCGCGGTCCACGGCCGACGCACCCGACTGCCCAAGATCGGAATCGATGACGATGACCCGCTCGGGCGGCCATCCCAGGGCGATGGCGCGTTGCCGGAGCGCATACTGCCGTTCGGTGCTTTCGCTGTTCTCCAGGACCTGCCGCAGCGTCGACTGCCGCACGTACAGATAGGCGCTACGGTGAAGGTGACGAGCGGTGACCTTCTGGTGGGATTCGGTGATCATGGATTCATCTCCTGTCGAGTCGTCCACACGAGATCGACCAGCACGGCAACGATTCCGGCCTGCAGTGGCGGGAGAAGTCCGGGCGACGCCACCGCGGCCACCGTGGACGGCGTGAAGCCGGGGGCCGAGTGATCGAGCCAGGCGGCGACTCCTTCCCGCATCAGCAGGATTAAACCGACGTGCCCGGCGCCTGACGAACCGGTGAGCACATGGTGGCGAAGCTGTTCGTAGGCGACGGCCGCATCGCCGGCGCCGGACGGGATCACAGGCGTTTTTTTTCCTGCCGCGCCAATGCCCGTTCGATACTGCGTGGATGGACCGTGCGCCGAAACCGTTGCTGGATTCGAGCGGCCACATCCGCCGGGCGCAGGGACGCGTCGTCGGACCGCAGCTGCTCGATGAACGTCATCACGTCCGCCTCGAGCTTGTGCGAACGGCGGGGACCGGATTTCCGCGGCACGAGCGCGGCCAAGCCTCCACGGTCGAGCCGCTCCTGCGCGTGATAAAACGAGGGGCGCGAGAAGCCAAAGGCCGCCGCACTCTGGCTGACCGCGTGTCCATCCACGCGCACCTGGCGGACCATCTCGTACTTGACCTGCACCAGGCGCGGGCATCGAAGAAGTCCACCGTCTGGAACAGCGGATCGACGACCCGGTCCGGATGCGGGTTCAGGCTTCGCCGTTGCCGGAGCGCGTCGGGTTTGGGATCCGGTGTGCGCTTGGCCATGCAGGTATGTAAACATATTTACGCCGTTATGTAAAGTCATGGTCGACAGGTCCCGCGCTGACACAAGGTGCTTCGACGCAGCAGATATGGGGCTATACAGCAGCATTCACGAGGAATATCAGCCGTACCCGTCCCGATAGCTGCGGCATAATCGCCCTTACAGATGCGGCATAATTCACCTTACACACCATCGGCCGGCTTTCCCGCTCGAAGCTTCCACACCAGGGCGGCCAGATCGATCAGATCAACGGCTCGAAAACGCGACCGCCCCGCCGCCACCACCACGAAAGGATCCTCCGCTTCGACGCTCGTCCAGCGCGCTGGCAGCGACAAGAGGTACCCGTCCGGGTCTCGGTAGAAGATCCGATCCTCACCCCCGGTGCACCGCCGCTCGACAACGTCGATTTCTCGGCCGACGAGCGGGTGAAACGGGTGCGTGATCCGCACAGGTGGCGTCAGTTCACCTGCGCCGACTGTAGTTGATTGGTTGGTCCAAACTGCGCTGCATCAGCTCGGCCCAGAGCCGATTCCGGCGCGGGCGCGGTAGTGACGACTGCACTCCAGAGGGTGCCGGGTCTGTCTCCGGC
>JBOGIR010000265.1:0-6023 GCA_050742335.1 Vicinamibacterales bacterium | reverse complement strand
TGGCTCGCGCGGGCACGCGTGCCTGCCGAATCCGTCATCGACCTGCTGGACTCGTGGCTCGACGAGGATTCAAAGCGCGAAGGCGGCGCGGAATCGTGGGAGCAGTTGAAGCGCGGCCTCGATCGTGATCGGCTATCCAGTCGCCCGCTCTTTCCTTGAGCCAACTCATCGTTCTCGACACGGGCGTCCTCGGCATGCTGGTCCACCCGTCGGAGGCGGGCGAACCGCGTGAATGCAAGGCGTGGCTGAAGCAACTGGTACTTCGGAGCGCCTCTGTCCACATACCTGAGATCGCCGACTACGAGTTGCGTCGTGAGCTTCTGCGGATGAAGAGCGAGGAGTCGGTCCGACGTCTCGACGCACTGAAGGCGCGACTGACCTACGTGCCGATTACGACAGCGGCCATGCTCAAAGCGGCCGAGCATTGGGCAATGGTGCGCGGCGCCGGGCGACCAACCGCCGACGACAAGGCGCTGGACGGTGACGTGATTCTGGCCGCCCAGAGCGCGCTGCTCGTCCAAGCCGGCAACGAGCTGGTCGTTGCCACGACGAACGTCGGGCACCTGTCTCAGTTCGTTGACGCGCGCTTGTGGCGGGAAATCGCCCTATAGCCTCACGCCGCCCCTCTCCACAGCTGCAAGTACCGCTGGCTGCGAGCCCCCGCAACCAATCGTACCGGCATCAAGAGGTCGCCTGTTTCGGGCGACCTCTCTGCCGTTTGGGCAGCGGTCAACATCGCGGCCAGATTCCCTCTCAGCTCGATCCGGAGCTAGCCCTTCTCCCGGAGTCAAGACAATCGACTCAATGAGCCCACGGAGGGCTCAGAGGCGTCCAGGCGGGTGTCGTCGCGCTGGAGCGCTGCGGCGAGCTGTTCGACCTTCATCCTGTAGAGGTCGGCCATGCTCGGATGCAGGGGCGGCGGCGGTTCGTTCGCGGCTTTGAGTTGCTCTTCGAGCTCGGTTCTGTGAGGTGCAGGCCGACGTCCAGCGTCGCGCGATCGTCTTCCTTTCCGATCAAAGGGCCTGCGCCGCTCACGCGTCATCACCTCCATTGGGAACATCAAAGGCGTCCGGCGCCAACTCGATGCGTCGGTCCTCATCTGTTCGCGTAAACGTAAGCCACGGTCGCTGGGACAACAGTGTCCCAGACGGGCAGCTCTTCACCGCAATCGAATTTCGGTCGGCTTCCGAGAGGTCCGCCGGATCAGTGCGTCGGACGAACGTGTGCTTGACCACGCATACGCACCTTGCGTACGCTTGACCAGTGGAGTTCATCGAGGCGCCACTTTTCACGGAACTCCTCGCCGACTACCTGGATGACGACAGACACCGGGAACTTCGGCTCCATTTGGCTCGCGATCCCGAAGCAGGCGATGTCATCCCAGGCACGGGCGGTTTTCGGAGCTTCGCTGGACGGATCGACGGAGACACAAAGGAAAACGAGGCGGACTCAGGATCATCTACTACTACCTGATCGCCGACACACAGATTTGGCTGATGACGCTGTACGACAAGGACACGGCGGCGGACTTGAGCGCGGCCGAAAAGCGCGCTCTCAAGGGAGCGATCGAAAGAGAGACGCGAGAGCGGGCAAGCCGTAGGACGCGAGGGAGACAATAGCGATGGCCAAGAGCAGAAGGCGAACGAAGGCGACAAAGAAACGTAGCCTGTTCCGCGAGCTCATGTCGGGCGTCCAGGCGATGCGCGAGCATCGAGAGGGACGCCTCACGCTGAGGACCCAACAGGTGGAACCCATTATGGTCCCATCGGTGGATCCGGACTTCGTTCGAGAGACGCGCGAAGCCCTCCACATGTCGCGACAGGTGTTCGCGTTCAAGATTGGCGTGAATCCAAGGACCCTTGAACGATGGGAGCAGGGCCGGAGCAGGCCCAACGACCAAGCCTCGGCTCTGATCAGACTCGTTCGTAAGTACCCCGACACACTCGAGCGGCTCGAGTCCCTCGGCGTTCCAGCGTGAAGTCGCACACAGACGCCAACACCGGCGCGACACATGGCGAAACGTCCTCGCACAGATCCGCGACCACTTCTGAGGCGTGCCATAGTGCTCGTTCAGAGACTGCAGGAACTGGCATCCGAGCAGCGCCTCCGGCGCCCATTGCTGGTGGAACGTGTGATCCGCGTCTTCAACGTGGCTCCCGTCGATGACAACGTCGTCCGAAGGGCACTCGCGTTCGGCGTTCACTCGATCGGGCCGGCTCTGCCTGTCCGTTCCTGCTCAGGCCGGCGGCCACCCGCGTGGATCGCCTCCGTACACTTGCCGGTACGCGCGCACAGTTGCAGGCAGGGGACGATCCAACGCCTCTTCTCGGGCACGAGCGTTCATCTCGGCCAGCTCCGCGCGAAAGCGTTGCACTTCAGCGCCGTGCTGTTGCGCTTTCAGTTCCGCGACCGCGCCTTCGGATACTGAGTAGCTTGTCGGCGGCTGTTCCGGACCCTCGTCCGGCGGCGCGAGCTCCACGAGCCCGAGCTCAGGGAAGTGATAGACCCAGCCGGCGCCCAATGCCTTCAAGCGCCGGAAGATCATTACGTACACTGGCGTGAGGTCGGCACGTCCGGCAATCCAGATCGTACCGAGGTAGAACCGCAGGTAGTCGCCCTCCCGCCACCGGTCGCGGTCGCGAGTCACGTGCTCGCCCAGGAACGCCCCCGCACCACGAAACGAACCAATGTCCGCAACACGTCCATCAGCCGCGATCACTTCGTGATTGTCCGAGAAGATGTCCCAGAGGCACAGGCCCACCAACTCCGTCACTTCTTCGTTCTGTTGCACCGGCTCCGGGTGATATTCGCGCTGCACCTCGTCCAATGTTGGTTCCGGCGACGATACGGCGCTGGCGACATCGTCGGGACGCCGTCGCATGAGACGCAGTTCCTCCAGGTTGCGGTGCATCAGCACCTGCTCCTCGAACACGCGTTCGACCGACGGGTGGAAACACGCCAGCAACGGCGAATGCTCCCAGCCATCCGGAGCGATTTCGTCGAGCACGTCCGCACCAGCGAAACCGCGCGGGAACAATCGGTCAAATAACGCATGCGACTCGGCGTCCGTCAGTCTTCTGTTCTGCCACTCATCCACATCTCAAGGTTCGCATCGTCAGACGCGCGCACGCAACCACCCTGAGACGAGGCTGCCGGCGCCGCCGGATGAAACCTGGAAGTCAGAGGCCAGGAGGTAATCCTAATCCGACAGCGACTGACCCGCCACCGCTGCGCGGGCTACGAGTCTCGAAAGCCGTCGCACAGCGGACGCGGTTGCCATGCATGGCGTCATGACTGCCTTGGGCCACGACGTCTGTCGAACGACGCGGCGGCTCAGGCCATGTTGACACGCGGCGGCTCAGGCCATTGACAGGCGTCCACGCCTGCCCTACGTTGTAGCGTCACATTCAGACCGTTATGCGGCTCCAAGCGCGAATTTCGTACCCGTTGTCTGGAATGATGCTGAGCCGCACAACGGTCTACGGCGGGCGAAGCGCGCCAAGAGACGCTGCCAACCAGCCATGGGCCTGCGGGATATCAGGGGCAGGGCCCATGACTGGTTCGTCGGCCATCATCCCGCAACCAGGAAATCGCACATGAGAACCGGACGCACGATCGTGACCCTTGGGACGAGCGTCGTCCTCTTGACGATGGCGGGACCTGCTGTCGGACAGGGACGTGAGGCCGCAGCCACCCAACCCGCGCAATCCAGACCATGGCCGCCGGCACGGCTGGCCGATGGACAGCCGGACGTGCAAGGCGTCTGGGCCGCCCAGGCCGGCGGGTCGGTCTCGTTGAGCAATCCGATCAGCGGGGGCATGGACTTGCAGCGGCGGGTGAGCGGAAAAGATCTCCGCCTTCCCAGCCGCGTCATCGATCCTCCCGACGGCCTCGTGCCCTATCAGCCGTGGGCGGCCGCGAGACAGAAGCAGCAGGAAGCGGTGTACGACAGGCCGACGCGGCCCGAGCACATCGACACGCAGCACCGGTGCCTGCTCGGCGGCATTCCGCGGCTCTACACCAACGTTCCGCCGTTCAGGATCCTTCAGCCGGCGGGCGCTGTCGTGTTCATCTTCGATGAATATCACGCCTACCGGGTCATTCCTCTCGACGGCCGGCCGCACATCGCGCCCGATGTGAAGCTCTGGATGGGCGATGCGCGCGGCCGCTGGGAAGGGACCACCCTGGTCGTCGATACAACCAATCTGAAAGGAACCCGTCTCAGCTTCACCGGGGACTTCTTCAGCGACAACGTGCATGTCGTCGAACGGATCACGTTTGTCGACGCGGACACCATGCACTACGAGGCGACAGTCGATGATCCCACGGTGTTCACCCGCCCCTGGACGATGCGTGTCGTCGAAAAGCGCAGGCCGTACGAGGAGCCCTGGGAATCGGCGTGCTGGGAGGGCAACATGCCTCCGGACACGTGGCTGCTGAAAACCGACGCGGCACAGAGATAGCTCCAGCACCGCCTGAACGTCTTGCGTCGAGGCCTCGGTGCATGCGCACTCTTCGCGTCGCACACCCCTGCCGACCTGAAGTTTCAGTTGCGAAGACACCTCTCTAGCGGACAGAATGGCTGAGCTTTGCGCCCCAGGAGGGCTCTATGACTCGAACAATTTCTGTCACTGCGTTGCTTGTCGCGGTCGGTCTTGTCGCCTCGACGGCGGCCCGTCAGGCGGCGCCCACGAACGTGAGGATCATGTCCGGGCTCAACAACCCGCGCGGGCTCGCCCTCGGCCCGCATGGGGCCATCTACGTGGCTGAAGCGGGTGTCGGCGGCGCCGGCCCATGCCGCGTCAACGCGCAAAATTTGACGCGCTGTTTCGGTCTGACGGGTACTATCAGCCGGTTCGTCAACGGCATCCAGGAACGCGTGGTCACCGGACTTCCGTCGCATGCCCTGCCGGGCGGCGATGAAGCGAGCGGACCACACGACGTGGCCTTTCAGAGCACCGGCGACATGTTCGTCATCATGGGCCTCGGGTCCGACCCGGTCGACCGGCGGTTCTTCGGAAACGCGGGAGCGGCGTTTGGCAAGCTTCTGCAGATCTCTGCAGACGGTCAGATCCGGGAAGCTGGCGATGTGACGGCGTACGAACGGGACGTGAATCCCGGCGGCGGGCCGCCCGACAGCAACCCGTACGGTCTGCTCGTGCTGCCGTCGGTGCGGCTCGTCGCTGATGCAGGCGGCAACGCAGTGGTAAGCGTCATCGCCAGCGGCCTGGTCAACACAGTGGCCGCCTTCCCCTCACGCCCCAACCGAGCCACGGACTCGGTACCGACGGCGATCGCCGTTGGACCGGATGGGGCGTACTACGTAAGCGAGCTCTCCGGCGTCCCGTTCGCAGCCGGGGCGGCCAACATCTACCGCATCGTTCCCGGCCTGCCGGGGCAGGTGTTTCGGAGCGGCTTCACGACCGTCACCGACATCGACTTCGGACCGGACGGCAGCCTCTATGTCATCGAGCACTCAACAGGTCCGCAGTTCTTCGCCCTGCCGGGCGACCTCGTCAGAATCAGACCCGATGGCACGCGCACGGTTCTTGTCGCCAACTTGAACAGACCAACCTCCCTGGTCGTCGACAGCAGCGGATCGGTCTACTACACGAACCGAGGCATCACGGCCGGGGCCGGTGAAGTTTGGAAGTACACGCCGTAGGGCCGCACGCCACGATTGACATTCATGCCATTCGGTCTTAACGTGTCCGACCAGCCCTAGCGGCCGTGGTGAAAGTCACCAAGGCGCCACCCCAAGCATTGTCGAGGGGTGTGGCTCTGTGGCCGTGCCGGCCCTGCCACGGTCCGCCTGAAGGCGGACACTACGTACGCGGCCGGTTTTGCCACGAGCTGTCTAGGCGAGCGTCACGCCGGTGGAGGCGTTCGCAGGCCTGGGCGCGCAATCGCCGCCCGCTGAGAGTCTCGATTGGAGGAGCACATGACATGGCGTGTGATTCCGAGAGCAGCGTTGCTGGCCGTGGCGGGTGTCATGGCCGTCTCGTTTACATGGGTCAACGCCC
>JBOGIR010000264.1:0-1806 GCA_050742335.1 Vicinamibacterales bacterium | reverse complement strand
CTCCCTTCGTACAGCCACTGCATGCCGAGGCAGATGCCGAGCAGTGGCGTGCCTGCACTGACGGCGCGGCTCACGGCCTCGCGCCAGGGCGCGTCGAGCGCCTTCGTGGCGGCAAAATGTCCCACACCGGGCACGATGAGTCCTGCCGCAGCCGCACACTCGCCTGGGGTGGGCGGCACGATGAAGTCGGCTCCCAGCGCCGTGAGCGCCTTCTTGACCGACGTGAGATTCCCGGCGCCGTAGTCGATGAGCGCGATCACAGCAAGCCCTTCGTGCTCGGCAGCATTCTCGCCAGGCGTGCATCCCGCGCGCAGGCGACGCGAAGCGCGCGCGCGAAGGCCTTGAAGATTGCCTCAACCTGATGGTGACTCGATCGCCCGTACAGAACGGACGCGTGCACGTTGGCCCGCGCCGCCGACGCGAAGCCCTCGAAGAAGTCGTGAATCAGCTCGCTCTGCAGGTCGCCGACGCGCCGCACGCGCAGCTTCAAGTCGACGACCGCCCGCGGACGTCCGCTGAGATCGATCGCCACGACGGCCAGCGTCTCGTCCATTGGCATGACGAAGTAGCCGGCGCGGTTGAAGCCCTTGCGATTGCCGAGCGCCGCGAGCACCGCTTCGCCAAGCGCGATGCCGACATCCTCCACGGTGTGGTGCTGGTCGACATCGAGATCGCCGGTGGCACGGAGCGTCAGGTCGAAGCCGCCATGCCGGGTCAACAGCTCCAGCATGTGGTCGAGAAACCGGATGCCGGTGCTGACCTCGTAGCGCCCCTGGCCGTCCAGCACCAGCCGCCCGCGAATGTGCGTCTCGGTCGTGCGGCGATCGAACGCCGCCTCCCGTCTCCTGTCTCCTGTCTCCTGTCTCCTGACCCGAATCCTCTTCATAACGCCTGCCCTGCGCCCCGCCGTGCGGCGATCACGACTTCGAGGCCCTCAATCGCCGCGTCGGTATGCTCGACCATCCCTGCGGTGACGCGGATGCACCCAGGAGTGATCGGATCCCTGGAGCGATCTCTGACGTGGATCCTCCTCGCCGCGAGCGCTTCCACGAACGGCGTGGCCTCGCCGACGCGCACGAGCACGTAATTGGCCGCGCTCGGCCAGTACTCCAGGGCCAGGCGCCGGCAGGCCGCATACAGCCGTTCGCGCGACTGCTGCACCTCGGCAGCATACCGGGGCAGGAACTCGGAGTCCTGCAGTGCCGCACCGAGCGCTGCCAGAGCGACGCCGTTGATGTTGAACGGGAGCGTCACCGCTCTCACAGGGTCCAGCACCTGCGGCTGGCCGATGACGACGCCCACGCGCAACCCCGCCAGTCCGTACGCTTTTGAAAAGGTGCGCCCCAGCAGCACGTTCGGACACTGCGGAAGGCAGGGCAGGAAGCTCGTGCCGCCGAACTCGATGTAGGCCTCGTCGATCAAGACGACCGCGTTGGGCGCCGCCTCGCTGATCCGACCCAAGTCCTCAACGGCGATCAACTGTCCTGTCGGGTTGTTCGGCGTATTCAGGAAGATCATTCGTGTGCGCGGCGTGACGGCGTCGATGACGGCCTGTGTCGGGAACGCGAAGTCGGAGCCCGGAGGCACTCGTATCGCCGTCGCTCCCACGGCTGCCGTCGAATTGGGATAGGGATCGAACGCCGGGAGCGGAATAATCGTTTCCGCGTCGTACACGCGTTTGCGGGCGATGTGTCCGACGGCCGCCATCAGGATGCCTTCATCGAGGCCGTTCGTGAGCAGCACCCACTCGGGATCGACGTCGAAGTGCCGTGCCGTGGCGATCACCGCCTCGCGGTACGAGGGATA
>JBOGIR010000263.1:0-8237 GCA_050742335.1 Vicinamibacterales bacterium | reverse complement strand
GTTCTATACACCAGAGGAAGCGGCCGAGTTTGAAAGGCAGTTCGTTGATAGAGAAGCCGCGCAGACCGAACCGGGGACGATCCCCGACGTGCATTATGACCATACCCAGTTCGGCCTCGACCGAAGTGTCGCAGGGTACTCATCGAACCTGCGGACATCGCTGATCGTGGATCCCCCGAATGGGAAACTTCCTCCCCTGTCAGCAGAGGGACGGAAGAGGGCGGCCGAGCGTGCAGAGGCGGCGAAGCGAAGGAGTGGTCCGTACGACGCCGCTCAGAATCTGCCGTTGGGCGCGCGGTGCCTCGTCATGGATCGCATGGGGCCTCCCATGCTGTATGGGAATTACAACAACAACTATCAGATCGTGCAGGCTCCCGGACAGGTGATGATTCTCGCCGAGATGCTCCATGACTTTCGCGTCATCCCGCTGGATGGGCGTCCGCCACTGCCGCAGGACGTCCGCCAGTGGATCGGAAGCGGTCGCGGCCGTTGGGACGGCGATACGTTGGTGGTCGAGACGGCACACTTCAACGGCAAGAACCCGTTGCGAGGATCCAGCGAGAACCTGCGGCTCGTCGAGCGCTTTACACGCGTGGATGAGAACACGATCCGCTACCAATTCACGGTCGACGATCCGGCCACGTGGACAAGACCCTGGTCCGGAGAAATGCCCATGAAGAAGACGATAGGCCCGATATTCGAGCACGCCTGTCACGAAGGGAACTACGGCCTGTACAACATCCTGGCTGGCGCTCGAGCCGACGAGAAGAGAGCTGAAGAGGCCGCGAAGAAGGAAACCAAGTAGGCAACGCCGCCCGTCCACGTCGACCATCGTCGCGTCGCACCGCCACGCCAGTAGTCATCAGGGTTGCCGATGTCCTGGTTCGATTAGAAAGACGCCATGCGCATCGCAACCCTGCTGGCGGTCCTCTCCCTCGCAACGTCTTCGACGGCGCTTGCGGCGACCAAGGCCATCAAGTTCGGCACACTCGTGGATGGCACGGGACGGGTCTTCACCAATGCCGTGGTCGTTGTCGAAGACGACCGGGTGCAGCGCGTCGCAGGCGGCAACCCGCCGATACCGAGTGGCGCAGAGGTGATCGATCTGTCCCGATACACCGGCATTCCAGGACTGATCGACGCCCACACGCACATCACCTACTACTGGGACGGGGTGACCACGCCGCGCAGCGAGCCTCCCCGCCATCCGGCCGTCACGGCGTTTCTCGCCCAGGAGAATGCGCACAAAGCGCTCGAGGCGGGCATCACGACGATTCGCGACCTCAACGCGCCGAATGGGGTGGATCTGGCGATGCGCGATCTCATCACCATGGGGAAGATGGTGGGGCCGCGGATGTTCGTCTCGGGCACCGCGATCCGGATTACCCGCAGCACCGCGCCGCCTGCGCCCATCGGCATCATGCTAGACGGGGTGGATGCGGTCATCCGCGGCGTGCGGCAGGTCATCGCCTCCGGGGCGGACTGGGTGAAGATGCACGGATCGACCGGCGGCTTCGACGACGTGACGCAGTTTCAGACGTTTACGTTCGAGGAAATGAAGGCGGCGGTCGACGTGGCGCATGCGCTCGGCAAGAAAGTCGCGATTCACTCCTACGGACCGGCGGGTGCCCGGGATGCCGTTCGCGCCGGCGCCGATTCGCTCGAGCATGGGGCGGACATAGACGCTGCGACCATCGCGGACATGGTCAAGCGGAGGACCTACTACATCCCGACGATCGATCACAACCAGTACTACGTGGAGAACGCCGACACCGTCTACCGCTTCCCGCCCGGCGCGAAGGAGCGGCTGCGCGATTACATCCAACGCAATGTTGAAACCGCGAGGAAGGCGTTCCGAGCCGGCGTGCGCCTCATCATGGGCTCCGACGCCGTCTACAACGGCTGGGGTCTGAACGCACGTGAGCTCGACTGGTTCGTGAAGATCGGCATGACGCCCGAGCAGGCGTTGAAGACGGCGACCACCGAGCCTGCGGCCATGCTTGGAATGGAGAAGAGCCTCGGTGCCGTGGCGCCGGGGTTCTTTGCCGACATCGTCGCCGTTGAAGGCGACCCGCGTGCCGACATCACCGCCATCTCCAAGAGCGAGAACGTCCGCTGGGTGATGAAAGGAGGCCGGGTCGTCGTCGACAAGACACAGGGAACGCAGAACCCGAAGTGACTCCGTGACTCCGTGGCTCGCGTCAGCGTGTCAGGGCAGAGGAAGAAGCGGCGCCCGACCCAGGGTTCCTCAGAATCCGACCTGCACCCCCACCCGCACCACGCGCGCCGACATGGCGTTGGTGACCCTCAGCCACTCCGGACCGTACTGCGGATTCACATACTGCGGCGTGTTGGCATTGAACACGTTCGACATGTCGAGATTTCCGGTGATTCCGGTCCGGCCCACGTTGAACCGCCTGGAGAAACGCAGATCCAGCATCTGCGTCCGCTCCTCGAACATCGAGCTGCCATCAATCAATGCGATTTCGGACGTCGCATTGGCTCCGGCCGACATGTTCCTGCCGAGGGACAGGGCGGCCATCGCACTCGTCACCGTGTGAAGGGCGCCAATGGGGAAGCCGGGGATGTTCTGGTAGACGAAGCTGGTCCGAAGATTCCAGGGAAGCGGATACGACCCGTTGATCTTGAACTGCACATCCTCGGACCAGGAGAAGGTGGTGCGGCAGAACCGCAGCGCCTGCGGCGAGTCCACGGCGATCCCGCAGTTATCGGTCAGGTTGTTTCCAAAGGCGAGGCCGCCGTTGATCTGTGCGCCGTTCTTGAAACGGCCACTGAGATTGAGGTCGATCCCATTGAAAATTTGTTTCATCCGGTCGCCCGCCAGGGTCTGGAAGTTGTCGACCTGGCCGAACTTCGACGGCTTGACGTCGTACAGCCCGCAGACCTGACTCCCGCTGCCGGGCAGACGCGAATCGGTGGGCGCGGTGATGCAGTACTCGTCGAAATCGGTCGCACTCACCAGCCTGTTGTCAATGAAGCTCTGGTTTCCCCATGACGTCCGGTAGTAGGCGAGCTGCGCTCCAAGACCGCGCATGATCTCGTGGTCGATTGAGAGAATGCCCTGCCAGGTGTACGCGCGATTCCCCCACCCGAACCTGACGTTGCGATCCACCGTCAGTGAGTCCGGTATCGGGCTTCCAAACCGGCTGTTCGAGAGCGGCCCCAGCTCGCTCTCCTGAGGAACGAAATCGCCATTCCGGTCGTTCCACGTGCGGGTGGCACTCGTCACGACGGCCGCGGCAGGCTGCGCGGGCACCTCCCCCGCAAGGCCCACGATAAATCGACCGACGAACGCTTTCACCGCAGTGCGGCCGTTGCCAACCAGGTCGTAGGCGGCGCCCATCCGCACGTTGGCGTCTTTCAGGTTCGTCAGATCGTCAGTCTGGTCGAAATGACGTTCGGGCACAAAGAGGCCCGCCGGCGTGTTCACTTCCTGGGCGTACCCACGATAGCTGTCGTACCGCAGGCCCATATTGAGCGTCAAACGCCGCAGCGTCCATTGATCCTGCACGTACAGTCCGATGTTGTGCGCCATGAACCTCTGATGCAGCGGCGACGCATACAACACCACCGAGACTGGCAGGCCGTTCCGGAAGTTCTGGAGCATCGAGCCATTGACGGAGTACTCCTGGAAGTTCGGCCACTGCTGTACCCAGGCGCCCGTCTTGAAGTTGTGCGATCCGGTGACGTACGAAACATTGAGGCGCTGGGTGAGATTGTTCCGCATCGAGCGGTTGGCATACGACCCCGTTCCGGCGATGTTGTCGGCGCGGGAGTTCCAGCGGAAGTCGGTCGAAAGCTCGCGGATGGCGATGTGGTCGGGCTGCACACCCTCCACCGGACGGCTGGGTCCCATTCCGCGATACCACGCGAAGCCGCTCTCGAACAGGAGCCGGTTGCTGGCCGTGTACTGCCAGGTCGCCTGCGGAATCTTCATGAAGTAGAGGTGGTTCCCGGTCGCTTCCGGCGCCCGGTTCAGCGCGATCAGGCGAATCACGCAGTTGCAGTTGTTCCCGTCTTCGTACCCGAAATTGAACTTCTGATTCCCGGTCGCCGCCCACGTCAGGCGACCGGTGAAGCTCTGGTAGTAGTCGTTCGAGAATGCCGGTCGGCTCAGGTCCGGCGTGTAGACCGGCGTCCCCTGCGTGGCATTGTAGTACTTGCCCGGCAGCCACAATTGAGATCCCCACTTCCGGTACGAGCCAAAGAACCACACCTTGTCCTGGGCGACCGGACCGCCGAACCCCCCGCCAACGTTGTAGGCCTGCTTGACATACGGGGTTCCCTGGAGACCGCGAGCGCGCAAGTCATCGTCAATGTTGTTGCCCTGCAGAGCCTCGGCCGTACCATCGTATTCGAGGGTACCGAAAAGGTTGTTGGCACCCTCCCTCGGGATGATGTTGATGCGCACGCCGCCGGTCTCGGCCTCGGCGGGATTACCGCCCATCTGGACGGTGACTTCCTGGGTATCGACGCGGTTCATGCTGTAAACGCCCCGCATCGCCTCCATGCCGTAACTCACGACCCGTATGTCATCCGGAGCGCCGTGCACGGTGACCTGGGCCTGCGATCGCTCGCTCTGCGTCGCACCGACGTCGACTCCACCCGTCGCGCCCGTATCGGCGGCCGCAGGTGGCGGCTGCCTCATGGCCGGTATGAGGGCGGCCCATACCCCCGTCGTTCTGGCGATCGGGAGCGCCTCCACGGTGTCACGCGTGAACACTTCTCGTGCCGCGACACTCTGGGTATCCACGACGGGAGCTTCGCCCGTAACGGTCACCGTCTCCTCAACCGCGCCCACCTCGAGGGTGCCGTTGACCGTGGCCGTGAAGGCCGACGTCAGGGCGATGCCGTCGCGGATGAACGACCTGAAGCCAGGCAGCGTGAAGGTCACACGGTAGGTTCCGGGCCGGAGGTCGACGATGCGGTAGACGCCCTGGTCGTCGGTGACGGCGACCCTGGCGCCTTCGATCAGGGCCGGGCTGCCGGCTTCAACCGTGACTCCAGGCAACACCCCGCCAGACGCATCCCGCACGACGCCGGTGATGGCGCTTCCCACTTGCCCCGCACTCACGGCTGGAAAGGCTATGAGGCAGCATGGCACAAGGATCATGACGAAGCGTGAGAGGTTCACCGCCGCGGCTTTCGGCATCATCGCCGTCCTCGCTTTCCTTGCGTCTAATCAGTTCTTCGACGTATCGAACCGGAACTGCACCCGGGCGACCTTGCCGGCGCCCGTGTACGGCACCCACACGGTCGGGACATCGGTCGTGTCGTCGACGGCCAGGTGCCGGGAGTTGGTGCCGCGCGTCGGCAGCTGATACAGCGTGATCTTTCCCGTGGCCGGATTGAGCTGCCCCAGCATGTCCGCCGCGGAGTTGCTGAACCAGACCATGTGGTTCTTGTCGGCGATGGGCTTATAGGGCTGCGCCCACCGGAGCTCCGGCACCGTATGGATCTTCACAAAGGTCTTCGTGCGGGCGTCGATCTGCGCCAGGCCGCCCGCCCAGTACAGACCGGAATAGACGTAATCACCGTGGGCATCGGCGCTCATGCGGCGAGGTCCCTGCTGGCCGGGCGCCGCGTTATGGTCCCAGGACCCCACCGTCTTCAGAATCTCGATGTCTTCCGGGCGGAGGTCGGGTGACGTGAACGGAGGCAGCGCGACCTCGGTGACCTCGCCCGTCCGGCCGTCGACGACGGCCAGCTTGTCCAGAGCGAGCTGCGACACCCAGGCGTTGTCGAAGCGATCGACACCGAGGTCGTACGGCCGGCTGAACGGGGTGACCGTGTTGAATTCGGTGAGCTGGCCGGTTGCGATGTTCAGCCGCAGAAAGCCAAGGCCGAACGATCCCCAGACGTTTCCTTTGGTGTCAACCTGCGTCCCGTGAGACAAGGGGTAGCGGAGTCCCGGATAGGACTTGAGGCTGCCGGCCTTGACGTCGAGGCGCGTGAACTGCCGCCCGTTTCCGTACCAGACGTATCCGTGAGCCGGATCGGAGCTCATCGCGTTCATGCCGAAGTAGACGTTGCCGTCGGTACCGATCGCGATGTCGTGTGTGCCGCGCTCGAGGTGTTCGTCGCGCGTCCCCCAACTCCAGTCCGAGCCGCTCCGGTACTCGTTGCGGCCGGCCACGGGGACCTCCTGCACCACCGTCTTGCCGTCGCGAACCGCCAGGAACGAGACCTTCCCCGTTCGTGGATCGAGCTTGCCCAGGCCCCCCGGCCGCTCGAACGGCAGATCGTACTCGGTGACCACGATCTGGCTGGCGACGCCGGTCGGACGCGCGAACGGCTTCGCTTTCAGTGGATACGCTTTCGGGCCGGCGACGCGCGTCAGATACTCGACCAGATCTTTCCGGTAGAACTGCATGAGCTTGGCGTGGATGCTCACCGGATCGCCGTTGGCGTCGAGTTCCCCGGCCGGGAACTCGGCGCCGCCGGCACGCCGTCCGGGTGGATCGCCGGCGGAGTTCTCCGGCACGTCGCCATGCGGCGCGATCTTCTCCATGTAATCCAACACGGTTTCCCAGCTCGCCGCATCGAAACGCTTCTCGAGCCAGTTCGCCGGCAGGTGACAGTTGCTACAGTTGTTCAACACCACGATCTTCATCCGGCGATCGAAACTCGTGTCGGACGGCAGGCTCTCCATCCATTCCGCCGTCGACAGCGACCGTGGGATGATGTCCGTGGACTTGAGAGTGAAGTTCTGCTTCACGCCCTGACCCGGCGTGACGGTCGCCTCGGCGACCGGGCGGTCGAACCCGATGGCCTGCGCCCACACCTGATAGCGGCCGGCCTCGAGCGCCGGGAAAGCGTAGGCGCCGTTCTGGTTCGTCCAGACAGACGTCGTCACCGGCGACCCCTCGCCTTTGGCGGAGACGGCCACGCCTTCCATCGGTTTCCCGTCCGTGCCTTTGACCGTGCCGGTCAGCTCGATACCGGGCGCGGCACTTGGTGAAACGGCGGGCAGCGTCGCTGAGAGCGCGACCGCCGCGAGCCCGAGGACCAGGAACAGCACACGGGATCGAGACATCACTATCCTCCTGCGCTGGAGCGCGTGGGTGAACGGCTAGCGAATCTTCAAGTAGGCGATCAGATCGTCCAGTTCAGCCGCCGTGAAGTTGTACGTGAAGGCCGGCATCCGCCGGGGTATGCCGACCTGAATCAGCTGCCGAACAGCCTGCTCACTGATATCCGCTCGTTTGAAGAGCCCGACCAGCTCTGTGGCGTTGATCTTGAGCTCGCGCTTCTGGGCCGTGGAGATATGGCACAGATGGCAGTTCTTGTGGAAAATGGCGTCGCCGCGCTTCTGCTCGATGGTCTGCAGCTTGCCGACGGTCACGCCCAGCGCGGAGCCCCCACCACCGCCTTCCTGCGCCGCCAGACCGACAGGCACAGAGACAAGGAAGGCGAACAAAACAAGCCGGAAGACCAGGCGACTAGCCATAACGGTCCCTCCAGACTACTGGCCGTGTGAAGACTCTCAGAATTCGGCGCGCACGTCAAATCCAAGAAGAAACGTGAGGCTCGCCGATCGCCGCCAGCTTCTCGAGCGTGAGGCGATCGTGCCAGGTTCGAGTCCCCGCTTCCGCACCAGCCCACAAAACATTCAGGAAACCCGCGTCCTGGGCTTCCAGTTGTCCACCGTTTGTCCACCATTCGCCGAGGATCGCTCAGCGGCCGTAGAGGAGTGCGTTCAGGCGCCGGGCCGCGTCCTGTTGCATGTCGGGCAGGACGTGCGCGTAGATGTCGAGGGTGATGTCGATGCGCTTGTGCCCGAGCCGTTCAGCGACGACGTGCGCCGGCTGCCCAGCCTGGCAGTGTGGCAGTGAGCTGACCAGTCGAGGCGAGTGCAGCACCAGTCAGTTGGTCGGCACAAGGCTTCAGCTCCTCGAACAGTTTCAAAGTCGCAACCGACTCGGCAGGTGGGTGACTTGGTTATAGCCAACAATCTGGACTGTTCCTTCCCCAACGCGCATTTGCGTAATGCCGCAGTGAGAGCTGCCGAGCACCGACCACGATTCGGCCGGAAGCTGTAACACGCGGCAGGCAAAATAGCGAATGACATTCCCGTGAGAAATTACTATGTCGATTCTTTGCTTCTGGCGAGTCGGTCGAACAAATCTTGCAAACGCTCGTTCGCCGCGCCGTTTGCCTTCCGCGAAATTCGGATGGCCCAAGTTTGGCAACTCACGCAGCAAGTCGCTCCGACG
>JBOGIR010000262.1:0-24323 GCA_050742335.1 Vicinamibacterales bacterium | reverse complement strand
CAGGCGACGCCGGAACAGCAGGTGGTGAACGACGCGGCGGCCGCGCTGGGCGGCCGCGACCGGATCCTGGCAGTGAAGACCCTGGTACTCGAGGGGGAGGGGACGCAGTACAACCTCGGCCAGGACGTCACACCTGAGGCCGCTGGGCAGACCTTCGCCGTCACCGCCTATCGTCAGGCGATCGACATGGCGGGCGGGCGCTCGCGCACGGAATTGACACGCCGGCCGAACTTCACGTTCTTCCAGGGCCCGGCCCCGCAGCGGCAGGTCAACGGCATCGACGGCTCCGTGGGGTACAACGTCGGGGCCAACGGCGCCGCCACGCGTGTGGCCGACAGCGTCGCCAACGATCGGCGCGTCGATCTGCTGCGCCACCCGCTCACCGCCGCCCGCGCCGCGCTCGATCCGATGGCCAGGCTGGCGAACGCCCGCACCGAGGGGAGTGAGTCGCTGGTGGACGTCACCACCGCGGGCTGCCAGACGTTCACGCTGGCGATCGACAGCACGACGAAGCTGCCGACCCGCGTCGTTGGGAGGACCGACAACACGAACCTCGGCGACGTGGTCGTCACCACGAGTTTTGCCGACTACCAGGACGCCAGTGGTCTGCAGCTGGCGACACGCCTCACCACCAAGGTCGACGATTTCACGACGGCTGAGATTCGCGTCGCCAAGCAGACAGCCGACGGCGACACGGGCGACCTGGCAGTACCGGCCGACGCGGCCAAGGCACCGGCCATCGCCGGTCCGCCGCCCGCGACCGTGGCGGTCGAGGAACTGGCCAAAGGCGTCTGGTATCTCGCCGGCGGCTCGCATCACAGCGTCCTCGTCGAATTTGGCGACCACCTCACGCTCATCGAGGCGCCGCAGAACGACACCAGGGCGCTCGCCGTGATCGCCAAGGCGCGCGAGGTCGTTCCCGGGAAGCCGCTGACGCAGGTGATCAACAGTCACCACCACTTCGACCACTCGGGCGGCGTTCGGGCGGCGATCGCGGAGGGGTTGACCGTGATCACGCATGAGGGGAACGTCGCCCTCTTCAAGGAGATGGCCGCGCGGCCGCACACCATCGTCCCGGATGCGCTCCAGAAAAGTCCCAAGCCGCCTTCGATTGAAGGAGTGAGTGGTGAGCGCGTCCTCACCGACAGCGCAATGACAGTGAACCTCTATACGGTATCCGGGCCGCATTCGGAGACGATGCTGATGGCGTACTTCCCGAGGGAGCGGCTGCTCGTGGAAGGCGACGTCTATAATCCCGGCGGCGCCGTACAGATGTTTGCCGGGCAGTTTCTGGAGCAGGTGAAGAAGCGGAATCTCCGGATCGATCGCATCGTGCCGCTGCACGCCAAGGTCGGAACCTACGCCCAGTTCGTCAAGGAGGCTACCGCACCGCCGCCGGCGACGAATTGAGGACCAGGAAGCAGGAATTTGCGCTATCCTAGCGACTCCTGCGTCCTGGAGGACTGATGGCGAAGCGCTGGCTGGTGTGGTGTGCTGGCGGATTGGCGGTCGTCTCAGCCTCTGCCGGCTCCCTTGGGGCTGGCGGGCCCCGGCAGCAGCTCGCCCCTTCGGCGCCGCCGTCGCCGTCCCCGCAGCAGGCGATCGTCGGTAAGTACTGCGTCACCTGCCACAACGACAAGATGAAAGCCGCCGGACTCACCTTGGCGATGCTCGACCTGCAGCGCGTGGGCGAGCACGCGGAGACATGGGAAAAGGTCGTGCGGAAGCTTCGTGTTCGCATGATGCCGCCTCCCGGGCAGCCACGGCCGGACGAGGCCGCCTACGACGTCCTCGTGTCGCACCTGGAGACGTCGCTGGATCGAGCGGCTGCAGCCGCCCCCAATCCTGGCCGAACGGAGACGTTCCATCGGCTCAATCGAAGCGAATACCAGAATGCGATCCGCGACCTCCTGGGCGTCGACGTCGATGTGTCCGCCCTTCTACCGAACGACGACGTGAGCCATGGCTTCGACAACGTGGGTGTCGGGGGGCTCTCCCCGACGCTGCTGGAGCGATACCTCGCGGCGGCACAGAAGGTCAGCCGTCTCGCGGTCGGGAGTCCCGTCCCAGCGCCCGCGAGCCACCTCGTCGTGCTGCCGGCCGACCTGACCCAGGAGGACCACTTCGACGGCCTCCCGTTCGGCACGCGTGGCGGAACCGTTGTGCGCCACACCTTTCCACGGGACGGCACCTACGAGATCCAGATTCGCTTGTCGCGCGATCGCAACGAGAACGTCGAGGGTCTCACCGAGCCGCACCAGGTGGAGTTGTCCCTGGACGGCGAGCGCGTCCAGTTGTTCACCGTGATCCCGGACCGGAACCAGAGTCTGCAGTACTACTCGGATGAGGCGGTCGATAGAGACCTGAACGCGCGCGTGTCGATTGGGGCGGGCCCGCACGAGCTTGGTGTGACCTTCCCGAGAAAGACATTTGCGTTGCCGGAAACGGAGCGTCAGCCGCACAAGGCGCACTTCAACATGGACCGGCATCCTCGCATTCAGCCGGCCGTGTATTCGGTCTCGATCACTGGGCCGTTCGACGCCGGCGGTGCGACCGACACCCCGAGTCGCCGGCGCATCTTCGTATGCCGGCCTGGGACTGCGTCGGCGGAGGTGGACTGCGCGAAGAGGATTCTTTCGACGCTCGCGCGCCGCGCGTACAGGCGGCCGGCGACCGACGCGGATCTGCAGGTCCCCCTTGCCTTTTACACAGAGGCTCGCGTCGAGCAGGGATTCGACGCCGGCATCGAGGCCGCGCTTCGGGCCATTCTCACGAGCACGGAGTTCCTGTTCCGAATCGAACGGAGCCCGCGGAGCGCGGTCCCCGGCGCCGCGTATCGTGTCGGCGACCTGGAGCTGGCCTCGCGACTGTCGTTTTTCCTGTGGAGCAGCATTCCGGACGAGGAACTGCTCGGACTGGCCACTGGTGGGAAGTTGAGGGAGCCGGCGGTGCTCGAGCAGCAGGTGCGCCGGATGCTGGCCGACCCCCGGTCGCAGGCGCTCGTCACGAACTTTGCGGGACAGTGGTTGTACCTGCGCAACCTGGCGGCTGCCAGCCCGGACCCGCGGATGTTCCCGGACTTCGACGACAACCTGCGGCAGGCGTTCCGGCGAGAAACGGAGCTGTTTTTCGAGAGCATCGTGAAGGAAGACCGCAACGTGCTCGACGTGCTGCGCGCCAACTATACGTTCGCCAACGAACGGCTGGCCAGGCACTACGGAATTCCGAATGTGTACGGCAGCCGCTTCCGGCGCGTCACGCTTGGCGAGGACAGCGTGCGCGGGGGGCTGCTCGGCCATGGCAGCATCCTCACGGTGACGTCGTATGCCAACCGGACCTCGCCCGTGCTCCGCGGCAAGTGGATCCTGGAAAATATCCTGGGCACGCCGCCACCGCCGCCGCCCGCCAACGTGCCGCCGCTCGCGGAGAACGGTGTGAGCGGCAAGACGCTTTCCATGCGGGACCGCATGGCGCAGCACCGCGTGAACCCCGTGTGCTCCGGCTGCCATCAGCTCATGGATCCGGCAGGTCTGTCGATGGAGAATTTCGACGCCATCGGTCGCTGGCGAACGCGCACCGAGGCGGGCACGGCGGTCGATGCATCCGGAGGTCTTCCCGGCGGCTCCACATTCCAGGGGATGGCCGGCCTTCGTGCTGCAGTGCTCGCGCGGCCGGAGCTGTTCGTATCGACCGTGACCGAGAAGCTGCTGACCTACGCGTTGGGCCGCGGTCTTGAATACTACGACGCGCCGGCGGTCCGTGCGATCACGCGGGACGCGCGCGGAAATGATTACCGGTTCTCGTCACTCGTGCTCGGTGTCGTGAAGAGCGACCCGTTTCAGATGAGGGCAACGGCCGCGAACTGACCGGAGACCTGAAGGTCTCCGGCTACTGTACGGAGTTTATGTATGTTCATCACCAAGATGTCACTACCCCGGCGCACCTTCCTGCACGGTATGGGCGCCGCGTTGGCGTTGCCGCTCCTGGACGCGATGGTTCCGGCGTTGTCTGCGCTCGCCCAGACGGCCGCGAGGCCCGTGCGCCGATTGGGTTTCGTGTACATCCCGATGGGCATGAACGCGGCTGCGTGGACGCCCAAAGTCGACGGCAGGATCACGGAGCTGTCACCCTCGCTGGCCTCGCTCATGCCGTTTCTGGATCAGGTAACCGTGGTGACGAATCTCGAGCTCAGGAACGCGTATACCACCGGGAACCACGCCTCGGCGAACTGCACCTTCCTCAGTTGTGCCAAGGCGAAGAGAACCGAGGGCACCGATTACCAGCTTGGCACGACCGTCGATCAGATCGCCGCGAAGGCGATCGGCCGGGACACGCCGCTGCCGTCGCTCGAGCTGGGCACCGACCTGATCGCCCAGGTCGGCAACTGCGACAACGGCTTTGCGTGCGCCTATCAGAACAATCTGTCCTGGTCGTCACCAACCACGCCTTTGCCGACCGAAGCGGACCCACGGGTGGTGTTCGAACGCCTGTTCGGCGATGGGGGCACCCCCGAGCGCCGGCGCGCCGAGCTTCGCCGGAGCGGCAGCATCCTGGATACGATGACGGCCGACATGGCTCGCCTTCAGGGAGAGCTCGGTCCGGGCGATCGCACCCGGTTGAGTCAGTACCTGGAGTCGGTGCGCGAAGTCGAGCGGCGCGTACAGCGAGCGGAGCAGCAGAGCACAGAAGGGCTGGTCCCGGATCTCGCGCGGCCCGCGACAGTGCCGGCCGTGTGGGAGGATCACGTCAAGCTGATGTTCGATCTGCAGGTGCTCGCGCTGCAATCCGACATGACGCGCGTGATCACGTTCCAGATGGCGCGTGAAACGAGCACTCGGAGCTACCCGCATATCGGCGTGTCGGAGCCGCACCACCCCGTGTCGCACCACTCGGACGATCCCGAGAAGCTCGCGAAGCTGGCCAAGATCAACGCGCATCACGTGTCGCTATTCGCCTACCTGGTGGAAAAACTGCGGGCGACGCCTGACGGCGACGGCTCGCTGCTGGACCATTCGATGTACATGCTGGGCAGCGGCATGGGCAATCCGAACGTCCACGATCACTCGAACCTGCCGATTGTCCTGGCAGGGGGCGGCGCCGGCAGCCTCGAGGGCGCGCGTCACATCAAGTACGCGCAGCCGACGCCGCTGGCCAACCTCCACCTGACGCTCCTGGACAAGGTGGGCGTCCGCCTGGAGAGCTTCGTCGACAGCACCGGCAAGGTAGCGGAGATCCTCGAGCCTCTCAACGTGTGAGGAGCCGCAGGTGACACGCATGGACACCGCAAGCAGAGGCTCGACGGCGGCGCTGCTGGTGCTGGCCAGTGTCACTCTGGCCGGCGCCCAGACCGGGCAAGAGGCGAGAGCGGCCTCCGGTGCACCACCTGCATCGGAGCAGCAGGCGCGGCTGGCCGGCGCCGTGAACGCGGCCGACGCGACGGCTGTTCGCGCCTTGCTCGGTCAGCGCCTCGACGTGAATGCGCGGCACCCCGACGGCACCACTGTGCTGCACTGGGCGGCCAACGCCGACAGTCCGGAGGTCGTGGCGCTGTTGATTCGCGCCGGCGCCGACGTCGAGGCCGCGAATCGCTACGGGGTGACGCCCCTCTGGCTGGCCTGCCTCAACGGCAACGCGGCCATCGTCGAGATGCTCTTGAAGGCGGGAGCCGACGCGAACACGGTGCTGCCGGAAGGCGAAACCGTGCTCATGACGGCCGGGCGCACCGGGAAGGTCGAGGCCGTGCAGGTGCTGCTCCGGTACGGGGCCGATGTCGACATCAAGGAAGGATGGCACGGGCAGACCGCGCTGATGTGGGCGGCGGCCGAAGGGCATCCCGCAGTCATCGAAGCGCTGGTCGAGGGGGGCGCCGACGTACACGCGCGCTCGAATGGCGGATTTACGGCGCTGCTGTTCGCCGCTCGCGAAGGGCAGATCGGCGCAGTGAAGGCGCTGCTGACCGCGGGAGCGAACCTGAATGACGCTTTGCCGGTCGATGCGTCGCAAGAGGCCGGAGTCACCTCCTCGACGGCCAGGTCCGGTGTGCCCGACAAGGGTCTCGACCCGTTCCTGCTCGCGTCGGCGAATGCGCACTACGAGCTCGCGGCGTGGCTGCTCGATCAGGGGGCCGATCCGAACGCGGCGCCTCAGGGCTGGACAGCCCTGCACCAGGTGTCGTGGGTGCGCAAGACCGGTGTGGCCGGCAGCAACAATCCGGCGCCTGAGGGATCGGGCACCATGGACGGCCTCGAGTTCGTCCGAAAGCTCGTCGCGAAAGGGGCCGCCGTCAACGCGCGCGTGACGAAACAGCCGAAGATGGGCCTGACGACCTTGAACGCCATCGGCGCCACGCCCTTCCTGCTCGCCGCGAGGACGGCCGACTTCGAGCTGATGCGCCTGCTAGCGACGCTCGGCGCCGATCCGCGGCTGCCGAACGCGGACAATTCGACGCCACTCATGGTGGCCGCCGGACTCGGCACGCAGAACCCCGGGGAGGATCCGGGAACCGAGCCGGAAGTGTTGGAAGCGGTGAAGGTGGCGCTGGAGCTCGGCAACGATCTGAACCGGGTCGACAACAACGGCGAGACAGCGATGCACGGCGCCGCCTACAAGCACATGCCGTCCGTGGTGCGCTTCCTGGCCGAGCGGGGCGCGCGGCCCGACGTCTGGCATCAGACGAACAAGAAGGGGTGGACGCCGCTGAAGATCGCCGACGGCGTGCAGCGGGGCATGAATATCGTGAGCTCGCCCCCGACGGCCGCGGCGATCCGTCAGGTCCTGGAGGCTCAACCGTAGTGCAGATTTCAGATTGCTCGATTGACGATTGTTGATGATTTCTGAATGACGATTGCTCGAACGGATTGGCGATTGAGGGGGTTCGCGGTCAATCGACACTCAATCCGACGATCGACCCTCGTCATTCGACAACAAGTCTCCACTCGACCAATCTGAAATCTGCAATAGGAATCCCCCCCATTTGTAGCGCGCACGCCTCAGCGTGCGCGGTTGGTCTCGCAGCCGGGCGCGAGGGTCTGCACCGACGTGACGTTGATGCGATCGCCGCCCGGATCTCTGATCAAGAATCCCTTGGCTTCCACCTTGTGCCCCTTGTACGGATCGGGCCGGGGATACACGTTGAGCAGTCGAAACGTCTGAGTGCCCAACGCCGCCTCTGCTGAGCCTTTCAATTCGTCATCTCTGGATGCGGCCGGATCTCTCGTCCTGACCGGTTCACCCGCCTCAACCAATACCCAGGCGGCATCAGGGCCCTCTCTCAAACAGCCGACCACGCGGGCCAACGCGAAATTCGGCACCGGCTCCGGCCCGTTCGGTCCCTCGATCCGGATGCCGGCGATCGCGCCGGCGGTGAGCTCGTCGCGACCGGCGGGGAACGCATTGACCCTCAGCATGTAGGCCACGATGTCGAGATACTCGGCGTCGCTCAGGCTCGACGGAGCGCCGGGCGGCATAGACGACTTGATCCGGCCGAACAAGCCGTCCACAGCGGTGCCGCCCCAGTCGCGCATGAAGGCCTCGCCCCGGCGCGGCCCGTCATCATGGCAGGCGCTGCAGCTTGCCTGATACCTGGCCTGTCCGCGCGCGGCCTGCGCATCCGTGTAGACGCCGTCCCAGACGGTCCTGCCGCCGGTCGTCTTCGGCGGCTCCTGTGTTTGAGGCGCCTGAGCGAACATCCCGCTCGTCAGGAAGACCGCACCGCACAGTACTGCGCATATCGCCCGCATGCCCACACTCACGTTCCCTGGCGGCGATTATTGACCGAAGTTGGGAAAGAGAGGTAGTGGTCATATCCGGCGAGCTTCGGCAAGGCCGCACCGTAGTCTTGCGACGCTACATGAGCGCAAAGCGTAGGCGGGATGTGCTTCGGTGCGCCTATAATCGCGCTGGTCGAATGGAATAGCAATCTTTCGATGCCGAGTATCGGGGATCACGAAGGAGGAGGAAGTGGATGAGCAATCGCACGTTCTTTCAGCAGACGCTTTCGAGTGAATTCGATCGCTTTCACAACGTGATTGCGGCGCTGCCGGCCGGGCGCCTCGACTTCAGACACGATCCGAAGTCGCGCTCGGCCGCCGAGCTGGTGGGTCACGTTATCGGTCACATCCAGGACATGATCGAATTGATCGACGAAGGCGTGATTCACCATCGCATGCAGGTGCCGTTCGCCGACCTCAAAGACGCTCTCCAGACGTTCGACGACGGTTGCCGGACCCTCGACGGGAAGCTGCGGGGAGCTGACGACGCCACGTGGGCGAAGACCGCCGACTTCCTTGTGGGCGAGCAGTCGATCATGAAGGCGCCCGTGGAGGCGTTGATGTGGATGCTGTTTCTCGACGCGGTGCACCACCGCGGCCAGCTGAGCACCTGCATCAGGCCGATGGGCGGCAAGGTGCCGGCAATCTACGGGCCGTCGGCCGACACGGCGATGGCGCATTGACGGCGTCACGCTCGGCGAGACGAGAGCGGCTGGTGGCTGGATAACTGATCGTTCGAAACGTTCGGATCGTTCGGTCCGTTCAGGTCGTCGGTCCGTCCGGCTCGTTCGAGGGCTGGCGCTTATCTCGTTGCCGTGGCGCGCGCGGCCGCCCACTTCTTCCGCAGCGCATCGCGGTCGACCTGCTGGCCGCGCAGATAGACGGCGGCAATCCGGCGCGTGTTGTTGATGTCGTCCAGCGGGTTCGCGTCGAGGACGAGAAAGTCCGCGCTCTTGCCGACGGCCACGGTGCCGAGCCGATCGAGCTTCAGGAATTCCGCCGAGTTGCGCGTGGCGGCCGTGATCGCCTCGGCCGGCGTCAAGCCGGCCTCAACCATGCTCGCCATCTCCATGTGCGCGCCGAAACCGAAGTACTGCGCGCCGTTGGTCGCCCCCGCATCGTCGCCCAGTCCGAACCGCACGCCGGCGGCCTTCAGCCTGGCGACGCCGCGCGGCACGACGCCCGTCTTCCACTTCGCCGGCGCGTCTTCGGCGACCTTGGGATTCTCGAGCAGCCGGATATCCTCGTCCGTGAAAGTGTCGCGCAGGAGGGGGTCATCGATCCAGGCCGGCCGGCGGCCGAAGATCTGATTCCGCGTGCCCCAGAGCGTCAGCAGCACGAAGACGCGCGGGCGTTCCTTGAAGAGCCCGACGAGCTCCTCGTCCACCTCCTGGCCCAGCCGCCATGGCGGGTGCGCCAGCCCGTCGATGCCCGCTCGCAGGATGGACTTGACGTCCTCGCGATCCTGCGTGTGTGTAATCGTGAGAAGGCCGGTTTTGTGCGCCTCGTCGATGGCGGCGGCATACAAGTCGGGCGTGAGCTTGCTGACCGTCCCCTCGCGGTCGTCCACCCAGATCTTGACGTAGCCGTCCACCTTCTTCGCCGCGAGCTCCCGCACGGACGCGCGTGCCTCGGCCTCGGTGGCCACGCCGTACGGCGCGTCGCGCAACGGCGGCGCCGGTCCGCCGTTCGGCATCGCCAGACCACGGCCCGCCGTCAGGAACAGGGCCGTGTTCGGCGGCGGCGTGGCACGAAGCTCGTCGCGCAGCGCGTAGCCCAGGTCGCGCTCCGTGCCCATGCTCATGAACGCCGCCACGCCGTGATACGCGAGCCGCTGCAGGTGGTCGAGGAGGTTCTCGCGCGTGTAGTTGTCGATCCTGAAGTCTGCGCCTTTGCGGTACCCGAGATGGCCGTGCGCGTCGATGATCGCGGGCATCACGGTCTTGCCGGCGAGGTTCACCTGCGCGGCCCCCTCGGGCACCTGCACGTCGCCAGCTCGGCCAACCTGGATAAACGTGCCGTTCTCCACCACGAACGAAGCGTTGTCGATGGGCGCGCGTTCGTCGCCCACGATGAGCCGTGCCCCCTCGAACAGCACGGCGCTCGAGTCAGGCGCGCCGGGAGGCGAAACGCACGCCGCCGCCGCGACCAGCGAGCAGGCGAAAATAGCTCTCACGTCCATCGCATGATTCCTCCGTCTCCGGGCGCTCGCGACGCGCTACCGGCGCCCTCAAATCCTACGCCGGCGAGGCTGCCCAGCCAAGCGTCACGTGGGTACCCATTTGCTCGAACTGGCGGCCGACTTCCGCTACAATCCCCGCAACTTGTTGATGCTGCCATAAGTAAGTCGGTATGCCTTCGATCCGTCTGTACGACCGGACCGTGCGGCGATTCACGCGGCGCGAACTTCTGAACGTCGCGTGGGTACTGGGCGCCGGTGCGGTCACGCAGTCCGCGTTTTGTCGCGTGTGGGCCCAGCGGTTGTTCACCGCCTATCCGTTCACGCTCGGCGTGGCCTCTGGCGATCCAACGCCGGAGGGCATCGTCCTCTGGACGCGTCTTGCACCGGATGCGCTGAATGGCGGCGGCATGCCGACGGCGAACGTCAGCACGGATTGGGAAATCTCCGAGACGGATGGCTTTACTCGCATCGTACAGAAAGGCAGCGCGGTGGCACGCCCGGAACTGGGCCACAGCGTTCACGTGGAGGTGTCGGGACTTCAGCCCGGGCGCGAATATTTCTACCGGTTCCGCGCGGGTGGTGAAGTGAGCCAGACGGGGCGTACCCGAACGGCGCCGGCACTGAATGCCGCTGTCGAACGAATGCGCTTCGCCGTGTGCGGATGCAGCCACTACGAGCAAGGATTCTTCACCGCATATCGCCGCATTGCGGAGGAGGCGTTCGACTTCGTGTTCCATACCGGCGATTACATCTACGAAGGACCTACGAGCGGTGCTCCCGCGAGGGTGCGTCAGCACCTGGGCCCGGAGCTGTTCACGCTGGTGGATTACCGTAATCGGTACGCGCAGTACAAGTCCGACCCCGACGTGATCGCGGCGCATCTCTCAGCGCCGTTCATCGTCACGTGGGACGATCACGAAGTCGCGAACAACTACGCCGGTGAGATTGACGCACGGAACACGCCACCTGAAGTATTCCTGTTGCGACGCGCCGCCGCATACCAGGCGTATTACGAGCACATGCCGCTGCGCCGAGCCCAGTGGCCGACCGGCGCAGGGATGCGCTTGTACCGACGGCTGCGGTTCGGCAACTTGATCGACTTCAGCGTGCTCGATACGCGGCAATATCGATCCGACCAGACGTGCGGTGACGGCCCGCGCACCAACTGTGCCGCGGCGCTCGACGAACGGCGCACGTTGCTCGGGGCGGAGCAGGAGGCGTGGTTGTTCGAGAACCTCGCCACTGCCAGTGGGAGATGGACCGTCCTCGGCCAGCAGGTGATGGTCAGCCGGTACGATCGGATTCGGGAGAATCCCGACGGGCAGTTCAGCATGGACAGGTGGGATGGGTATCCTGCCGCGCGGCGGCGCCTGGTTCAGCGGATCGCGGCCACGCGCGCCTCGAATCCCATCATCCTCTCCGGCGACATCCACCTGCATTTCGCGTCGGAGCTCGGAGCCGATCCCGATCGGCCCGACTCGCCAAGTATTGGCGTCGAATTCACCAATACCTCGATCAGTACCGGAGGAGACGGAACAGATGTGGCGCCGGCCTGGTCCCGTAACAGGGGCGACAATCCGCATGTGAAATTCCACAGTGCCCGGCGTGGTTACATTGCCGTGACTTGTACGAATGCGGAAATACGGGCCGATTTCAAGGTCTTCGACCGGGTGTCGCAGCCGAACCTGCCAGTGCGCACGGCCGAATCGCTGGTTGTGGAAGCGGGCAGTCGGCGGATCACGTCATGACCTGCCATGGGGAGGATCATATGAAGAATGTGTCTGGAGGGTCCGTTGGTTTGTGCGCCGCCCTTGTTCTTGTGCTGCAGGCCGGCAGCGCGCAGGCGGCGATCAAGACCCAATACATCGACTACATGCACGGCAGCACACCGCTCAGGGGCTATCTCGCGTACGACGACGCGACGAGCGGGAGGCGGCCGGCGGTACTGCTGCTGCACTATCGCGGCGGCTTGCAGGGGTCGACCCTCGAGAACGCCCAGATGATCGCCAGGCTCGGCTACGTCGTATTTGCTGCGGACATCTTCGGCAAAGACATCGTGCCCAAGGAAGTGCCGGAGATGACGCGGTTGACGAACATCTACAACACCGACCGCGCACTGATGCGGGCGCGCGCGCGGGCCGGCTTCGACGTGCTGGCGCAGCACCCGATGGTCGACGCGTCGAAAGTCGCCCTCATCGGCTACTGTTTCGGCGGCACGGTTGCCATCGAGCTGGCGGAAACCGGCGTCCCGCTAGCCGGCACGGTCTCGGTGCACGGCTCGTTCCGCAACTTCACGTCCGAGGCGGCCAGGAACATCAAGGGGCCTGTGCTCATCCTGCACGGTGCCGAGGACGAAGTGGCGCCGCTCGAGGAAGTGAACAAGCTGATCGCCGACTTGCGCGCGGCCAAGGTGCCGTGGGAGCTGCAGCTCTACAGTGGTTCCTCGCACGGCTTCGACAATCCGCAGAATCCCCACGAAGAGCGCGCGGACCGCGAATACAAGCGGTCGATTCAACGCTTCTTCAGGGACATCTTTGGAAGCTGACGCTGTCGCGCGCGGCGGCGGCAGCGGGATGGGCGGAGCCGGGTTTCGGGATGAAACCGGCTCCGCGCGTCCCTACCGGAAATTCGCCACGCTGCGCGCGGCGCCGGTCAGCTCGAGGATGTGCAGGCCAGTGCCCGCGCGGTCGGCGCCGTAGATGTAGCCGCGGTCGTCCACTTCCACGTTGTTCGTCTGAATCACTCTGGCGCACGGCAGGCCGTTGCCACCGGGTGTGCAGAACGTCGTGGGCCCCACTGCGGGAACGTAGGACGCAATCTCCCTCGGGTGGAACGGATCCCGCACGTCCACCGCGCGGATGCCGGCGTTGAAGTGCGCGAGGAACATGATCCGGTTGTAGTAGATCGGAGTGAAGTTCTCGTGCGAGGCGTGCGTCCCGAAGCGTCCGCCCCGTGCGCAGAAATTGCCGCTCGATTCCGGCACGGTCCAGTTCGAGGCGCCGAACGGCTTTGTCTCGGTCGTGATATCGGCAATCCACATCATCGCCCGGGCGGTGGCCGAACAGCCGCCGCCGACCGCTTCGTCGACGATGACGAGCATGTTGCGGGTGCTCTCCGCCTCCTTGGCGAACTCGGCAACCGGCATCCGCAGCAGCGGGAAGACATTGTGTGCGCCGACGCTCGGCGGCAGATCCATCCGGCTGATCTGCGGATAGAGCAGGTTGGCCTCGGTCGGCTCCTTCGGGCCGTTGAGCAGCTTCTCGCGGTCCACGATCTGGACGACCCCGTCGCGCACGAAGCCATAGGCAAAGTAGACACGGTTGCCCTGCGACCCGAGCGAGACCGGTCCGTGCAGGCCGTTGTCGCCCGGCGGTGTCCCCGTCGATCCGGGCTGCTGCCCTGGCAGGCCGAAGTCGCGGATGAACACCGGCTTGGCCGGATCGCTGAGGTCGTAGATCTTGGCCATGCGGGGGACGCGCCATCCCGGCTGGCCCGACACGAGATAGGCGATGCCGGTGTCGCACTCCCACCAGCTCTTGTGCGTGCCGCGCAGGCCGCTGACAACGACGTTGATGCGCGTCGGCTTCGACGGATCGGTCACGTCCCACATCTCGTGTGCGGAATTGGCAGTGTTGCCGTACGCCCGCAGCAGATAGGTCTTGGTCTTGTCGCCGCGCGGCAGTGTTGCCCCGCTGCAGATGCGCGCCATCTGCGCGCCGCCCGATTCGGCCGTACCGCCGGACTCCAGCGCCTGGCCCGGGATGTGCGCGAGGTACTTCGGGTTGCGCGGGTCGGTCACGTCGACGATCGACGTCCCGTGCGGCTCCTCACGGCCGGTGAGCGGGTTCATCGCGTTCCCGCCATGATGGCCGACGTAGGCGATCCACCGGTCGCCCTGCCGTTTGATTTCGGGCTGATAGGCGCTGCGTCCCTGGAGATCGCTGTGCCCGACGAGCCGCATATCGCGGCTTTCGGCGCCTTCCTCGCCTCCGTTGGCCGCCTGCCGCTGGGCCGCTACGCCGACACCAGCAAGGATCGTGAGCGCCACACATGTCAGATGCCGTCGCGTCATGGGAAGCTCCTTCAATGAGAGCGTGAGCCGGGCGCCAGAAGTGGGTACGCGTCCGCCGATGAACTGGACTCGCGGTGTTCGTCTACCGACGGGATTGTAACGCCGACTGGCCTCTGCCGGCGCAGGAGTCTTTGAGCGATAATCAGCCCGCGTGGCATAGGGCTCGTCGGGTCCTTCCGGAGCCGGACAATTGGAAGGGAGAACGGTTGTGTTGGTGATGATGAAGCCCTATGGAGGTCAGGCCGACATGGATCGCCTGACCGCGCGAGAAGGCTGAGGGAATCCGCCAGCGCGGGGTCCCCACCGCGCGGACTGTGCGCGGTGGGGTGCGTCTCACGGAGCTGGCGTGCTGCGGCCGGTCAAGCCCTCGCAGCGCGGTCCGGCCACCGGCCAGCCTCCGCCAAGGCTTCGGCGGCCCGCCGTAGCTTCAGCGAAGGCGGGAATCGGGATTCATCATCACCAACACAATTGAGCTCCGGAGTAAGGGGAGAGGCAATGCCCAGACCAATGCTTGGCGTACTTCTGGTACTCCTCGGGAGCGCTTCGGTGTCCTCGCAACAGCCGCCGCAAGGCGCGGCCGGCCAAGCCGCGGCCTCAGCCAATCCGGCGGGCACCTTGCGGCAGCTCATCCCCGGTCACTACGTGTACAGCGTGACCACGTTCAACAGCGGGATCATCGCCACGAGCGCGGGGGTCGTCGTGCTGGACGCCCTGAGTTCCGAGACGGTCGCGCGGGCGCAACGGGAGGCCATTGCGAACACCATCCGGCAGCCCGTCCGGATGCTGGTGTCGTCCACATTCCACAACCAGTATTCCAAGGGCAACGTGGCCTACTCCGACGCGTTGAAGATCGGTCACGAACAGTACCGGACGGATCTGCTCGCGCTGATGCAGCGGGAGAAGATTCCATCGGACGAACAGCAAGCCAGGCTGCCGAATCAGACCTTTCGCGACCGCATGACGCTGCATCTCGGCGGCAAGGAGATTCAAATCCTCCACGTGGGCCGCGCGCACACGCGCGGTGACAGCATCATCTTCGTGCCGCAGGATCGCATCGTCTACTTGAGCGAGCTCTTCTTCGACAACCAGTTCCTGTTTATCAACGATGGGTACGGGCTCGACTGGCTGCGCGCGCTCGATACGGTTGCCTCGCTCGACGCCGACATCTTCGTGCCTGGACACGGACCGATTCCGGCCGACCCGCGTGAGACGCGACAGCGGCTCGCCCGCTTCCGGCAGCTGCTGGTCGATGTGCGCGATAGTGTGCAGAAGGAGGTCGCGCGCGGCGCCACGGAAGATCAGGCCGTGGCGGGCATCCGTTGGCCGCAGTACGAGAAGCTGCAGGGGTACGACGCGCAGCGGGAAACAGCGATCCGGCGGCTGTATCGGCAGTTGACCGGCACGCTCCAGTGAGGAAGGAGACAGGAGACAGGAGGGCTGGCTATCGGAGGGAAATCAGCGTCGAACGGCGGTTGTTCTGGAGGAACACTTGGATACTCGACTAGCTAGTCACACCGCCCGACGCTGTGGGAGTTATCGGCGGGAGCCTCCGTGTCCATCAGCCCGAACGCGGCGTCACGGCCAGATCGGGCCGACCGGGACGCCGACGTGCTCACGTGGGCGAGCGAGCCGTACGCGTCAGACGGCCTCGGCGAGCGCCTCCATCCGATCGAGCGGAATCACCTCGCTCACCTTCTTCGCGCGCGCCTTCACCTCGTTGTACTCGATCGTCGCCTCGCGTACGGCGTTGGCGTTGTAGTCGGGCGTCAGCGTGCCGTTCCACTCGGCGTACCAGCGCACCGTATCCATGATGAGCCGCTCCGGGCCAATCCAGTTGTCGAACCGGCCCAGCCGGATGTCGGCTGAAGCCGCGCCGGCCGTCATCTTCGCGTCGTAGCGCTTCCGCGCCTCCACGCCGAGCACCTTGAAGTAATCGGCCATCTCGGCCAGCTCCTTCTTGCCGCCGATGGGGCCATGTCCGGGGACGAGCACGTCCACATCCCAACCGTTGATGGCGTTGCACACGTCAATCCACTTGGTGATGTAGCTGTTGTTGGCGTACGGCGCCACCCAGAAGAAGGCGACGTCTCCGAGAAACACGATCTTGTGCTGCGGCAGATAGGCGACGACGTCGCCCCAGGTGTGGGCGGGACCGACGCAGCGGAACTGCACCTCGGTGCCGCCGATGTCGTAGACGAGGTCGTCTTTGAACGTCACGGTGGGGGGCACCAGCCGGCGCTCCTCGGCCACCTCCACCACGCCAGGCGTCGGCATCCACATCTTCGGCGCATTGGGGACCGCCTTCAGCACCTCCGAGCGGCAGTACGGATGGCTCAGGATCTCGGCGCGCGTGAAGAACTGATTGCCGTTGACGTGATCGCCGTGGTGATGGGTGAGGATCAGCCGGCCGATCTCCTTGCCGGTGGTCTTCTGCGCCGCGGCAATGAAGTTTCGGGCTGGGACGGGGCCCTGCAAGGCGTCGATCGCCACCAGGAAATCGCGTCCCGCGATGATCCCGGCGTTCGACACGCCTGCCGCGCTGAGGCCGGGCCCGCCGCCCTGCATGTACGCGTAGACATTCGGCGCCAGTTGCCGCAGTTCGCGGCTCCAGGCCGGCGGCATCGGGTAGCGCGGATCGGTTGCAGGAGGTGGTGTGGGCTGCACAGCCTGTGGCGCGCCCTGCGCCGAGAGCCTCGCGCGGCCCCCGCCGCCAAGCATGGCCGTTGCGCCCACGAACGCTCCCGCACCGAACTGCATCGCCTCACGCCGGTTCATCCGCGTCATACGCGCCTCCTTCTGCGGTCCGTGTGAGGCGCATCATGAGGGGCGTTCGGTCTTCTGTCAACCCTCGGGTGATCGCCGGGAACAGATCCATGTCATCCTCAACTGGATGGAGGAGCTGAAGCGCCTCGTGCCGTGAACGGCGGCAGCCGGACTGTCGCCTGGTGACAGACCTCGGGAGGGTACTCGATAATTCGTTATTGCAGATTTCAGGTCGCCAATCGTCATTCAGACATCGTCAACGATCGTCGATCGAGCAATCTGAGATCGGCATGACACCGGAGATCGGTTGGGTTGGTGATGATGAAGCCCTATGGAGGTCAGGCCGACTCGGTTCGCCTGACCGCGCGAGAAGGCTGAGGGAATCCGCCAGCTCAGGGAGCTGGCGTGCTGCGGCCGTTCGAGCCCTCGCAGCGCGGTCCGGCCACCGGCCAGCCTCCGCCAAGGCTTCGGCGGCCCGCCGTAGCTTCAGCGAAGGCGGGAATCGGGATTCATCATCACCAACATAACCGAGCTCAGGGATTCAGTTCTCGCTCGTGCCGGCAAACTGAACGTCAAGAAGCGCCCATTGCGGACGTGAGGAGGCTATATGCAGAGTGAAACGCCAGCCATCACCAGTCCGTTACAAGGTCAGAGCGGTATGACCCGCGACGAAATCGTCGCCTTCTTCGAGCGTCGTCTCGAGCACTATGAGGATCTCGACGCGGCGGCGCTGGCCGCCGACTACGCCGACGATGCGGTCATCGAAAGCCCGATCGCGGGCGTCCACACCGGGCGCCGGGCCGCGGAGCAGGCGCTCCAGGCGGTGTTCGCGGCGTTTGTCGATCGCAGGATGGAGAGCGTCAGCCTGCTCATCGACGGCGACCGGGTTGCAAACGTGTTGGCCATCGAAGGTACGCTCATCGGCGACTTCATGGGGTTGCCCCCGACGGGGAAGCCGTTTCACCACACCGCCGTGTTCCTCTACGAGCTGCGGGATCGGCAGATCGTCCGCGAGCGGCGCATCTACGACTTCACCGGCCTCCTGATGCAGGTTGGTGTGCTGAAAGCCAAGCCGGTCTGACGCCTGCCAAGTGCCTTGTTTCAGGATTGCGGTGACCTGACGTGGCCACAGAGACACAGAGACACAGAGTTTTCCAGATGTGTTCCGGCCTCTGTGCTTCCGTGCCTCTGTGGCCCGTGTAAGTAGGGCAGCGTAATTACGAAGCGCCGCACGAAGTCTTCGTCTGGAGCCGCATAACGGTCTACACTCTGATAGAAGCAATCTTCATGCGATACACAGGAGAAGTCATGCGTATACGGATGCAGCTCGTCATGGTCTTCGTCGTGGCACTCGGGACCGCTGGTGCGATGTACGCACAGATCACCAGCAATCCGCTCCCGGCGCCGGTCGAGAAGCGCGGCCTGATGGTCGAGATCAGAGACTTCGCGCGTCTGCCGGACTCGCGCGGGATGCGCCCTGCCGATCAGGACGTGGCGCAGTCGGGTTGGGCGCGCGTCAGCTACGTCCGCGACCTTCCGGACGGCCGCCGGTTCGCCAACGACTCGCGCGGCGTGCTGTACCTGCTCGGCGCAAACGGGCAGCCTTCGGTGTACTGGAACTTTGCGGCCGGGGTTCCGTTCGGTGTCTACAACAGGCTGGAGAGCGGGTTCATCGGGTTCGACTTCCACCCGGAGTTCGCGAAGAACGGGTTGATGTACACCGTGCACAGCGAGCGCGCGATGGGCAACCCCGCGAAGCCGGACTTCATCCCGCCGGGGTTCACGCCGGCCGATGTGACCTACCACAACGTCATCACGGAGTGGCGCACCACCAACCCCGCTGCGAACACATTCGAGGGCACCAGGCGTGAGCTGCTCCGCGTAGCGCACGTGGTGATGAACCTCACGCACCCCTTCGGCCATGTCGAGTTCAATCCGACGGCGAAGCCCGGTGCAGAGGACTACGGCCTCCTCTACACGAGCGGCAGCGACACGGGGTTCAGCAACGGCGGAGGTCCTCATGCGAGCAATCCCACCCAGCTGCAACGCCTCGATACGCTGATTGGCGCGATTCTGCGAGTGGATCCGCGCAGCCCGTCGGTCTCGAAAGGGACGAAAGGGATTGGGGACTACACGATCCCGCCCACGAACAAGTTCGCGGCCGACGGCGATCCGAAAACGCTCGGCGAGATCTACGCCTATGGTTTCCGCAACGCGCATCGGCTCTCGTGGGATCTCACCGACGGCACGCTGTACGCGTCGGACATCGGGATGAACCACGTCGAGGAGATCAACATCGTTCGCAACGGCGAGAACTACGGCTGGATGAAGCGCGAAGGGTACTTCGAGAACGGAGTGACGAGGCCAGGCGGTGCGCTCAACCAGTTGTATCCGCTGCCGGCGGAGGTGCTGGACGGGCGCCAGAAGGACGGCTTCACCTATCCGGTGGCGATCTACGACCATAGCGAGGGTCAAGCTGTCACGGACGGCTTCGCATACTACGGCCGTATCGCGGCGCTCCGCGGCAAGTTCGTGTTTGGCGACATCGCGCGGGGGCGTCTCTTCGCGTCGGACCTTGCCGCGATGAAGAAGGCCGATGACGGGATTCCCCAGACCGTGGCGCCGGTCGAGGAGATTCAGCTCTACGTGCGTGATGCGAGGGGCAACCGCACGTATGTCTCGCTACGGGAGCTCATAGAGAAGACGATGGGCGCCACGATCACGCGCGCCGACCTGCACATCAGCCGCACACGGGACGGCGAACTCCTGATCACGTCGAGGCAGGACGGGACGATCCGGATGCTCGTGCCGGAGTCGGGAGGTACGGCGACAGCGTCCGCGCGCTGAGGACCGCGAATGCATTTCTCTCACACATGCCACGGAGACACGGAGGCACGGAGGCACGGAGGCACGGAGTTTTTCTTAGATGTTTCTCTGTGCCTCTGTGTCCCGGCCGGGACCTGCGCCACGGACCGCTATGGGTGCGTCTGCAGGTAGTTGAGCGCGAAGGGCCGGAACCGATCGTTCAGCCCGAGCGCATTGGCTTCCACGAGCGCCCGATCGACCGTCCATCCGTCCGCCTTCACGCGCTTGATCATCCAGAGCGCTGCGGCACGGCCGCCGGCCGCGCAGTGCACGTACGCCGGCGTGTTCGAGGGCGCCGTGACTGCCGCGATGAAGTTGTCGATGAGCTTTGGGTCGGGAGACTGGGCGTTGAACGGCAGATGGACGTAGTTCATCCCCGCAGCCTTGACCACCGCTCCTTCTTCTTCGACCATCGCCCCTTCCTCGCTCGCCAGGCGAAGGTTGATCACCGATTTGAACCCCATGTTCCTGATCTCGCGAATCGCTTCTGGCTTGGTGGAGCCGCCACACGCGATCGTGGACTCGAGCTGCGCGAAGGTCGAGATCCCCGCGACCTCCTTCTTCGTAACCTGCTGGGCCGACGCGGTGGGGCCGAGGAGCGCACCGAGCACGAGAACTGTCGACGAAACGGCGAAGCGTGATGTCATGGAGTCGGATTATATCGATCAAGCTCCCGAATAGTCTGATTGCCCGCAGTCTGAAAGTCGCCGCCGGCGCGACTTCGGATTTGAGCCGCCCCGCAGTTGTCCAACCGGAACTCGTTCAAGATGAGTGGTTTGCACGCATATATCCGGCAATGTGTATAACCGGCCTGCGTACTGCTGGTCGCCACTCAGATGGACCAGATGAGAACACAGGTGCTCTTCAGAAGCGTGATCCGGCGTTTCGTTCGCCGCACCGACGGTATCGACCTCATCGAGTACGCGCTGCTCGCGAGCTTCATTGCGGTGATGGCCTACTCGGGAGTGACATTTCTCGGCAACTCATTGAGCGGGTTCCACACGGCGGTCGTCGGTTACGTCGAAACCACGTCCGCGGCTAGCGCGAGCGCAGCCTTCTCAGGCCCCGGCCCGGGGGGAGGCACCGGCACAGGCGGCGGCACCGGCACAGGCGGCGGCACTGGCACGGGTGGGGGGACCGGTACGGGCGGCGGCACCGGCACCGGTGGCGGCACCGGCACTGGTGGCGGAACCGGCGGCGGAGGGAATGGAGGCGGGAACGGGAACGGCGGCGGTGGTGGAAACGGCGGCGGTGGAAACGGTGGCGGCGGTGGGAACGGCGGCGGTGGGAACGGCGGCGGTGGGAACGGCGGCGGTGGAAACGGAAGGGGCGGCGGCCCCAACAAGTAAGGGAATCGAGCGGCAACCCTCCAGCAGCGCGGCGCTGCGCCTATAATTCCGAATCGTTCAAGCGCGAGCGCAATCCAAGGGGAGTCCCTTGGCTGGTTCGCGCGCCTGGCGCACCCGATCATGCTGAAGGCCACCGCCGACAGGATCCTCCCGGCCACGATTACCGGCTCGCTGCCGCGCCCCAGTTGGTACACCGAGAACCTCGGCACGCGGTCGTTTCTCGACGCGATGGTGACCTCGCGCTTCCGGGAGCAGTACGTGGACGCCGTCTCGGTTTACCTGCGCGACCAGGAGCTGGCCGGGCTCGACATCGTCACCGACGGCGACTGCCGCTTCGATCAGGACGTCGGCGGCCAGAGCTGGACAGGCTACCCGCCGCACCACATGGACGGCTTCGACAGGCTCCAGCCGAAGCTCGCCACGGTCGGGGCCGGGGGCATCGCGTTTCCGCGCGGACACATCCTGCACGACTACCTCGAGGCGCGGGTGATGCCGAAGATCGTCGGCTCCGTCGGGCGCGGGGAACTGCAGTACACCGAGATCTGGAAAGCGGCCCAGCGCCTCACGCAGAAGCCCGTAAAGTTCGGGACCGTGACGCCCGAGCTCGTCGCGTTTGCCGTGCAGGACGAGTACTACAAGGACCTGCCCTCGCGCATCATCGCTATCAGCGATGCCTTCAACCAGGAGCTGCACGATCTGGCGGACGCCGGCTGCGCGGTCATCCAGATGGAAGAGCCGCAAATCCACCTGCTCGCCGCGCGCGGCTACGTGGACGAGGTGATCAACCCGGCGTTCATGGTGAAGGTGTTCAACAACACCGTCAAAGGGCTGCGCGCAAAGACCGAGGTGTGGTGCCACACCTGCTGGGGCAACCCGTCGCAGCAAAGGATGTTCAAGACCGTCGAGTCCTACAGGCCGGCGCTGGAACTGCTGAACCAGGTGGACGCCGACGCGATCACGTTCGAGATGAAAAGCTCCAACCTCGCGGACCTGGAAGACGTGGGCCGTATCATTACCGGCAAGAAAGTCGCCATCGGCGCTATCGATCACCATACGCTGCAGGTTGAATCGCCCGAGGACGTGGCCGAGGTGGCCCGGACGGCGCTGCGGCACATTCCCGCCGAGCGATTGATTCTCTCCTCCGATTGCGGGATGGGACGCGAGGGCATGGGGCGGCGCCACGCCTTCTACAAGATGGTGTCGCTCGTGCAGGGCGCCAATATCGTGCGCCGCGAGATTGGACTTCCGGAGGCGCCGTCGCTCGGTGCCGACGCCAGGTTCTCGCTCCTGCGAACGCAATAGTCAAGGCTCAGTACGGCGTCTCGGAATTGCGCCGACGCATTTCCACGGGCCACGGAGGCACGGAGATGCCATCTGGGAAAACGGCGCTCAGCGACTTCCTCGGTGTAATCGTGGTCCGGCGACCGGCCGGTTGCCGTAGAATGCCGTACGTATCGGCAATGGAGGTCAGCATGAATTACCCGAGACTCGGCGTACTGGCTTGCACACTGGTTGTCGCCTCCCTCCTCGCGCTCTGGCCCGGCGAGGCCGCCGCGCAGGCGAAAACCGCGGCCGCGATGGGGCAGGCTGCCGCGGCGTTTCTGGCCGCACTCACGCCAGATCAGCGTGCGAAGGCTGTGATGAGCTTCGACCATGCAGAACGGTTCGTCTGGCAGGAATCGCCTGGCGTTCGTTCGGGCGTCGTGCTCAGGGAGCTCAACGACGCCCAGAGGAAGCTGGCGACGGAGCTGCTGCGCAGCAGCGTCGGCGACGGCGGGTACCGGCGAATCGAGATGAGCATGGCCCGCGAGACAGTGCTGAGCGCGCTCCAGAAGGCGCCAGAAGGGCAGGCCGTCCGTGACCCGGCGCTCTTTTACATCACGATCTTCGGCACGCCATCGGCCACGAGCCCCTGGGGATGGACGTTCGAAGGGCATCACATCTCAACGCACTTCACCGTGCGTGGCAATCAGGTGGCGACGGGGCCGATGTTCCTCGGGTCGCAGCCGAACGACCTGCCGGCGGCTCGCCTGGAAGGTACGGCGCAGGCGGCTGCTGCGAAGATTGCGCCAGCGCTGGCCGGGCGCATCATGGGACCGGAGGAGGACAAGGCGCGCGCGCTGGTGCAGGCGCTCGATGCGAAGCAGCGGGCGATGGCCGTGTTCGATCGAACCGAGAAGCGCGATGCCGACATGCTGACCGGCATCAACACCCGGCGCGTGACGCCGCTCGGCTCACCCGGATTACCCGCGCGACAGATGAACGCCCAGCAGAAGGCGATGCTCGTCGCGCTGGTGGACGAATATCTCACCCGCATGCCAGCCGACGTCGCCGCTGAGCGGCACCGTCGTCTGCTCGAGGGCGCGGCGCTCGACGAGATGACCTTTCAATGGGCGGGCAGCACCGAGGCCGGACAGGCACACGCATATATCGTGCAGGGACCGACGTTCCTGATCGAGTACGCGCAGAACCGCAACAACGCCGTCGGTCATGTGCACACCCTCTGGCGTGATTTCACCGGCGACTTCGGCGGGGAGATCCTCGGGACGCGATAACGAGACTGGTCTTCAGTCTTTGGTCTCTGGTCTTTGGTCCTGACGAGGGCGAGAGCGGATTGCTACTCCCGGAAGATCCGCGCGAGCGGCAGCTCCAGACCCGGCAGTAGCGCAGAGGTGAGCACGTCCGACGCCTCGCGGGACAGCTCCAGCGGCCGGCCGAGCCGGTCGCCTTCCCGCCGGTACACGCGAATCACATCGATGTCGGGATCGATCACCCAGTATTCAGAAACGCCTGTGCGCTCGTAAAGCCGCCGCTTGATCGTCTCGTCCCGCTTGCGCGTCCCTTTGGACGCGATCTCGACGACCAGTTCCGGGACGCCTTTGACGTGGAGCGGGGTGATCACCTGCGCGGCGCGCTCGTTCGAGAGATACAGCAGGTCTGGCTCGACGACGTCCACGTCTGAAAAGACGACGTCCAACGGGGCGTAGAAGACACGGCCGATTGGATGGCTGTCCAGCCAATTGGCAATTAACAGGAAGAGATTCCCCGAGATGCGCTGGTGCCTGATACTGGGTGACGGCGTCACGTAATGCTCCCCATCGATCAACTCGTGCCGCTTCCCGTCGTCGGGAAAGTGCACGAAGTCGTCATAGGTGAGCTTCACGGCCGGACCGGCCGTCCGCCTCTCGTCGCTCCCGGCCATTGGTAGATCCTACTTGTCGCACCGCGCGAGCGCGGTGTTGTGAGTACGACCCCCGTTCAAACCGTGCGTGCGGATTTCCCGCACACGGCTTACCAGGGGGCATTCGAAACGCGGCATTATG
>JBOGIR010000261.1:0-12970 GCA_050742335.1 Vicinamibacterales bacterium | reverse complement strand
AAGCTGTTGCTGCCAATGGCCGCTGCGTCACGCTCGCGATCCTCAACCATCAGCTCCCAGCCACCCACACCGAGTTCCGTCGTCTCGAAATCCGGGACCTGGGCTGGGAGCGTCGACGGAGACTTTCCCGTTCGCCTGGCGCGCAGGTCGTACACGTCAGGACCAGGAATCGGCGGGACGCTGAACGGCCTCCCGACGAGCGGCGCATCCCACTCGGACCCGTGCGGCGCGAGAAACTCGAACATCGCCGGTGGAAGCACGTCCTGCATCGTTGCCAGCGCGGCCTCATAGGAGCCGTCGTCATCCTGCAGCGTGACGAACATCGCGAGCACGACGAGCAGCGTGTCCTCGGGTCGCCATGCCGCCGGAGTCTGTCGAAGGAGCAGGTACTCGAACGGTGGCGCCCCGAGTGCCTGTAGGCCGGCATTCACGCCGGCGGTGTAGGCGTCCAGCACCTCCCGATCCGCGGCAGTGAGCAGCGCAACAGCGCGCGCGGCCTCCGCGCGGAATCGATGGATGCGAATCTCACGATCGAACGGGACGGCCCGGGCCCCGACGAGCGCCGCCAGCTCCCCCGCCGACCGGCGACGGGACAGATCCATCTGAAAAAAGCGGTCCTGCGCGTGGAGAAATCCGGTTGCCCGCGCGGCATCCACGCGATATGCCGCATGGACGGTTGGAATGCCCAGCGCGTCGCGAGTGACCCGCACGGGCGCTGTGAGTCCGGGAAGACGCCGTTCGCCATCGATATCCGGAAGACTGCCGCGGAGCTGCGCGCGTCCCCACACCACCGCGGCAGCCATGGCCAGCAGCAGCACCGCCAGTGCCGGCACGAGAAGGCGGAGAAAGCGTTGCATCCTGGGAGTCGATGGTAGCGGCAAGGTTACAATTTCCTTTCGTGCCGATTCCTTTCCGCGCAGACCTACGTGCGTTCCCCTGATTATGCCAACACGCTACGGCACCTCCCCGTGGATTCACCAGTTTCCGAGCCCGAAGGTTCCGGCCTTTCCACGCTATCGCGGCGATCGCACGGCGGATGTCGTGGTCATCGGCGGCGGGCTGACCGGTTGCGCCGCCGCGTACGCCTGCGCGTCGGCCGGCCTCATTACCGTCGTGCTCGAGCACGAGCGTATCGGCCACGGGCGGAGCGGCCGCAGCGCAGGCCTCCTGAGCCCCGATCCCGGGCCGGCCTTCCGCGATGTCGCGGCGATGCACGGCCTCAAGGCTGCGCGCCGCGTGTTCGAGACGTGGCGGCACGGCGCGCTGGACGGCGCGGCGCTGCTGCGCCGGTTGCGCGTGAGCTGCCACCTCGACTCGCGCGAAGCGCTCGTCGTGGCCGGCGGCGACGCGGAGCGGATCCTGAGGGGGGAATATGGGGCGCGTCACGATGCGGGGCTCGACGTCGCCTGGCTGAACCGACCGCAGATTCAGGCTCGAATGAGCCTCGATGCAGCGGGCGGTCTGAGAGTGCGGCACGGGTTCATCCTCGATCCGTATCGCGCCTGCCTGGGTCTTGTGACGGCGGCGGTGCGCCGGGGCGTCGCGTGCTTCGAGCGTTCACCGGTCAGGAACGTGCGTTTCACCCGCAGGTTCGCCGACGTCATCGTGGAGCACGGAAAGATTCGCACGCACAAGGTCATTGTCGCCACCGGCACCGCCACATCTGAATTCAAATCCCTCCAACGCCATCTGGATCGGCACGAAACGTACGTGGCGCTGACCGAGCCGATGCCCGCAGCGATGCGCCGTCAGCTCGGTGATCGGCGCGTCGTTCTGAGCGATGCGCACACGCCACCGCACTGCTTCACGTGGACACGCGACGAACGTCTCGTCGTGACAGGTGGCGATCAGAAGGAAACGCCGATTCGAACCAGACGCGATGTGCTCGTCCAGCGCACGGGACAGTTGATGTACGAGATGCTGAAAAAGTACCCGGCGATTTCCGGCCTTCGGCCGGAATACGGATGGGAAACGGCATACGGACAGACTGCTGACGGCCTCATGTACATCGGGGCACACCGTAATTACCCCCACCACCTCTTTGCGCTCGGCGGCGGCGCCGCCAGTGTGACCGGCGCGTTTGTCGCCGCGCGGATTCTGGCGCGTGCCGTCCAGAAGGCGCCAGACAAGGGGGACGAGGTGTTCGGTTGGACGAGATGACGAGGGCGCCGGGCCCCGTCGACATCCTCGCGTTCGGCCCGCACCCGGACGACGTCGAAATCGGCATGGGCGGTACGCTCGCCAGGCACGCGTCGCTCGGTCACGGGGTGGGTCTGTGTGATGTGACGGCCGGCGAGATGGGCAGCAACGGCACAGCCGAGGAGCGACTCGCCGAAGCCGAGGCCGCCCGGGCCGTGCTTGGCGCGCGGTGGCGCGTCAATCTGCGACTGCCGGACCGCGCCCTTGGCGGCGACCCTTCGCACGTCCGGACGGCCGCTGAAATGGTCCGCCGTGCCCAGCCGCGCGTCGTGGCGCTGCCGTACTGGTCCGACAGACACCCCGACCACGTCGCGGCGAGCCACCTGCTCTCGGAAGCCGTGTTCAACGCCGGCTTGCGTCGCTATCCGGCGGCGGGCGAGCCGTGGGACGTGGCATCGATCTGTTACTACTTCATCAATGAAGCCGGCCAGCCTTCGTTCGTGATCGACGTCAGCGATCATTACGAAGCCAAGCGGCGTGCGCTCGCCTGTCATGCAAGCCAGTTCCGTCCCGGGGGCGCCGACGCCGTCGCCACGCGGTTGACCTCCTCGCGGTTCCAGCAGCTCATCGAGAGCCGCGACGCACAGTACGGGGCGCAGGCTGGCGTGGCGTTTGCCGAGGGATTCGTCGTCCGCAATCCTCTCGTCGTGCCGCACCTGCCGGGGCTGAGTCGCCTGTGAACGTCGGCATCGTCTGCTACGCCTCGGTGGGCGGCAGCGGCATCGTCGCCACCGAGCTCGGCAAGGCGCTCGCCCTCCGCGGACACCAGGTGCACTTCATCAGCACTGAGACTCCGTTCCGGATGGGCGAGTTCCAGGCCGGTCTCGCGTTCCATCAAGTCATGACGCCGACCTACCCGCTGTTTCGCGAGCCGCAGTACCTGCTCTCGTTGTCGAACAAGATTGTGCAGGTGGCACGTGAGTTCAGGCTCGACGTCATTCATGCCCACTACGCCGTTCCACATGCGACGGCGGCCTTCCTGTCGCGTCAGGTGCTCGCGGCGAGCAACAACGGCACCGCCCCGCGCGTCGTGACGACGCTGCACGGCACGGACATCACGCTGGTCGGCAACGATCCGTCGTACTCGCAGATTGTGGCGTTTTCCATCGATCAGTCGGATCGGGTGACAGCGGTGTCGGAGAGCCTGCGCGCCTCGACGTATGCGGAGCTCCGCGTGCGGCGCGACATCGTCGTGATTCCGAACTTTCTCGACACCTCCATTCATCGCCGGCTGCACGTGCCGGAGCTGCGGCAGCGATTCACTGGTGGCGACAGCCGCGTGAAGGTGGTGACGCACGTCTCGAATTTCCGCCCTGTCAAGCGGATTGACGCGGTGCTCGCGATATTCGACCGGATCCGGCGTGTGGTGCCTGCACGGCTGTTGCTCGTTGGAGACGGTCCGGAACTCGCCAGGGCGTCGCGGGACGGCCGGGAGCTGGGCATCGCCCACCTGGTCGACGTCGTGGGCGCGCAGGAAGAAGTCGTCCCTCTTCTCTCAGTGAGCGATCTCTTCCTGCTTCCGTCGGCACAGGAAAGCTTCGGGCTTGCGGCGCTCGAAGCCATGGCGTGCGAGGTGCCCGTGGTGGCCTCTCGCGTTGGCGGACTGCCGGAAGTGATCGAACATGGTGTCAGCGGCTTCTTGCACGCTCCCGAGGCGCTCGACGACATGGCGGCGAGTGCAGTGGCGCTGCTGACGGACCCCGAGAGACATCGAGCGGTTGCGCAGGCGGCGTGCGAGAGGGTTCGCGTGCAGTTCTGCGCGGAGCGCGTGGTGCCGATGTACGAGGAGTGTTACGGGAGCTGACGCCGTTCTTCACTTTCGACAGGCCACAGAGTCGCAGAGTCACAGAGACACGTTAGTCAACCAAAGGGAATTTCCTCTGTGTCTCCGTGGCCCGTGGACGTGACATTGGACCGCTATACGGCCCCACACGCAAATTGTGTACTCGTTGTGAATCCGTATAGCGGTCCAGGCGCGCGGAGCGCGCCAAGAAGATACTGCCAACCAGCCAAGGGCATCTCCATCGGGATATCAAGGGTAGGCCCTTGGCTGGTTAGACGAACGGTGCGAGCTTCTTGAACGTGGCAAGCATCCAGCGATAGCCGTCCGGATCGGTCACCGCGGCCACACGATCGCCCCAGGGCTTGTCTTCGGCTGTTCCGACGCCCGCGCCCGCGTGTCGCGCATGCTCCAGGGCGCCGTCAACATCATCGACGTAGGTGTACATTGCGGACACGCCACTGGTCGCTGCGGTCGTGTCCCCCTTGCGAATCAGCATCACGACCGAGTGGCCCCGCCGCATCTCTGCATAACGGAGTTGACCATCCGGATCGGGAAGAACCACGCCGCGCGCAAATCCGAACGCCCGCTCGAGAAACTCCATGGATGCGGTGACGTTCGCCACAGCCAGATAGGTGTTGACGGCCTGCATGCCGGGCGCGAGGCCGCTGTCCCGGATCGTTTTCGCGACGGGACGTTGCGCGGTTGTGGCGCGGCGGCGCGGTGGCGCCGCCGGTCTTCCACGGCGAACGCCCGGTCGGCGCCGGGCGCGCGCGACCGGTTTGGGCTTGGAGCGTGGCACCTGCTCAATCACATCACAAATCCCGATCACAAGTCGGAAATGCGTGAAGTCATCTGAAGCGGCGCAATTCCGCGATTCCTGCCGCGCTGCACACATCGGTGTAACTGGTCGCGCACGAAATCGTAATTTGCCTCAGAAAATTCATTGTTTTCGCCGCCGACACGCCACTTAGAATGGGGTCTCGGATAGAGCACGCATGACCCGAGACAACTGGTCAGTCGAGCACCTGCTGCGACGGGCGGCGTTCGGCCCGGCGGCGGCGGACCTCGTCACCTTTGCCGACACACCGGCGGCGACGGTCATCGACTATCTCGTGGACTACGAGCGGCAGCCGGACGACGTGGACTCGACGATCGGCCAGAGCGACCGCGTGAGCGTCACGACGAGGGGCGGCCAGTTTTCGCCCAGCACGAACATCGAGGACGCGCGCCAGCGCTGGCTGTTCCGGATGGTGCACTCGCAGCGTCCGCTGCAGGAGAAGATGGCGCTGTTCTGGCACAACCACTTCGCCACGGCCTACAGCAAGCTCGCCGGCGCCCTTGGCGCGGTTCAGGGCACCAAGATGATGGCGCTCAAGCAGGGCGAGCTTCCGGGACCGATGGGACAGATCGAGCTGTTCCGCAGATTTGCGCTGGGGAACTTCCGCAACCTGCTCGTTGAAATCGCGCGCGATCCGGCCATGCTCGTGTGGCTCGACGGCCGGCAGAACATCCGCACTCGACCGCAGGAGAACTTCGCGCGCGAAGTCATGGAGCTGTTCACGTGGGGTGTCGGCAACTACACCGAAGAGGATGTGTATGCCGCCGCGCGTGTGTTCACCGGCTGGAACCTGCGCAACGCCACGAACGGCCCGGCCAACGATCCGAACACGTACTACGAGTTCGTGTACAACGCCGGCCAGCACGACACGACGGCAAAGACGTTCACCTTTCCGATCTACAGCGGCGGGAACCGGACGATTCCTGCACGATCGGCCGCTGACGGCATGCAGGACGGCATTGATTTCATCACGGCGCTGGCGCAGCACCCGCAGACGGCCCGGCGGCTGGCGCGCAAGCTGTGGAATTTCTTCGTCAGCGAGCTCGAACCGCCGGATCCATCGTTTGTCGAGAGCGTCGCCGCTGAGTACTTGCGGAACGGGACGGAGATGAAACCGGTCGTCCGGTACATCCTGCAGTCGCAATGGTTTTCCAACCCCGACCGCTGGTACGCGCGATATGCGTGGCCGGCGGAATTCGTCGTCCGGGCCATTCGCGAGATCGGCTGGACGGGCTTTTCGGTCGACGCGGCGCGAACCCCGATGACGAACATGGGACAGACGCTGTTCGAGCCGCCGGATGTGAACGGGTGGGAGCTTGGAGGCGGGTGGTTTTCAACGGGCGCGATGCTCGCCCGGATGAACTTCGCGGCGACACTGGCGGCCAATCAGCGGTTCAATCTGTCGCGTTCGTCGACGTCGTATCGGGCCACACCCGAGACACTGCTCGACTACTTCCTGTTCGAGCGGCTGTCGCCGTCGCCCTTCGACCGGCAGCCGTACAACGACCTGCTGACGTATCTGAGAACCGGCGGGCCATGGACCGGCTCGGAGGCGCAGGCCAATACGAAGGCAGCCGGACTGGTGAGGCTGATTGTCGGCGCGGCTGAATATCAGGTCATTTGAGCAGATGATTACCCGACGAACGTTCATTCGTGACGGCGTCGCAGCGTTCACCGTCAGCTTTGCGGCTCCGGCGTTTCTCAGCGACATCGCACGCGCGCAGGGCGCTCGAAGCCGCAATCTCGTCGTCGTCTACCTCAGCGGCGGAAACGACGCGCTGAACACGGTCATCCCGTACCAGGACACGTTCTATTACAGTCGCCGGCCGGCGATTGCGATCCCGGCCGGTCAGGTGTTGCAGATCGGCAGTGACAGCAGCGGCAAGACGCTTGGGCTGCATCCGCGGCTCGCCGGGCTGCACGACATCTTCAATCAGGGGCGTCTCGCCCTGGTGCAGCGTACCGGGTATCTGAATTCCAGCCGCTCGCACTTCCAGGGGACCGACATCTGGGGCACCGCCGATCCGAACTCGCCAACGGGTCTCGGCTGGCTCGGGCGGTACCTCGACACGCTGCCCGCCCCAGTCGATGCGCTGGCCGGGTGGAACTCGACGCGCGAAACGCCACGGGCGCTCATCGCGCGCAACGCCGGCGTGCCCGCGATCCCGGATGCGCGCACCTACAGTCTGTCGAGTCCAAACAGCGGTGCGGAAGCGCTCAACGAGCGCATCGCCGCGACGCAGATCGCGTCGCATGTGCCGATCGACCGCCCGCACCTGTCGTTCGTCAACGGGTCGATCCGCGGTGCGCTCGACACACTCGACCGTGTGGCGTCGGTGAACACGTACGCCCCAACCGTCACCTATCCGAACAACGGGTATGCACTGGCGCTGCGCACGGTCGCCGGGGCCATTGTGCGCGGGATCGGGACGAAAGTGTTCTGGGTACAGACTGGCGGGTTCGACACGCACGCCGGTCAGGGCAATGCCGGCGGCGGCGCGTACGCCAATCTGATGGGCACCTTCAGCGACGGTCTTCTGGCGTTCTACACGGACCTGCGGAATCAAGGCTTGCTGAACGACACACTGATATTGCAGTTCTCGGAGTTCGGCCGCCGGATCACCGAGAACGGCAGCCTGGGCACCGACCATGGCGCCGCCGGTGTCATGATGGCGATTGGCGGCGCCGTTCGCGGCGGCATCTACGGCACGGCCGCGTCGCTCGATCCGAATCCCGCCAATCCAACGCTCGAAAACGGCGGCGCGGACGTGCGCTACGAGACGGATTTCCGAGCCGTCTATGCCAAGGTCCTCGACGGCTGGCTTGGCGCCGATTCGGTCTCGCTGCTCGGGGGCAACTTCCGGCAAGGTTCTCCGGCGATCATCTAGCCTTGACGCGTCGGCATGGCTCTGGGCTCTCGGCTTTGGGCTCTCGGCCTGTCACGCAGAAATTGCGCGTGAACTGGCGTCTCTTTGTCTTGCCGTCAATGAGCCAAAGAAAGCGCTTCGAATGCGTGTAAGATCCCCACCTGGCCCAGCGCCAAGAGCCCAGAGTCTGAGGCCTGTTCCTTAACATCGGGGTTAGCACATGACGAGAACACGACTGCTCGCTGCGGCCCTTGCCGCGGCTGTTGTTATTGGTTTCTCTCCAGCCACCCAGGCGCGGCAGGAGTCGAACGAAGCGAGACGGGTGCGTGAAGCCGCCACCATCTTCGGCGAGATCATGGGGGCCGAAGACAAGTCCATACCGCAGGCCATTCTCGGAAAAGCCGAAGGCATTGCCATCTTTCCGGGCACGCTGCGCGCCGGCTTCGTCGTGGGTGGGATGCGCGGCCGCGGCATCATCAGCGCTCGAAACGACGGCCGCTGGTCCGCGCCGGCCTTTCTGACGTTGACCGGCGGCAGCATCGGCCTGCAGATAGGCGGCCAGGCCGCGGACATCATCCTGGTCATCAACAACCGTCGCGGCGTCGAGAACCTCGTGTCCAACCAGTTCAAGCTGGGCGCTGATGCGGCGGTGGCAGCCGGCCCTGTCGGTCGGGATGCGCAGGCGGCGACAGACCTGCAGATGCGGGCGCAGATTCTCAGCTACTCGCGCGCGCGCGGCCTGTTTGCCGGTGTGACGATCAACGGCAGCACGGTCCGGCAGGATCAGGACGCCAACGAACGGTTCTACGGCAAGCGCCTCGAGACGAAGCAGATTGTGTTCGGGCCGTCTCCGGGGAGTTCTGAGCCGGTGACCCTCTGGCTGCAGGCGCTCGACCGTTACGCGCACTGAGCTTGCTTCGGGGCAGGCTGGCGATATTCTGAATTCCCTTCTGGTACGATCCGTTCGCGTTCCGCCTGCGTAGACCATGGTGATGGGGCTTCTGGCCGCCCTGGCCGGGCTAAGGTCCGGGTCCGCCGAAACCGACGCCGACGATCGAGAGTACCTTCGCCGGCTGGCAGCCGGCGACAGCGACGCTGCAGCGAGGCTGTACGATCGCCATGCGCGCGCCGTGTACTCCCTCGTACTCAGAATCGTGAGCGATGAGGGGGACGCCGAGGATGTCGTTCAGGAGGTGTTCGCGCAGGCGTGGAGGCAGGCGACCCGCTACGATGCGTCGCGCGGGGCCGTTGGCGCGTGGCTGCTCATGATGGCGCGGACGCGCGCGATCGACAAGCTTCGGAGCCGGCGCGCCCGCCCCGACACCCAGGGCGCCGGCGACCAGCACGCCATCGACGACATGCCGGCCGCCGCTCCCGACGCGAGCTCCAGGATCATCGATGCCGAGAATGCGCGGCTGGTACAGGGCGCACTTGCCCAGCTCCCGCTGCTGCAAAGGCTTGCCATCGAGCTCGCGTACTACGAGGGACTGACGCAGCGTGAAATCGCCGATCGTCTGGAGGAACCGCTTGGTACGATCAAGAGCCGCATTCGCCTGGGCCTGCTGAAGTTGCGAGACACGCTTGCGGAAGGACGATCATGAATCCCTCGCATAGTGATCTCAAGAGCCAGGCCGGGGCGTACGTGCTCGGCAGTCTCGATCCCGATGAACGTCTGGCGTTCGAGACGCACCTGGCCGCGTGCGACGAGTGCGCCACAGACGTGCACGCGCTGCAGCGGGTTGCCGATGCGTTAGCCCAGGGAGTGCCTCAGCGAACGCCGCGGCCCGAACTACGGCAGCTGGTGCTGGAATCGTACGGACGGAGTCCATCACCGCCGGCGGTGTCTCGTCATGGCATCAGCCAGGCGACACGCTGGATGCCGCTCGCCGCGATGATCGTGGTGGCAATCGGCCTTGGGGCGTACGCATTCCGGCTGCAGGTGCGCGTCAGAGACCTCGAAGCACGCCTCGAGCAGGCAATCGTCCAGGCATCCGCGGCCGAACTCGCCGTGGCCGATGCCCGTCGTGTGAGCGGGGAATTGCAGTCGGCGATGGGGGTCCTGGCCGCGCCGGATCTCGTGCGAATCGACCTGATGGGACAGGCCGCAGCGCCTCAGGCGAGCGCGCGTGCGCTGTGGAGTCGCGCTCGCGGCATGGTGTTCACGGCGTCCAATCTTCCGGCGCTTCCTTCTGGACGTGTGTACCAAGTGTGGGTTGTCACGGCCCAAGCTCCCATAAGCGCCGGACTCCTGTCACCGGATGCGGCTGGCACCGGATTGACCTTTTTCAGCACACCCGCTGATATTCCGCCGCCCGCCGCCGTGGCCGTCACCATTGAGCCCGCGGGCGGCGTGCCGGCGCCGACCGGCGACATGTACCTGGTCGGCAAGCCGGCCGCGACCTCGTAGTCCAGAGGACGGGTGGGGAAACGGGTGGGGAAACCCAGCGACAGGACCCGCAGAGCGTCAACCCCACTGACCTCCTAGCCCGTACTCAGAGATCCAACCACAGCTTCGGTCCGTAGATACCGGTGGAGGTGCTACGTGAGGAAGCGTGCCTATGCCGTCATGGCCTTTGTCGTGGCGGTTCCCTTCATGACGTTGACCAGGGCCTCGAGCCACCGCGAGGCGCCACTCATCAGCCAGGATCCCCTTGCAGACAACACCGACGTGTATGCCTTCGTCAGCCCGGAACGCTCTGACCGGGTCGTGCTGATCTCGAACTTCATTCCGCTGCAGTTCCCGAGCTCAGGGCCGAACTTCTGGAAGTTCGATGACAACGTCCTCTACGAGATCATGATCGACAACACGGGCGACGCGGTGGAGGACATCACGTACCAGTGGCAGTTCCGGACGGAGATCCGCAACCCGAACACCTTCCTCTACAACACGGGTCCTGTCAGCTCGTTTGACGATCCGGATTTGAACGTCCGTCAGTTCTACAGCCTGACCAGGGTGGCCGGTCCGAGACGTACCGGTGCCCGTACGCTTCTTGCCGACAATCTTCAGGTCCTCCCGGCGAACATCGGCCGCAGCTCGATTCGCGACTACAGCGGCCAGCTCGGATCGGGCGTACACACCGTCATTCCGCACGATCTGCGGGTCTTCGCCGGTCCGCGCGAAGAGGGATTCTACGTCGACCTGGGCGCAACGTTCGACCTGCTTCAGCTCCGCACGCTCGTGAACGGCCTCGGGTCGCCAATCGACAGCCTCGCCGGCTTCAACGTTCACGCCGTCGCGATCGAGCTGCCGATTTCGGCCGTGACGCGCAATGGTGTGCGTCCCGCCGGCTCTTCTGATCCGAACGCGACGATCGGTGTGTGGTCGACCGCCAGCCGCAGGAGCACAACGACGCGGAATGCGGCGGGGCAGTCGCACGCGGGCGACTGGATTCAGGTGTCGCGTCTCGGTAATCCGCTCGTCAACGAGGTGGTGATTCCTGTCGGCACCAAGGACGTGTTCAACGGGCTGGAGCCGACGGGCGACGGTGCGGCACTCACCTTCGTCACGAACCCTGAGCTGCCGGTGCTGATGCAAGCGCTCTTCGGCGTGCAGACGCCGCCCACCCCAAGGAACGATCTCGTCACGATCTTCCTGACCGGCATTCCAGGGTTGAACCAGATCGGCACCAACCCTCGACCGTCGGAGATGTTGAGGCTCAACACGGGCATTGCGCCGGCCGCCCGTCCGCACCGGCTCGGTGTGCTGGCGGGCGATCTGGCCGGCTTTCCGAACGGCCGGCGGATCGGAGACGACGTGGTGGATATTGCGCTGCAGGCAATGGCGGGGGCCACGCCACTGACTCCCGCATTCCAGCGCGCGCCCAACAACAGACTTGGCGACGGTGTGGAGGAAAACGACAGGCCGTACCTCGACGCGTTTCCATTCCTCACCGTGCCGCATGCCGGCCGGGAATCGACGCCATCTCCGCGGGTGCGCAGCACGCCGCGGCTCTAGGCTGGGACTGGAATTAGCCCCAGAGATGTCCAGTGGGAATCTGACGCCGGCGAGAGGTTCAAACGAGGTATCTATGTCACGCATCAATGGTTATGTCGTTCCGTTCCTCGTGATGCTGGTGAGCATCATCGTCGCGTGGCAGGTGTGGCCGCAGCAAGGGACGCACGCGGCGAACCCGCCGCTTCCCGTCGTGTTGAGCACGTCGCGGTCGGACCTGAATGACGCCGAAGCCGGAGCGAGACAACGTCTTGCCGCCAATGCCGCGGATGCCGTCGCCGGGGTGCGGCTCGCGGAGATCCTGCTGCGCAAGGCGCGCGTCGAGACGAATGCACCTCACGCCATCGAGGCGGAGCACGTGCTGAGGATGGTGTTGAAGCACGAGCCCGCCGAGTACTCCGCCCTGAAGCTGCTCGGGGCCGTGTTGCTCTCGCAGCACCGCTTTGCCGAGGCGGCTGATGTTGCGAGACGGGCGCTGGGCGTAAACGATCGTGACGCATGGAACTATGGGGTCCTCGGCGACGCATATGTCGAAGTGGGTCGATATGACGAAGCGTTCGAAGCGTTTGACGTCATGGTACGTCTGCGGCCAGACGCCGCGTCGTACGCGCGTGTCGCGTACGCACACGAGCTGCAGGGCAGGCTGGACGAAGCGCTGCGGCACATGCAGATGGCCACAGAGGCCACGAGCGCTCATGATCCCGAATCGATGGCTTGGCATCACGCACAGATCGGCACCATCCTTTTCCAGATGGGTCGAATCGACGCCGCCGCTCGAGAGTTTGCCAGAGCGGACTACGTCTTTCCGAGTCACCCGTACGCGCGCGCTGGTCTGGCACGCGTCGCAGCGACTCGCGGCAATTTCAGCCATGCGCTTGCGCTGTATCGCGAGCTGATGGCAGAGGCACCGACGCCGGAGATCGCCACGACCATCGGCGATCTACTGGCACGAACCGGTGATGAGCGCGGGGCGGAGCTCATGTACACGGAGGCCGAAGTGCTCGAGCGTGAGGGTTGGACGATGGAGGAACCGCAGCCGGCCGCGCTCGCGCGGATGTTGGCTGAACGAGGCCGAAATATCGACGAAGCGGTCACGCTCGCTGAAGAGGCGGCGCGGAGCCGTCACGACATCTTTACGATGGATACGCTGGCGTGGGCGTACTTCCAGGCTGGCAGGCTTCCAGAGGCGCGCGCTGCGTCGCTCGAGGCACTGCGCACGGGAAGCGTGGACCGCCGGATCCGATGTCACGCGGCGGTTATCGAACGGGCAACATGGATGGACAGTTCAACCGGGCGTCCGCGCGGCACGCAGTGCGCGTTCGAGCAGTGGA
>JBOGIR010000260.1:0-14054 GCA_050742335.1 Vicinamibacterales bacterium | reverse complement strand
GAGAGCGGGCTGACGCACGACTTTCTCACGCAGCTCGTGTTGAAGGTGATGCACTTTTCCTCCGACTACACCGGGCTGGAGCTCGCGCGGCGAGTGGGTTTGGAATTCCCCGTCATCGAGCCGGTCCTCGAGTTTCTCAAGCGATCCCATCAGTGCGAAATCTCCGGGGGCGCCATGATTGGCGGGCCGTCATACCGGTATCGGATCACCGACGAGGGGCGCCGTCGCGCGCTGCTGTTCCTCGAGCACAACAAATACACGGGCGTGGCGCCGGTGCCGTTGGTGCAGTATCGCCAGTACCTGGAGGCGTACCGCCGGGCCATTCCGCGCACCGCCACACGCCCCCGCGTTCGCGACGCCTTCTCGCACCTCGTCATCAGTCGAAAAGTGCTCGACCAGCTCGGGCCGGCCATCGCGGCCGGGCACTCGATGTTCGTGTACGGGCCGCCCGGAAACGGGAAGACGGTCATCGCCCAGGCCATTCGGAACCTGCAGGACGGGGAGATCGCGGTTCCCCATGCGGTGGAGGTCGAAGGTCAGATCATCAAGTTCTTCGACCCGGTGAACCACGAGCCGCTCGTTGATGACACAGATGAGCCGGGACTGACGGTGGCAGGGCGGCGCGACGCGCGCTGGGTGCGCTGCCGCAGGCCCATGGTGATGGTGGGCGGCGAGCTCACGCTCGACGCGCTCGACCTGGCGTATTCGCCGACCATGGGGTTCTACACGGCGCCCGTGCAGGCGCTCGCCAACGGCGGCGTACTGGTCATAGACGACTTCGGCCGCCAGCGCTGCCCGCCGCGCGACCTGCTCAACCGCTGGATCGTGCCGCTCGAGAGCCGCGTCGACTTTCTGACTCTGCAGACGGGGCAGAAGTTCGATCTGCCGTTTCTGTGCCTCGTGGTGTTTGCCACCAACATCAGGCCGGCGGAGCTGGTGGACGAAGCCTTTCTGCGCCGCATCCACTACAAGGTGTTTGCCGAAAGCCCGACACGCGGAGATTTTGCGCAGATCTTCGAGAACTACTGCCGGTCGCACCACCTGGCGTACGACCCGGCGCATGTCGATCACCTGCTGGACAGCTATTTCAAACCGCGCGGCATCCAGATGCGCGGCTGCCACCCCCGCGATCTGATCGAGCAGGCGCTCGCCAACGCCGAGTACGTCGGCCAGCCCCCGCACCTGACGAACGACCTGCTGGAATCGGCCTGCGGCGGTTACTTCGTCGACGACACAGAGCAGGCGACGGTTCAGGGCTGATGCCGGCGGGTCGTCCATGCCCGGAGCTATTCCGTTGACGATCACGACACACCGAGGCTCCGAGGCGCCGAGGACGCTCTCGCCGACACGACTGAACCGGCGGCCAATCTCGGGACTCACGTGCGTTGCCGCACTCGTGGCGGTCCTCCTCGCCACGGCGTCCGTGCTGGATGCCCAGCAGCGGACCGAGCCGCCCCCCGTCCTGAAGATAACGTCGCCCGTGGGCCGCACCGGCCTCTCCGGCGCCATCCGTATCGTGGTGCGCCTCGACGGCGAGCAGCCCGCGACGCCGCAGCGGGTGGAGTTCTACATCGACAAGCTCTACCTGGCTGACGACGGCGATGGCCCGCCGTACGAAGCGATCTGGACCGACGACAACCCGTTCGAGCGCCGCGAGATCGCCGTACGCGCGCAGCTCCCCTCCGGTGTCGTGCTGACCGACACCATGGTGCTCGAGCCGTTGCGCGTCGCCGAAGCCGTGGAGGTCACCAGCATCGCCCTCGAGGCGTCGGTGGTGGACGGGAAGGGTCGGTTCATCCGCAACCTGACCGCGTCCGATTTCGAGGTGCTGGAGAACGGCGTCGGCCAGGAGATCGACCTGGTGTCGCAGCGGCGGGAGCCGTCGCTCTTCGTGCTCCTCGTGGACAGCAGCCAGAGCATGGCGCTGCGGTACGACGCCGTCCGCGCGGCTGCCCGGCAATTCCTCGAGCCGCTTCACCCGGAGGACGTCGTCGTGGTGGCGCCCTTCTCGCGCGGCGTCACAGCCGTGACCGGCCCTACGCGGGATCATCCGACGATTCTCGACGCCATCAGCGCCATCCGGCCGACCGGCGGGACCGCCATTCTCGATTCCGTCAAGGAGGTGATCTCGCGGCTCACCGGTGAGTACGAGAGACGCGCGATCGTCCTGATTACGGATGGATACGACGAGCACAGCACGTCGGCATTCGACGACACGGTCGCGGCTGCGCAGAACAGCAGCGTGACGCTTTACGTGGTGGGCCTCGGCGGCGTGGCCGGTATTTCCCTGAAGGGCGAGAAGCTGCTGGCGCGGCTCGCCGAGCAGACCGGTGGCCACGCGTGGTTCCCGCGTGACAATCGCCAACTGTCGGCCGCGTACACCGCCACGGCGGAGGACGTGCAGCACCGGTATCTGATGACGTACACGCCAAAGAACCAGCGGCGCGACGGCACCTGGCGCAGCATCACGATCACCACCAGAACTCCGGGCCTGCGCGTGCGGGCGCGCGAGGGCTACACGGCGCCCATGGCGCCGCCCATCCGGGCGTCGTTCGAGTTCACCGCCGTCGGCACCGGCGAAGCCGCCGCACGACTCACACCCGACGATGTCGAAGTCGTCGAGGATGGTATCGCCCAGAAGGTGGACACGTTCCACGAGGTGGCGCTGCCGGTGACGATCATGCTGGCGCTCGACACCAGCGGCAGCATGACGCGCAGCGCGGAGAGGGCCCAGGAGGCGGCGCGCGGGTTCGTCATGGCGATGCGTCCCGAGGACCGAATCGGGATGATCATGTTCGCTGACCGCGCGGAGTACATCCATTCCCCGACCGAGCGGCGCGACTGGTCGCTGCAGGCGATCGACGCCTACAAGGCCAGGGGAGGCACGGCCTTGTACGACGCGCTGTACGACTCGCTTGCGCAGCTTTCGGACGCGAAAGGACGCCGCGTCGTGGTGGTGGTCACTGACGGACTCGATGAGAACGCGGCGTCGAATGGCCCGGGCAGTCTCAGGTCCTGGGAGGACGTGCTGGAGAAACTCCAGCAGACCGACGCAGCGGTGTACGCGGTGGGCATCGGCTCTCGAATCGATCGGAGAGGGCTGCAGGAAGTGGCAGACAAGTCGGGCGGGGCGGCGTACTTCCCGAGCGACGTGACGACGCTGGCCGCCGACTACCAGCGGATCCTCGACGAGCTGCGCCGGCGCTACGTCCTCGGGTACGAATCGACGAACCGAACACGCGACGGGAAATGGCGGAAGGTGCAGATTCGCTCACGTCCCGCCGAAGTCACCGTGCGGAGCCGTGACGGCTACTTCGCGCCAACCCAATGATGGGGACCGATATACACCACGCCGGAGCGACCGACACGATATGAAAATCCCGAGACCGAAATTGAACGCGATTGAGTTCGCTATGTGGGGCGCGCTGGTTGCCGCGCTGGCCTATATGGCTGGCATGTATCGTACCACTCTCTGGCTGCAGCCGTCCCTGCCAGAGATCGCCGAACTGCAACCGCTGGCACAGAAGTATGGGCCGGCCCGCAACTCCAGATATGGCGAAGAGTGGATCCTCCGCGATTTCTTTCACGATCAACGAGCCGGGGTGTTCGTCGATGTGGGGGCGAGCCACTACCAGCGCGACAGCAACACGTACTATCTGGAGACAGCCCTCGGATGGTCTGGGCTCGCCATCGAGCCACAGACCACGTTCGCCGCTGAGTACGCAAAGCACCGGCCGCTGACCACGTTCGTTCCCCTGTTCGTATCGGACGCGTCGAACCGTCAGGCTGTGCTGTACGTCCCACCGATGAATCAGATTGCCTCGTTCGACAAGAGTTTCGCCGAGTCGGCACCGAATTCAGTGGCGCAGCCCGTATCCGTGAACACGGCCACGCTCGATGACATCCTCGCCCGGAACGGCATCGAACAGATCGATTTCCTGTCAATCGACATCGAGCTGCACGAGCCGCAGGCGCTCAGCGGCTTCTCCATCGACCGATTCCAGCCACGGCTCGTCGCGGTTGAAGCCCATGCTGCGGTCCGGCAGCAGATTCTGGATTACTTCGCCAAGCATGGCTACGTTGCGCTCGGCAAATACCTCCGCGCCGACACGGAGAACCTCTGGTTTGCTCCGATGGGTGAAGGCAGTCGGCCGGCTGTCGCTCGCCGCTGAGGACATGGCTGTGAAGCGCTCCCGGACCGAAACAGCGATCGTCCTGGCTCTGGTCGGCGTGCTCACGTTGACCTGCTACGCGAGGTGGCGTCTACACTGCATCTCAGCTGACGCCGAGGATGGATGCTACGTGAATCACCCGGATGACAGCCCTAAGCGTGCATCGACCCGCGCGAACCAGGTCGGGTGACCTCTGGTGGGCCACGACGGTCCTCATCTTCGCCGGCGCGGTGCTCCTTCGCCTGCCAGGGCTCTCGACGGACCTCTGGCTGGATGAGGTGTGGTCACTGCAGGGCGCCCTCGAAGCCCAGAACTGGCAGCACCTTCTGCTTCAAAGGAAGATTGACAACAATCATCACCTGAACTCGCTGTATCTGTATTTCGTCGGCCCGCAGTCGAACGCGGTCGTCTATCGTCTGCTCGCGTTCGTGTCGGGTGTCGGTACTCTGACGACCGCATGGTTGATTGGCGCTCGGGATTCACGCCTCACGGCCACGGTAACGGTGCTCCTGTTTGGCAGCTCGTACTTGATGGTATTTTACGCGTCGGAAGCGCGCGGTTACGCGACCGTAGTCTGGCTGACGCTCGCAGCGTGGTACTGCGTCACCAGATATGCGGAGGCACCGCGCGCGCGCTGGGCCGCCGGTTTCGCCGCCTGCAGCGTTCTCGGGGTCATGGCCCACCAGACGTTCGTGATGTTCTTCGCCGGTGCCTACGTCTGGTTCGACGCGCATCTCCAGTGGACGCAGCAGACGCTGCGTGCCGTCACGAGAGCCACGCGACGCTTGTTTCTCGCACCGACAATCCTCATCGCCGTGTACTACCTCATCGCAGTATTCGGTCAGGAGGTGGGGGGCGGACCTCCCTTTCGGCCCGTCACGGTAGTGGCCCAAACGCTCTCCGCGATAGGCGGTGGGCCCCAGGTCGGCGTTGGTTTGTGGACAGCCGGCACACTGGTCGCCGCCGTGTTCATCTTGTCAATGCGGAGCGCCCATCGGCTGGGAGACGATCGTTGGCTGCTCTACCTCGTCGCAGGCTTCGTCATCCCGGCAATCCTCACGGTCGCCCGACAGCCTCCGACGTTGTCGCCACGCTACTTCATCGTCCCCACGAGCGTGCTGTTGCTCGGAGCGTCGGTCTGGCTTTCGCGCAAGCTCACACAGGGCGGCGCCGCCATGGTCGGTGCCGCGGCGCTCGTCGCAGCGCACATGACAGGTGGCGTCCTTCACACGATGAGTGACGCCGCGTCACGCGGGCACTACCGCGAGGCGTTGCGTCGGATGGTGGCGTCATCAACCAATGAAGAGATTACCGTTGCGTCGGCTGACCGATACGGCGGCCACGATTTCCGTGCCGGCACGCTCATCGGTTACTACAGCCGGGCTCTTGCCGCTGAAGGTCGAATTCGGTACGTCACGGCCGAAGAGTATCCCCTTGCCGGCGCCGACTGGATGATTGTCGAAACCCTGGGCGAGCCACCGCGGCCTTCCGTTATGGATCGCGTCGGCCATACATTTGCCCTCACTGACGTGTACCCCGCAGGCGATCTCTCCGGTACCACGTGGTACGTGTATCGCCGTCGCTTACCGGGCTGACGATTGGACCGCTACGCGGTTTCCTACGAGAGGGGGCGCAGTATAACGGTGTCCACGACGCGTAGAGTGCGCGTGTGCTACCCAGGCCCAGACAAGAGTCGGAGCGCGGGAAGACTCCCGTTCCTGCCGGTGAGTCGTTGGCGCCTAACAGGTTCGTACATCAAGGGTTACAGAGGTCGTTAAACGGCACCAACAGGCGTGCGCCTTGCTCGAAACCCTGAATCGGCATGAGAATCCCCCAACCGAAACTGAACGTCATCGAGTTGGCGATGTGGGGCGCGCTGGTGGCCACCTTGGCGTACTTGGGCGGCACCAATCGTACGGAAAGGCGGTTACAGCCGTTCCTGTCACGTGGCATCGCCGAGTTGTTGCCCCTCGCCGAGCGCTACGGCCCGGCTCGTAACTCTCGATACGGGGAAGAATGGATCCTCCGGGATTTCTTCCAGGACGAGCGGGGTGGCGTGTTCGTGGACGTGGGGGCGAACCACTATCAGCGCGACAGCAATACGTACTACCTGGAAACGCAGCTTGGATGGTCCGGCCTTGCAATCGAGCCCCAGGCCAAATTCGCTTCCGACTACGCGTCGCACCGTCCGAGGACCAGATTCGTACCGCTCTTCGTGTCGGACGTGTCGAGCCGGCAAGCCGTGCTGTATGTGCCGCGGAACGATCTTCTCGCGTCCTTCGACAAGAGTGTCGCCGAGTCTGAATCCACTGGGCCGGCCCAGCCCATCTCTGCACACACCACGACCCTCGACGACATTCTCGACCGGAATGGCATCGCGAGAATCGACTTCCTCTCGATCGATATCGAGTTGCACGAGCCCCAGGCACTCAAGGGCTTCTCAGTGGACCGCTTTCGACCTCGGCTCGTGTCCATCGAATCGCATGCACCTGTTCGACAGCAGATTCTGGAATATTTCGCGAAGCAGGGCTACGTCGTGAGTGGCAAATACCTCCGCGCCGACACTGAGAACCTGTGGTTTACGCCGATCGGCGACGAAGAGTGGTCGGCTGTGGCCAAGCGCTGAGACCATGGCTGCGACGCGATCCCGGCACGAGGCAGCGATCGTCCTGGTTTTGGTCGGCGTGCTCACGTTGACCGGCTACCAGCTCGGCCGGACGCTGGGCGAGCGATCCGGCGCGCTTGCAACGTGGCAACGGCTCGAGCTGTTCCTGCAAGAGAAGCGCACCGCAGAGATTCAGGCCCTGGCCAAGGCGTATGGGCCATCGCGCTATTCCGAACATGTCGAAGAGTGGATCGTGAAGGACTTCTTCAAAGATGAGCGGGATGGCGTCTTCGTCGAGGTCGGTGCGAACCATCACCAGCGGTTCAGCAACACGTACTACCTCGAAACGGTCATGGGGTGGTCTGGTGTCGCAGTCGAACCGCAGGTCAAGTTTGCGGCCGGCTATCGGCAGCATCGCCCACGAACGACATTCGTCCCCTTGTTCATTTCGGATGTGTCGAACCGGCAGGCGACGCTGTACGTGACGGAGAATGACCTCGTCGCCTCCGGTGCGCGGGAGTTCACCGCCTCCTTCGGCGAGGTCACAGCGACAACTGCCACCACGTCGACCCTCGACGACGTTTTGGATCGGCTTGGCATTCAACGGCTGGACTTCTTGTCGATCGACATCGAGCTCGCGGAGCCACAGGCGCTTGCAGGGTTCTCAATAGCACGATTCGCCCCGCGCCTGGTAGCCATTGAAGCGCATCCCCCCGTGCGCCAACAGATCCTCGACTATTTCGCGCGCCGCCAATACGTCCTGCTGGGGCGATACTGGCAGGCTGACGATGACAATTTCTGGTTCGCTCCCCTTGGGCGGACTGGAAGTGGAACCCCGCTCAGCGAAGAGCGTCATCCAGCTGTAGCTCACCACTGACACCGAGCGATGCGACTCACGGCTGCGGAGGCCCGCCGGCACGCCACGCTCGCCGCGGCGATCATGTGGGCGATTGCCGCCGTCATTGCATTCGGCGGCTCCGGATATCGAAGCGTCTTCGGCCCACTCAAGGGCAGCGACTTCGTCCATTTCTACACGCTCGGACATCTCGACGCGCGAACGGCGCCAATAGTCCTGTACGACCCTGAGGCGCTTCACCGTCTGCAGACACAGCTCGTCCCCGAATCCGACGCCGAGCATTACCTGACGGTCTACCCTCCCCACACCGCACTGCTGTTTCGTCCGTTCGCAGGGCTGACATACGGAACGGCTGCGCTCCTGTGGGCCGCCGTGGTGGCGGCCGTGTACGCCGGCTGCATCTGGCTGGCGTGGCGCCCCTTCAGGACGGTCCTGCACGACAGGCGCCTGCTGCTTGCCGCGGCCGCCGCCTTTCCGCCCTTCTGGTACCTCATGCTGCACGGGCAGACCACAATCGTGCCCCTTCTCGGCTTCAGCCTCGGATGGTTGGCGCTCGAGCATCGCCGGCCGTTCTGGGCGGGATTCGCCTTCGGGTTGCTCCTGCTCAAGCCGCAGTTTGCGCTGGTGCTCGGAGCCCTGGTGCTGATGTGTCGCGAATGGACGATGCTGGCTGGCGCTGCGGTGTCGATCGGCGTTCAGGTCATGGCCATCGTCACCTGGCTTGGCACCTCCGTCTTGTGGAATTACGCAACAGCCGTGAAGCAGCTCCCGCAGTTGCACGACCTGCTCGAGCCCAAGCCCGAGCAGCTGCACTCGATCTCTGCGGTGACGAACCGGTTGCCTGCCGACTGGGAACTGATCGTGTGGGCGCTGCTGTCGGTGCTCGTGATCGTAAAGACCATTCGCGTGTGGCGATCGAATGCCCCGTTATCGGTGCGCACCGGGGTTCTGGTTCTCGCGTCCGTGCTGGTCAACCCGCACCTCTCTGTGTACGACGCGACAGTCCTCGCGCCGGCTGTCGTCTGGTTTGCGGGCTGGCTCCACGGCGACTCCGGCGCGCCACCGGCGACGCGGTCATGGTTCGCGACCATGTTGTACGGGCTGTACGTGACGCTGCTCGCACCGACGGCTGCGCTCCTACCAGTTCAGGCGTCCGTCCTCCTGCTGGGAGCGCTGTTCGTGCTGATGGGCAGAACAGTGGTGGCCTCCGCGCATGCCCAGCGCACGCGATTGATTCCTGCGATCGACCACCGCACCGCCATCGGTACGTAGCGACCTCGGCCCAAGCCAATTCTCTGGCCCGCGCAGGTCAAATCTGGTCCGCGCACGCTAAAAGCGTGCGCTCTACACATACTCTGCACATGCGGGGTGCACTGGCGGTCGCTGGCCGCCCGCCGGGTGTCAGCGTGTGCCGTATGTAGCGCGCAGGCTTCAGTCTGCGCGAGGTACCCACGCGGCAGACTTTGGTCGCCATCCGCGCTTCCGACGGCCAATGTTCCTTGCCACCGTCGCGCGCGTCTTCGCCGTACTGCGCAAGATAGGCCGGCCAACGCTCTTGCACGACTTTTCGCTCGCGGCGGCTGAGCCGGCCTGCCAATTGCAATTCAGTCCTTCACGTCCAGACCCAAGGCGCCACTATTCTAACGGCGCCCTTCGATCAGACGATGCGCAAGACGATTCTATTCGCCGCCTTCCTCGTGAGCGTGGGTGCTGTCGCCCTCCGCGGGCAGCAGCCCCAGGTGAGCGCCGGCCCGTTCGTGGTGGGCGAAATCCTGGTCAAGTTCAGGCCCGGCGCCAACGCTAACGCGAGAGCAGACGCGCACAGAGCGGCAGCCGGGACGCCGCTGTTGGAAATCGCGCGTACGCGCGTTCAGCGCGTTCGTGTACCGGCCGGCGACGAACCCGCCGCGATCGCGCGTTACCTGCGCAACCCGAACGTCGTCTCTGCCGAACCGAACTTCATCCGCCGCTTACCCATGCCCATCTCTCACGCTGAGGGCTCGGAGGCGGTACCTGGAGACTACTACTTCGACGAACAATGGGGACTCCACAACACGGGGCAGCAGTTCTACTGCGTGCCCTGGCTCTTCGGCGAGCTGTGCTTCTATGTGGGTACTCCGGACGCCGACATCGACGCCCCCGAAGCCTGGGCGATCTCCACGGGCAGTCCGAACGTCACGGTCGCGGTGATCGACTCCGGCATCGACTACACCCACCCTGACCTGGCGGCGAACTACGCCGGCGGCGACGACTTCGTCTTTCTCGATGGCGACCCGATGGACGATCACGGGCACGGCACCCACGTGGCGGGCACCATCGCCGCGGCCCTGGACAACCCCACCGGCGCCCCGGCGGTGGCGGAAGGCGTTGTGGGCGTGGCGCCCAACGTGCGCCTTCGGGCGTACAAGGTGTGCCGCTCGGACGGGACGTGCGACGACTTTGCCATTCAACAGGCGATCGCTCGATCCATCACCGACGGCGCCAACGTCATCAACATGAGCCTCGGAGAGTCGGCGTTCTCGCAGTCCCTGGACGAAGCCGTGCAGGACGCCTGGAACGCCGGGCTGGTCGTCGTCGCCGGCGCCGGCAACGACGGCACGACGGCTCCCTTCTACCCGGCCGCCCTGGACAACGTCATCTCGGTCGCCGCCTTCGACGAGGACCACAGACGACCCTCGTTTTCCAACTACGGAAGCTGGGTGGACATCTCGGCCCCGGGCACCGTCATCATGTCCACGTACCGGATGGCGGCATGCGCCGCCTCAACGGTGCCAGGCGACACGGGGTGCTACGCGTGGAATACGGGGACGTCCATGGCGACACCTCACGTCGCTGGCGCAGCGGCGCTGGTGTGGTCACGAGGCGATGTCACTTCCAACTCCCAGGTCGTCGACATCCTCCTCAGCAGTGCCGATGGCCAGGGGGTGGCGGGTCAACGACTCGACACCTGGACCATACACGGCGGCCTCAACCTCCACGACGCCCTCGCCTACTCGTCGACGAGACCTGTCGCCGTTGCAGGGGCCGATCAGACCGTGACAGACGGCAACGGAGACGGCGCCGAGATGGTGAGTCTCGACGGCAGCGCGTCCTCCGACGCGAACGGCAGCATTGTCAGTTACGCATGGCGCGAAGGCAGCACGTCCATTGCTGTCGGGGCGACGCCGGCGCTCGCACTCGCTGTCGGCGTTCACACGCTGACACTCGAGGTGACCGATAACGACGGCGAGACCGCTACGGACAGCGTGGTCGTCACCGTCAACGCCTCTGCTCAAGTCACCCTAACGGTCTCGACGCCGCAAGCCACGGAGGCCGGCCCGATCAACGGCATGTTCACGGTCGGCCGGACGGGCGATACCGGCGCGCCGCTGACCGTTCACTACACCGTCGGCGGAACCGCCGTCGCCACAACCGACTACGCTCCTCTTCCGGGCACCGTGACGATTGACGCAGGTTCCTCCAGCGCGACCATCGCGGTCACACCGATCGATGACCTCGCCCTCGAGAGCGACGAATCGGTCGTTCTCACGCTGAGTCCGAATGCGGCATACGGCCTCGGCTCTCCAAGTGGAGGCACCGTCACCATCGTCAGTGACGACCTCCCGCCCGACCTGGTCGTTGTGTCGCAGTCAGCGCCGCTGACCGGGGCCGCCGACGCGGACATCGTCGTAACCGACACGACGAAGAATCAGGGCACCGGCCCGTCGCTGCCTTCGCAGACGGGTTTCTATCTGTCCACCAACTTCGCCCTGGATGCGACCGACGTCTTCCTCGGCAGCCGGCCGGTCCCGCTCCTCGAACCGGGGGTCACACACGCGCTGTCGGCCACCTTGCACATCCCGCCCTCGATCGTGACGGGCTCGTACTACGTACTCGGCAAGGCGGACTGGGACAACGCCGTCAACGAAGGTGTCGAGACCAACAACATACGAGCGAGCAACACGCTCAAGATCGGTCCCGATCTGATCGTCTCCGCGCTCACGGCGCCGGCGGGTCTCGCCCCGGGCGCCATGTTCGACGTGTCGGACACGACGAAGAACCAGGGAGGCGGAGCCGCGGGCGCCTCGACGACGCGCTTCTACCTATCGGCGAACACGGCCCTCGACGCGTCGGACGTATTGCTCGGCAACCGCTCGGTCCCGCTGCTCGCGCCCGGAGCCTTGGACGTCGTTACCACGCCATTGACGCTTCCGCTTACGACCGCCACCGGCACGTATTTCCTGATTGCGCAGGCGGACACCGCGGGCGTGGTGCTGGAAACCACGGAAAACAACAACACCCGCAACAGCAACACGGTGCGCGTCGGACCCGACCTGATCGTGACGGCGATCGCCGCACCCGCCAGCGCCGCTGCCGGCGCCTCGATTACCGTGACCGACACCACGAAGAATCAAGGATCCGGGCCGGCGGCTGCGTCCTCCACAGGATTCTATCTGTCTGCCAATAGCGGCCTCGACGCGACCGATCGGTTCCTGGGAAGCCGAGCGGTCGGCGAGCTCGCATCCAACGCGACCGCAACCGCGTCGACACCGCTGCAGATTCCGGCAGACACTGCCGCCGGCACGTACTACGTGATCGGCGCAGCCGATTGGAACACCCTCGTCGCGGAAACGATCGAGAACAACAACGTACGAGTGACCAACACCCTGAAGATCGGAGGAGACCTCGTGCTGACGGCGGTCTCGGCGCCCGCCACGGGGATGGCGAACGGTCCCATTTCGGTCACCGACACCACCAAGAATCAGGGCGCCGCAGCGGTGCCCACATCGGCAACCGGGTTTTATCTGTCGCTCAATCTCTCCTACGACGCGACCGATGTGTTTCTGGGCAGTCGCAACGTCGGATCCCTCGCACCCTCGGCCACCGAGACAGCGTCGACGACGCTGGTCGTTCCGCCAGGGACAGCACCCGGAACCTATTACGTCGTCGGTGTGGCAGATTGGAACGGTGGCGTGGCTGAGAGCACCGAGAACAACAACATCCGACTCACCAACGGCCTGCGCATCGGGCCCGACTTGATTGTGACCACCCTCACGGCGCCATCGGCCGCCGTCGCCGGGACCAGCATCAGCGCGAGCGACACGACGACCAATCAGGGGGGCGACATCGCGCCGGCGTCGGTCACCCGATTCTACCTGTCGGCCAACTCGTCGCTCGACGCAGCCGACGTGCTCCTCGCCACCCGTCCGGTGGCCGCTTTGGCACCTGGACTGAGCCAGGCTGGGTCGGCGTCTCTCCTGATTCCGCCGTCGACGGCCGCGGGCACGTATTACATCATCGCCAAGGCCGATGGGGACGATGCCATGGTGGAGTCTCTGGAGAACAACAACACGCGCGTCAGAAGCATCTCGATCACGGCCGCACCGCCGTAGCCAGTACAATCACTGCGCCGCCGCCAGCCCACCCGCCTGCACGTGCAGCCCCGGCGCGACTCGCTCTTCTTGTTTACCGGGACTCCTCTTTCGCCTATCCTCCACGTTGGAGCGCCACACGTGTCAGTTTCTTCCTCGCGATTCACGCTGACGATAGAGCACCTGTGGCTCGGTCTTCCTGTGTTCGTGGTCATGTGGAAGAACTTCCTGGCTCCCCTGCCGTTGCTCGACTTCTGGTGGCACCTCAAGGTCGGTGAGGTGATCGCCACAACGGGATCGATACCCGATGCCGACTTGTTTTCCTTTACCGCGACAGGCAAGCCCTTTGTTCTCCAGAACTGGCTGGCGGAGCTCGGTTACTACGGCGTGTATCGTCTGGGCGGGCTTCCGATGGTCGTGTTGTTCAACGCACTCGTTGCGCTTGGAGCGTTCCTGCTGGTGTACGTCCTGTGCCTCGAGGCGACATCGAGGCTTCGTCTGGCGGTTGCAGTGAGTGTGCTGGCTGCGTTCGGGATTCCCGGAACGATTCGCCCGCAGGTGTTCTCGCTTCTGATCTTCTCCCTCTATTACTGGGTACTGATGTCTTGCCGCGCGCGGGCCAGGAATCTCGTATGGACGTTGCCGCTTCTGATGATGTTGTGGGTGAATCTTCACGGCGCCTTCGTGCTGGGGCTGGGGCTCGTGGCGTTCTTCATCGTCTCGGAGGGTCTGCGACGTCTGGTGCATGGGGAAGGGGCGAATGTGTTGACGCCGCAGGAGCTCCGATCGCTGGGGGTTGTCCTGGCTATCTGCGCATTGGCAACCCTGGTGAATCCGGAGGGCTACAAGATCTACGACTATCTGCGCATCGTCATGTCCGACCCGGTGGTGCAGCAAGTTGTCACGGAATGGCAGCCGCCCCTGATCGACGACATGGGAGCGGTCCTCGTTTTCTATCTCCCCTTTTTTCTGACCGTGCTGGCCTTCGTGTACGCGAGGTCGAAGCCCGACTTGACCGAATTGGGGCTCTTCGTCGGCTTTGGTCTCCTGGGGTTGACGTCGCTGCGCCA
>JBOGIR010000259.1:0-1808 GCA_050742335.1 Vicinamibacterales bacterium | reverse complement strand
GGACATACCCACCTCCCAGCCTGTACTCAACGGCGTGAGACGGGCACCTCCGGAGCAAACCGTAGACAGGCGAAAGATGGCGCAGCGAGATGTGATCTTCGCCCGTGGCAGATGGTGACCGAGCGGAGCCGGTTTGCGTAGGAGGTGCCCGCCTCACGTCCGTGGGTGGTTGAAACCGGTTCTGAGGTACGTGCACACGATTGCGAGGTATCAGATGCGTCATCGAGGTCTCCTGTCACTCGTCCTCGTCGCAACGGCCGTCGTGCTCGCGCTGGCCGTCTCCGCAGGCCAGAGTCGAAACGCCGGTGCGAACGAAGGCGAGGCGGGGGAAAACTGGACGCCGCCACGAACGCCCGATGGCCAGCCCGACCTGCAGGGCATCTGGACGAACTACACCGCCACGCCGTTCGAAGTGTTCGAGGAGAGCGACACGCCCGGCGTGTACTCCGGCGATCCCGATGGGTCCGCACGCGGCACCGGCCCCGGCTTTCTGAACGACACGAGCGATCGAACGCTGGCGAAGGGCCGGTCGCTGGTGGTGGATCCGCCCAGCGGGCGCGTGCCGATCATGCCGTGGGCGGAGGAGCGACGGAACTTCAAGCTGGCGCACATTCAGGACCACTGGGAGAATCACACCGCCTGGGAGCGGTGCATTACCCGCGGTGTGCCGGGCGGGCTGTTCCCCGCCGGGTACGGCTCTGGCTATCAGATCCTGCAGGGCCCCGGCTACGTCTCGATTGTCTACGAGATGATCCACGAAGCGCGTCTCATTCCGCTCGACGGGCGCCCGCACATCGGTAAGAGCATCCGCACGTGGAACGGCGATTCGCGCGGCCGGTGGGAAGGCGACACACTCGTCGTGGACATCACCAACTACAACGACAAGGGAAGCGTCGCGACCAACGTGGCCACGCAGCGTGTGCGAGCGATTCCGCAGAGCGAGGACCTGCATGTCGTGGAGCGCTTCACGCGCGTCGACGAGAACACGATCAACTACGAGGCGACCATCGAGGATCCCAAGGTGTTCACGGCGCCCTGGACCGTCGCGATCCCGCTGCACAGAGAGCCCGACTATCAGATCTTCGAGTACGCGTGCCACGAGGGAAACCTCGGCCTCCCCAACACCCTCAGCGCCGGGCGCGCGCGCGACAAGGGCGGATCAACCCCGAGGACGCCTTAGATCATGGTTCCCTTGAGTTGATCATGGTGGGCTGTCGTTCACACTTCTGGCTTCTCCGTTCTCGGTTCGTGTTCACGTTCGGTTCTGGTGTTCGTCGTTCACGTTCGAGCCTGTTCGGGATGTTCGGGCGCGTCCGAGCCGCAGGCGAACATTGAACCCAGAACTGCGAACCGAACCTGAACACGAACCGAGAAGCGAGCACTGAGAAGCGTGAACGGCTGCTTCAGAATGGTTCAGCTATACGCCTCGGGAGGACGTCCATGCAGAGCTGGCTGAAAGGCGCATTGATTGCGCTCGCATCCGTCGCCGTCACTCTTGCGGTGTCGCGTGTGATGCAAGATCCGGCGGCAGGACAGACGCCGGGCGCGGCCATGGTGCGCACCGCGGACGGCAAGCCGGATCTCAACGGCATCTGGCAGGCCGTCGGCACCGCGCACTGGAATCTGCAGGACCATCAGGCCCGCACGGGACCCGTGCTCGAGCTGGGCGCCACCTTCGCCGTTCCGGCCGGCCTGAGCGTGGTCGAGGGGAACGAGATTCCCTACCAGCCGTGGGCGGCGGCCAGGCAAAAGGAGAACTACGACAACTGGCTGACCAGGGACCCCGAAGTCAAGTGCTACCTGCCTGG
>JBOGIR010000258.1:0-10867 GCA_050742335.1 Vicinamibacterales bacterium | reverse complement strand
TGATCGTGATGGTCGTCGTTCCTGAGCAGTGGGCCGTCCGTCTCGCGACAGGTCGGCGACTCCTCCAGCGCCTGCGTCGAACGCCTGATCATCCGAGGCGCCATCGTCCACGGGCCGGTCAGGACGTTCGGGTCCTCTACGGTGACCTGCCACACCAGATTCTCGCCGTCGCGCCACAGCCGCTCCGTCACGCGCATCGCGTCGGTGTGGAAGTAGCCCTTTTCGCCAAACCAGGTGTCCTCCACGAAATTCCGCACGTCGATGACGAGCGTGTCGCCTTCCCAACGCCCGACTGCATCTCCGTAGTACGACGGGTTGGCGTTGGCGCGGTGCGCGCGGCCGTCCGTGGGGATGATGCGATAGGGATCGCCGGACATGTCTTCGTAGAGGAACACCATCTCGTTCGGGAACTGAATGATGCGGCGCGGCGGCCCCACGCGCGGCAATCCGGGTTTCGCGCAGTAGAACACCGGGTCCGTTCTGCTCTGCTGGGCGTCGAGCGCTTTTACCTTGGCCTGGACCTCCGGTTTGTACGACGGCGCAGCCGTCCACGGCAGCACGCCGCGCCCCTGCCCGACGACGCCTCTGATGGCCGTGCGGTCCACGATGCGCGTTTCCTCCACGCCGCCGGCCTCGCGCTTGAGCCCCGAAACCGGATTCACACCGGGAAAGATCGACCAGGTGCCGCTGAGGTCGGGCCGCTCACTGGTTGTCGGCGCCGGCTGCTGCGCCGATGCCACAACGGTGGGCAGTGCCGAGATGACAACCGCACAGATCATGCGCTTCATCGGGTGTCTCCTCCACAGGCTGCAGGGCCGCAGAGACACAGAACAGTTCGATCTCTCTGTGACTCTGTGCCTCTGTGGCCCGTCACAATGTATTCAGCGACTCCAACGCATCGCCGTTGGCAAACCGAATGCGACGAAGATATCCGTACCGCGAGCCGTCCTGCGCCGGCAGCGCATCGATGGTCACCTTCTGGCCGAGGCCCTTCGCAAAGTCGGCGCGGCTCACACCGACGGTCCTCCACCAGGCGGGCGGATTGCCCTGAATCCTCCACGACTCCACGGCGCTGCCGCTGCCCGCCTCGACGAAGATCACGATGTGCGGATTGATCCAGTCCACCTTGGTGAGCGTGCCCGTCACCGTGATTCGCTTGTCGTTCTCGAAAATGGCGGACGTGGAATGATGGCCCCACACCGGCTGGGCGCCGAGCACCACGGTGGCCAACAGAATCGCATGCAGTGACCTTCTCACAGGCCCCCTCCTGTTGGTGGTCCCGGATGACGGGAGACGCAAACGCTCGAAGTGTACCCCAAATTCCCGGGCTCTGGGCTCTCGGCTTGGGGCCTTGGGCCTGCGCTGGTGGTTTGTGCCTGGTGCCCGGCCTTGGTGGGTGCTGGGTGCCTGGAGCGGGGTGCTTGGTGCCTGGTGACTTGCGGATACGGACCTCTGCCGCGCGAGGGAACCTCCGCGCGGCTCATCGTTTTCAGCCCGCGGTCGACACCAGAAACTCCCGGTAATTTGCGCGCGTGATTCGTCGCGTCACAACCTGCTTCTCGAGTCCCAGGGGTGCCGCCGGCTGGTCGTTGATCATGACAGACAACGCGCCCGCATTGCCTGCCGTCAGCGTCACCGCGTCTTGGGCCTGCACGACGATCTTCTCGGACGGTTTCAGCAGATGTTCCCTGGGGGCACCACCGTCGGTGGCGATGCTCAGCCAACACTCCTGGCTTGCAACGAGCGTGATCGACAGGTCTGAAGATTGAGCAGCGGAGACCGATGAGACCGGCGCTGCAGGCGCGGTGTCATCGCTCACGACCGGGCGTTGGTCGAGGTCGTCCACGACCGAGGCGCGCGCCGCCGTGCTGCGATCGACCGGTGGGATCGTCACCATCAGGACGATTGACAAGAGAAACACGCTCCAGACGATGAGGGCGATCCAGTACAGCTTGCGAAACCGGTCCGACGACGCCCCGGCGGCCGGCTCCGTCGCAGATGTGGACGCCATCGACACCTCCGAGTCGGCCGGAACCTGCCCTTCGGGGCGATCTCCGAGGGTCGCCGCCCCCCGGACTCTCTCGAGCGCCGATACGGCGGTCTCGAGACAGCCCTCCAGATCTCGACGGACGCCCGCGATGCGATCGTAATCGCGCCGGTTTGCATCGAGTTGTTCGCTGGCAAGCAGCGCAGCCCGTCGCTCGGCTTCTCGAAGAATACGGTCCGCCTCCCGCTCCGCCGTCATTCGGATTTCGTCGGCGTGCCGGCGTGCCATCGTGACGACTTCTTCCGCGCGTTCGGTCTGTCGGCCTGGGCTCAAGGGGTCGAGGCTTGCGGCGCGACGCCGCTGGCGATCCGCCGTGATCTCCTTCACGAACTGGTCGACTTCCTCCTGGTCGTACCCGCGCCATCGCATATGGAAGTCGGGGATCCGGCCTCCAGAGATCGGGCGCACACTCTCGCCTGTGCTCATGACACCACCTCGACGTTTTCTGTAATCGGCCGCTGCGGCGCGAGCAAATCGACCGCCAGCCCGCCAAGATGAGAACGGACGTGAAGAAGTGTGCGATGGAATGCACCTGTCGCACCGGCTTGTCTGGTGGGAAACAGGATTGTGGTCTGGCTATTACCAGACAACCGGCGGCTGTTGGTCTTTAGTCGCGGCGTCGTGCCCCCGCGACAGGGCGAGAGCCCAAAGCCGTTCACTCTCTAGCGGCCGTACGCGCGGGTGAGGGCGCCCCGAAAGGTCGTCGTACTCCCGGGAGACACGAGCACCTCGAGCGTCAGGGGATCGTAATCTGGCGCGACGATCGCGATCGCATGTGGTCCGGCAACCAGCTCGAGGGGATGGTAATAACCCGTGAAGTCACTCACCAGGCCCATGTAGCTGCCATCGACATAGACCTGTGCCCGCCACGGCTGGATGTCCAGCTGGACGCCGCCGAAAAGATCGCCTTGGGCCGGCATGACTTGCACGGTCGGCGCGGCAGCACCCCCCGTTGGCCACACGCCAGTCCACGACGGCCACCACGTGATGACGCCAAAAGGCGCCACCCCGACGCCCGCGCGCCACGGGCCAGGCACTTGCCTGACGTCGGGGCGCGGCTCGAATCGCAGCTGAGAGAGGGACCGCGGCGTCGGAGACGTGTTCGTTGGCGGCGCCGGCCGCCGGGTGTGATCGATCACGACCGCCGGTTGCCCCGCGGGTCGTGACGTCCTCACCTGAGCCACGGCGAGACGGAAGTCACCTACGAACACGAGAACGAAAAGTGCCAGACTTAAACGAATCCAGCGGGTCATGCTTGTACTTTAACGCGAACGTCGCTCGCTTCGCGAGCCCATCCTCGAAACGCCTCGATGCCGACAGCACGGCTGTGAGCTCGGCGCGAAGAAATCGTCTCATGTGCTCCCGTCGAGCAGGACAACGCGGCGAGCCCAAGCGTGAGGGTCCCACGACGGGGTCGGCGCCGCCATCGAGCGATTCCGGGCGAACGCCTCCGGCTCGGACTCGTAGATGCTGAACACCGAGTCGAGTCGCGTCATGGCGAGCAGCCGCCGGACGTGGGATGACGGCGCAATGAGCGCCATCCGGCCGCCCTGGCGCTCGAGCGTGGTGAGACTCGACACCAGCGCGCCGATGCCGTGGGCGTCCATGTCGGTGACGCCTGCCATATGGACCAGAACGACCACACGGCCTTTCTCCACCAAATCGCTCACGACAGCGCGCAGCGACACGCCGCCTCTCGATTGCATGATGAGCCGACCCTCGAGATGAAGCACGGTGACGCCGGCCACGAAACGACTGCTGATATCCATCGATGCCCTCTCGTAGGAACCCAGTCGATAAGGCTAACGATGGCCAGGCGCGATCCGAACAGCTTCCCCTGTGGGGACCCGGTTCGCCGGTCAGCGCGCGACGTTTCTGGTGCTTCGAGGCGTGGACCGAACTGGCCCTACCACCCTTGGACCGTATTGGAGTCTAATGGCGCTGTTGCCACGAGCGGCAGCTTGTAAGATCTCCTATTGAACTTGGCCTCGGAGCCTTCGTGTGCCGTGAGCCTTGACTGAAACGGGCTCCGAGACAGGTGGGTGTCCAGGGCAACCGCGCTGTGGGAGGACTCTCATGAACGCATCCGCATTTCAGATCCGAGCTCGCGTCCCTTCTGCAGGTACCCATCGACGTCTGCCCCTTGGGCGCGTCGCGCTCGTCCTGGCCGCGGCCACGCTGCTGACGGCTGCACGCGTCGAGGCGCAAATCACACGCATCGTCTTCGATCCGGCGCGGTCCGAGTCGCCCACATTCGAGAGACGGGTGTTCGGGCCGAACGGCAGCGTCGGGCAGTACGAGAAGCTTCGCGGCAAAGCCTACGGCGAGCTCGACCCGGCGGATCCGCGCAACGCGGTCATCACCGACCTCGTGCGTGCGCCCCGAAATGCGCGCGGCAAGGTCGAGTACTCGATGGATGTGTTCATGCTGAAGCCTGTCGATGTGGGGAAAGGCAACCACAGGCTCATCCTCGATTTCAACAACCGTGGTGAGATGCGGATTGCTGCGCTCAACGATGCCCCGTTGAGCAACAACCCGAAGACGGCCGCGCAGGCAGGCACCGGCTTCATCATGAACCTTGGTTATTCCGTCGTGGGGATTGGGTGGGACTTTGGCGCGACGAGCGAGAACGATGGCATGACGATCTCGGTGCCGGTGGCGAAGAACTCTGACGGATCGAGCATCACCGGGCCCTCGTACGAATACATCAACTTCGACGATGCGAAGAGCGTGCGGTACGAGCTGACGTATCCGGCGGCCACGCTGGACAAATCCAAGGCGACACTGACCGTGCGCGGACGCTTGGACGACCCGCCGGCTGCTGTGCCCTCGAGCGGCTGGGAGTACGTGGACGAGCGGACCATCCGCCTGCTGCCGGCCGGCACACCGTTCAAGCAGAGTCACGTCTACGAGTTCACGTATACGGCCAAGGATCCCGTTGTGGCAGCGGTCGGACTTGCGGCGACGCGCGACCTCATGTCGTTCCTGCGCCACGCGGCGAAGGACGCGTCCGGCACTCTCAATCCGCTGGCCGGCGACGTGCGTTACACCTTCAGCTTCTCCATCTCTCAGCCCACACGCACGTTGAACGACTTCCTGGCGCTCGGCTTCAATCAGGACGAGAAGGGAGGGCGCGTCATCGACGGCATGCTCAAGTGGACCGGCGGCGGCAGCGGCGATCAGATCAACTACCGGTTCGCTCAGACCGGTAGAACCGAGCGCAATCGTCAGAACCACCTCTATCCGGAAGGCGTGTTTCCGTTTGCCTACCCGGTGTTGACCGATCATCTGAGCGGCAAGACCGGCGGGCGGAGCGCGCGCTGCGCGGCGAGCAATACCTGTCCCAAGGCGTTCGACGGCAACTCCTCCAACGAGTACTGGGTCAAAGCGGGTTCGCTGCTGCACACCGACACGCGCGGCAACGATCTACGCGATCCCGACAACGTACGCTTTTTCCTGATCTCGGGCTTGTCGCATGGTGTCGGGAATGTGACCAGCATGGGCACGTGCCAGCAGTTCCTGAACCCGACCAGCCCGTTTCCCGCACTGCGTGCGCTGCTGGTGGCGCTCGATCGATGGGTGACCGACGGCACCGAACCCCCGCAGAGCCGGGTTCCGCGGCGCGCCGACAACACGATGGTGAAAGCGACACCGCGCCCCGGTCACCAGACCGGCGTCGTGCCGCAGGACGCGCTGGGCTGGCCCACGATTCCCGGCGTGACCTACACAGGGTTGATCACCACCCGGTACCATCTCGACTTCGGGCCGATGCTCGACAAAGGCATCGTCTCGACATTTCCATCGTCGCTCACCGGCCGTGATGCGTATCCGATTTTCGTGTCGAGGGTGGATCAGGACGGCAACGAAGCAGCCGGCATCCGGCTGCCACCGGTCGAGGCACCCATCGCCACCACGACCGGGTGGGCGTTGCGTCGCACCGGCTTCGGCGAGGGTGAAGGCTGCGAGGCCAGCGGCCAGCACATCGCGTTCAAGACGACCAAGGCAGAACGGATGGCCGCCGGCGATCCACGCCTCTCACTCGAAGAGCGCTACATGAATCACGAGGGATACGTGGCGGCCGTGAAGGCAGCGGCCGAGAAGCTGGAGAAACAGCGGCTTCTGCTTCCAGCCGATGTGCAGCAGTACGTGGAGAGGGCGCGGGCGGGCAACGTGCTCCGGTAGGAACGGCGGAAGGACGCGGTAGCCGGAGACCTTCAGGTCTCCGGATCCCCTGATCGAGCGAGCGGACTGGATCTCACAGGGCCCGAGAAGAGCGTCACAACCGAGTCACCTCACTCGAGTTGCGGCGGATTGTAGCGGCATCGGCGTGCCCCCGCCAAATTTGGAGGCTGCGTGTGCCGACCAGAACACGCTACACTTGCGCGATGCACACGCTGGCCGGCGTCACGTTGCTCCTCGCAGCCGCCAGTATGGCCGCGGGACAGGAGCGCCCGGTCCCGAGTGATTCCACCCGCATCACGGTTCCCGGCTGCGCGAAAGACCGCCTGTTCGTCGTCGGGGAGCCGGAGGGGCGTGAGACTACCGCGACGGGCATCGCTGCGGGACGGCGGTTCCGCCTGTCGGGACCGCGGAGCGTGCTCGACGACATCAGAAAGCGGGAAGGCTCGATGGTGGAGATCACCGGGCTGGTGCGGAAGTCGGACGTCGCAGGTCCCGGCGGCCTGCGGATCCTGGGCGGTCGAGTGCGCATCGGCGGGGCGACACCGACGCGGGATCCGGTCCGCGACGCGATGTACAACCAGATCGTCCTCGACGTCGAAGGGTTCCAGGTCCTGCCCGATCGCTGCCCCACCCGTTAACGCCGTTTCACCTCTACGGGCCACGGAGACACGGAGAGCACAGAGGAATTCCTCTGGTTCAATCAACTCCGTGTCTCCGTGACTCCGTGGCCTGTCGAAGCAATAAACGGGTCGGTCGCCGCGAACGCGAATGCCCGGGGACGCGACTGGCGCGCCCCCGGGGCATCTGTCAGATCACTTCGCGAGCGGATCGGGACGAAGCTGGAACTTGACGATCTTGCTCGTCGTGCCCCGACCGGTTTCCATGTGGAACGGCGTTCGAGTGCTGACGGTTGACCACAGCCCCTTGCCCTTCCATCCGGCATTCGGATCGTCGATCCGGCCGTCCAACCACTTGGTGTAGTACCCCGTCGGATACGGCACGCGGAGGACAACCCACTTGCCGTCCTTCAACGCGAGCAGTCCTTCCGCCGCGTTGCCGGTGTTGATCGGGACGTTCCGGCCCAGGCCGAACGTGTCGAACTGATCGACCCACGTGTAGTAGCTCGCTTCGACGCTGCCCGAATCGGTGACGCCCTGGAACTGCGGTACCGGCTCCGGATAGAGCGTCCAGCCCTCGGCACAGTGCTGGCCGGTGGCCTGTGGACCGTTGAGCGGCCCCTTGCACTTGCGGCGGTCGAAGCTGGCCATGTGGCCGCTGGCGAGCGGCAGCCAGGCGACGCCGTTGCGGTCGATGTCGAAGCCGCGCGGCGAGAACCCCTGCATCTTCGCGTTCGGGTTGTTGAACGGCGGTTGATACACTTCGGCCAACGCCGTTTCCGGCGGGTTCGACCCCGGATTCAGGCGGACGACGGCGCCAGGCATGCCAAGCACGGTGCCCCAGACAGAACCATCCGGCGCGGGCGAGACGCCGTAGAAGCCGCCGCCGTACCGTTTGTCCTTCGTCGGGTCGAGCGGCTGGTCGGGTTCCACATACGCGTCGCGCCGGCCGTTGCCGTTGGTATCCATGATGAGCCCCGTCCAGCCCTGCGACTTCGCCTCATCTCCGGTTTGCTCGAACATCTTCCTGTTGAGCCACCCGACCACTTGACCGCCGCCGCTCGTCCAGAGCGTCTGGTTGGCATCCTCGGCGAACATCAGGTGGTGCGTGCCGAAGCAGGTGCTGATGTGCGTGAGCTTCTGGCTTTTCGGATCGTACATGGCAAGGTGCCGCCCCGCGTTGTTGATCGGGAACAGCTTCGCCGAGGGATGGCTCGATCCCTCCTTGCAGTAGTCCGGGTTGGCGGGCGGGCGAATCGCCGAGGTGATCCACACACGGCCCTGTTCGTCCATCATCGGATTGTGCACGTTGTTCCGGCTCGTCCAGATCGGTTCATCGCCCCAGTACGGCGAAGGCGCCGGCATCGTCGCCGAGGTGGGCGGCGTGTTCGGATCGCGCACGGTCAACTTCACCTGGCTCGCCGTGTGGCGTGTGGGATCCAGCACGGGCAGGTAATCGGCGCTGAGTTCGAGCGAGCCGTACATCGGTCCGTTGGCATTGACTCGCGGATTCCGTCTGTCGGTGGAGACGACGTCGTGGAGATAGGCCTTCGGGTCGGCCCAGTCCCACTGGGTGACGACGACGTTCCGCTCCAGCCCCTGCGGCCGCGGCGGCGCAGACGGCACCTCACCGGCGGCGACCCGATCCGTCCAGTCGCCAAACATCGCGAGCGCCCGCCTGCGACCCATATTGTCCAGGCCGTTGCTCATCTGACTGCCGGCCTGTCCGGACTGGACGCGGCGCTCCCAGGCGGCCGCCCCTGTTGCGAACGTGCCCAGCGCTGCCGGTATCTCGCGCGTGCCCTTGGTACCGAGCTGGTGACAGGTGGTACAGCCGCCCGACTTCATCATCCTGATCCAGTCGGCCTGGGTCTTCATGTTGGGCGAGATGCCGTTGCCTTCCGGGCCGGTGCCGGGAAATTCGCTCTTGTCGGGCACGCGGGCCAGCGAATACCAGTAGGCGGCCGGGTAATATTCCGCCGCCGCGCGCGGATTGGGCGCCGCCACCGCGGTGAGGTTCAACGCCCTGCCCGGCGCCGCCTGCACCTTCGGCGAGTCCACCAGTCCGTAGCCGCGCACCCAGACGTTGTAATTCGCCTTCGGCAGGTCGGGCACCAGATAGCGCCCCTGGTCGTCGGTCACCACCGTCCTGCTGAACTTCGTGGGCAGATCGCCTGTTTCCGCAATCACCCAAACGCCCGCTTCTGGTCCGCGCGGGCCCCGGACGACCCCCCCAAGGTCATCGTTGTCGATGCGAACTGCTTCGCCGGCCTGTTGAAGCGCACTGGTCCCCGCCGGCGAGGCGATCCACAGGATGCCGAGGCTGACCCCCACGAGTCCCAGAGTCAACGCTCTGTTCGTCCTCATCTCTGACCTCCTCCGCGAACATATTGGTGCGATGGTCCTTACGACCTAAGAAGTTACGACCTAAGAAGCCTCAGTATTTCACGAGATTTCACCACGGAGAGCGTAGCCTGTGATGCAGGAACACGCAAGACAAAGTATCGGCGCTAGCTCGCGATCCTTTTCCAGTCCTTCGCCAGGTACTCCGCTGTCCGCCACGCCAGCGCCTGCGCGGTAAGGGTCGGATTGTGAGCGCCGCTCGTGCCCATGACCGAGGCCCCCAGAATCCCCAGATTCGGAGTCTCATGTGAGAAGCCCCATCGATCCACGACGTTCGTCTCCGGGTTGTCGCCCATCCGTGTACCGCCGTACGCGTGCGTCGTCGGACCCATCGTGCCGATCGGGCCTTTCTCCGTGGCCACCGCACCCGCCGTCATGAACCACGCCACCATCTTGTCCTGGATGAACGCCGCCACCTTCCGCTCGTTCTCCTTGTAGTCGGCGGTGATCCGGCACACAGGGAATCCAAGCGGATCCCTGATCGTTGGATCCAGATCCAGATAGTTGTCCTCGTACGGAAGCGTCGTCTTCTGGAGATAGGCCGTGTTCCAGCGATCGGCGTTCTGCTTGACGAACGCCTTCCAGGCCGAGCCCCATTGCGGGGCTCTGCCGAACGTCGTCATGTTGGCGGCCGCGATGGGCCGTCTGTCGGAGTACGCCCAGAGATTCCCACCGCCGATGAAGTCGAGACCAGCATGATCGAAGTTGTCGTCAGCCCAATCGTCGACGGCAACGCCCTGGGCCGGCAGGCCGTACCAGTTGTTGAGGTCGCGCGGAAAGAGAGCCGTGACAGCCGCGCTCTGGTTGTGGCTGAAGTAGTGCCGGCCGACCTGCCCGTGGTTGTTCGACAACCCGTTCGGATACGCCTTCGATTTCGAGAGCAGCAGCAGGCGGACATTCTCGTAGACATAGGTCGCCAACAGCACGACATCCGCGGGCTGGAAATACTCCATGCCATCTTTGATGTAGTTGACGCCGCTGACGCGGCCCTTGTCGTCAACTTCGACCGTCGTGATCGTCGCCTGCGTGACGACGTCGAGGCGTCTGGTCTCCTGGGCCTTTGGGATCGTCGTCACCGCTGTCGATCCCTTCGCCCCGATGTGGCAGCCGCCGCGAGCGCAGTACCCGTGATACGCGCACGCCGCCCGGTTCTCATACGTCCGTGAATTGATGGCGGCCGGTCCGGGGAACGGGTGCCACGCAAGCTTCCGCGCCGCGTCCGTCATCATCTCCGTGAACCCTGTGCCCCTCAACGGGGGCATCGGATACTCGCGCTTCCGCAGACCTTCGAAGACGTTGCCGCGTGAGTCGATCTTCCCGTTCAGGTTCCCGGCCTTCCCCGAGATGCCGAGCTCGTATTCGACGCGGTCGTAGTAGGGCTCGAGCTCCTCGAGGCCGAAGGGCCAATCCTCTACGGTCGATCCGCGGGGGATTCGCGAACCGCCGTAGCGCCGGGTCGTCTCGCTGACCACCTTGAAGTCCCACGGATTGAGCCGCCAGCTTTGCGCCCAGTAGTGGAGCGTCGTGCCGCCAACCGCGTTCATCATCGGATGGATCGCTGGCCGCGGTGAGTACGGTGCCGCGGCGTTCGGCCGGTGCGTCGGTACTTCACGATTGG
>JBOGIR010000257.1:0-1971 GCA_050742335.1 Vicinamibacterales bacterium | reverse complement strand
CGCTAAAGCGTGCGCGCTACACCGGGCCGATCACACGCGGGCCGCCGACCGTCGATACCATTGCACCTGTAGAGCGCACGCTTTAGCGTGCGCGGCGCGGCTAGCGGACCTCGTTGTAGATGTTCTCCACGTTCGCCTGCAGACGAGCCGGCTGCGGAGCCGCGTACCCCTTGTACTTGTCGGGTATCGTCCAGCTCTTCACGATCTCCGCCGCGCTTCGCCCCGCCTTCTTGCCCTCGCGCACGGCATTCAGGAAGTCGCGATTGAATTCCGAATATTCGCGAAGGTCGTTCGGCGTCATCACCGTGCTGTGCCCCGTGATGATCGAGTCGACGCTCTTGGACGCCATCGTGTAGGCCTTCATCAGCGTGTCGGGGATCTCCGCGCCGGTTCCACCGTTGTTGTAGTCGAGCAGCGGAAGGTTCTTCGTCGCGAAGATGTCGCCAGCGTGCATGACGCGCAGCACCGGGAAGACGACCCAGGCATCGCCGTTGGTGTGGCCCCGCCCGAAGTAATGGAGATCGATCCGGTCGTTTCCACTTCCCAGCGTCATCGTGTCCCTGAAGGTTCGCTTCGGAAGACCGTGTCCTCCGTGCTGCGCGAACACGTTCACCTGAGGGTTGGGAATGCTCGTCACCGGCCCCATCTTCTTCATGTTGGCCGCCGTGTTCTCGTGCGTGACGATGTCGACGCTGGCGGGAAAGTCGACGTTACCGCTCACGTGATCGAAGTGCGAATGCGTGTTGATGATCATCATCACCGGTTTGTTCGTGAGCTCTTTGATCTTCGCGAGCAGAGGCGCGCCCCATCCGGGGTTCTTGGTGTCGACCACCGTCACACCGTTGGCCTGCACGAACACCGCGGAGTTTCCGCCCCCTCCGCGCAACATGTACAGGTTGTCCTTGAGCTTCTCGACCTCAATGACCATCGGGGCCGGCTGCTGGGCCGCCACCACGGCAAGCGACAGCGCGCCCATCGCCATCAGCGCCCCAAGAACGAGTTCTCGTCTCATGCCATCCCTCCAGGAAACACACGGGGTGCGAGTACAAAATTCGCCTGTGGAGCCGTATAGCGGTCCAGGCCATCTATTGTGGATCATGAGCGGCCTACTTGTAGAACTCGACGCGCGCCTCGCGCACGAACACCGGGTTCAGCGGCGCCAGCGAAATCGGCGCGTTGATGCCGAGCACGGCGATCTGCACCCGCTCGCCCGGCCTGACGGCATCGCTCAGCACCACACGGTTCGGCAGGTTGAAGCCCACGACCATGTTCCCGCTCGGCCTGCCGACGGCGCGCGGGAGCTGTCCGTTCACCAGGACCTCGGCGTAGTCGTCTACGATGATGTGGAACACCGCGACGGCGCCCTCGGTGGCGAAGCCACCGATTTTCGGCGGAATCGTCAGGTTGATCCGGTACCACGTCATGAACACGCCGCCGCCGCCGCGCCGGTCGGCCAGCGCCTTCGCTTCGATGATCGGCCACGACGAGTCGTCAAAGCTGGCGTCGCCCGCCTTCGGCTGGAGGTCGTACGACACCTTCCACGGATCGGCATTCGCCCGCGGCGGCCCTTCGACGATGCGGGCGTCCATGTTGCGCCACTGGGCACCGAAAAGCGACACCCCTTCCGTGGTCATGACATCGACGGCGTGCGCCGGCGTCCCGGTCGGCGCCAGCTTGGGCCGCGGAGCCGGCGTCGCGGGGGCCGGCGCCTGCCCGGGCTGGCCTTGGGCAGACAAGGCGACGGGCTGCGCCAGAAACGAGGCGGTAATCAGCCCGAGAATCGCAGCAGTAGCTCGCATGTCGACCACTCCCCGTCTTGGCGTTTCGTAATGACGCTGACGTATTGTACGGGCCACGGAGACACGGAGGCACGGAGAAGACATCTTGAAAAAAACGCTGTGTCGTCCATGGCGCGCATTAGAGACGATTCAGCGGCGCGCCGCCAGCGTTTTTTTCCAACCGGTTCACACC
>JBOGIR010000256.1:0-13419 GCA_050742335.1 Vicinamibacterales bacterium | reverse complement strand
CCATTCCGCCCGCGCCGAGCAGACTCACGATCTCATAGGGGCCGATTCGGCTGCCGGCGCTCAGTGACATGACATTGGTGGACAGAGATCGTTCAATTGATCAGATTTCCCAAATCATCATTCACCGGGTCGCGCTTCGGTCTGATCCCTGAGCTCCCGCAGTCCGCGGCGGAGACTCCGCCGTTCCACGGGGGCGCAGAGGCGCAGAGAACCCCTCTTGGCGAACAGTGGGCGTGCAGATTCTGCCATGTGTGGCCATTGATCAGGGTGGCAGAATTGAACACGCCGACGGACAGCCATCGGACAACAACGCGAAATTCGCCCAAGAAACCGCGGCGGCGGACCACCACACTGCGGCACGGCTGCTGCTCAGCCATCCCGACGATGTACAATCGGGCTGCGACGGCCCGATGGGGAGGGGCGCGATGGCGCACGTGGACGAACGGGTCGCGTATCTGGAAGGCCGGATGGAAGACCACACCGCGTTAATGGGCGACATCCGTGTAGAGATGCGGGATCTCCGCTCGGAGATGCGAGACCTCCGGTCGGAGGTGCGATCAGAGATGAAGGACCTCCGCGCGGAGATGGACCGTCGTTTCGACCGTGTTGACCAGAAGTTCACGTGGCTGGTGGGCATTCTGGTCGGCGTGCTTCTGGCGATCGTCGGGCTGGCCTTCCAGGTGGCCCGGTTGCAGCCGTCGTAGTCCGCCCTGGGTCCGGCGAAAAGCCGGACACTACGTACATCTCCCTTCTCTCCCTTCCGGTCCGGCTAACCGCCTCCGCCAAGGCTACGGCGGTCCGCCGAAGCTTCACGCGAAGGCGGAAGCCGGACACTACGTACTCTCCCGCGCTATACTCCCGCCGTATGAGGCGAGGATCCCCCGCGCGCGGCCTGTTCATCTGCCTGGCCATCCTGCTGCTGGTATCGCAAGGGGTCTCCGGTCGCCAGGTCGCCAGCCCTGACTGGTCCCGTGTGGAAGACGAGACGCTGCGGCACTTCCAGGCGCTCGTTCGGTTCGACACGAGCGATCCGCCGGGCAACGAGAAGCCCGCGGCCGACTACCTTCGGCAGGTCCTCGAGAAAGAGGGCATTCCCGTCCAGACGTTTGCTCTCGAACCCAACCGCCCCAACGTCGTCGCGCGCCTCAAGGGCAATGGCAGCAAGCGTCCGCTGCTGCTCATGGGGCACACCGACGTCGTCAATGTCGATGCTGCCAAGTGGACGCACCCACCCTTCGGCGCGACGCGCGCGGATGGGTACGTGTACGGCCGCGGCACGCTCGACGACAAGGACAACGTGGTTGCGTCGTTGATGACGCTGGTGACGCTCAAGCGGCTGAATGTGCCGCTCGACCGCGACGTGATCTTTCTGGCCGAGTCCGGCGAGGAGGGCTCCACGCGCGTCGGCATCCAGTTCATGGTGAATCAGCACTTCGCCGACATCGACGCGGAGTACTGTCTGGCTGAGGGAGGCGGCGTGAGGCGGTCCGGCGGGAAGGTGCGCCACGCCTCCGTGCAGACGATCGAGAAGATTCCGCGCGCCATCGAATTGACCGCTCGAGGCGTGTCCGGTCACGCGTCGGTCCCGCTCCAGTCGAACGCGCTGCTGCACCTGGGTGCGGCGTTGGCCAGGGTCGGGGCGTGGCGTCCTGAGGTTCGGTTGAACGACACGACACGGGCGTACTTCACCAGGCTCGCGCAGATGTCGGCGGGCACCGACGCCGCGCGATACCGTGACGTGCTCGACCCGAAGAAGGCTGCGGAAATAGACGAGTACTTCCGTGCGAATGAGCCCTCGCAGGCCGCGCTGCTGCACACCACGACGACGCCAACCATCTTGAGCGGCGGATATCGCATCAACGTGATTCCATCCGAAGTGAAGGCGACCATCGACGTGCGAACGCTTCCAGACGATGATCTCGATGCGATCATCACTTCGCTTCGCAAAGCGGTGAACGACCCCGCGGTCAGCGTCGAGTGGGCGCTCAGGGATACGAGGCCGGCAGGAACATCGCGCCTCGACACGGACGCCTTCAAAACGCTCGAAACTGCGGTCATACGGCACTACGAGACAACGACGCTTCCCACGATGAGCACCGGTGCCACCGACATGGCGTTCCTGCGCGGCAAGGGCGTGCAGTGCTACGGCATCGGACCGGCGATCGACGAGGAAGATGGGCCCAGGGGTTTCGGCGCACACAGCGATCAGGAGCGAATTCTGGAGAGCGAGCTGCATCGGTTCGTGCGCTTCACGTGGGATGTGGTGACGGAACTCGCGGCGAGGAGATAAGGAACATGTCGTTCACACTTCTCGGTTCTCTCTTCTCAGTTCGTGTTCAGGTTCGGTTCAGGTTCATGTTCATCTTCATGTTCCTGTGCGCGGCCACAGCGGCGCGGGCGGAGGTCACGCGCGTCGAGGTGACCAGCCGCGCCGATCTCTCGTATGCGGGGTACGAAAAGATCGTGGGCCGTGTCTTCTTCGCCGTCGATCCAGCCCATCCGCGCAACGCCGTTGTCGCCGACCTCGACAAGGCGCCGCGGAACGCGAACGGTCGCGTCGAGTTCTCGGCCGATTTCTGCGCTGTCAGGCCGAAGACCGGCGGTAACGGCGTTGCGATCGTGGACGTGGTGAACCGGGGCAACCGGGTCACCCGCATGTTCAACCGCGTGGCGGCCGGGAGCGATCCCGACGTGGGCGACGGATTCCTGCTCCGTCGCGGCTTCACGGTGATTGCGGTCGGCTGGGAGTTCGACCTGCCGGCGGGCGGCGATCTGCTGCGCATTCGCGTGCCGGCGGCGGACGGCGCAACCGGAATCGTCCGTACCTTGATTGAAGTCGATCGTCGCGAGCCGACCTACCGGTTGACCGAGGATGTGCCGGCGTATCCGCCGCTCGATCCCGCCGGGTCCGACAGCGCGCTGACGGCGCGCAACCGGCTCTCGGACGCGCCGCAGGCAATTCCGCGCGGCCAGTGGCGGCTCTCCGACGGTGTCGTCTCGCTCGAGGGTGGGTTTGAGCCCGGACGGGTCTACGAGATCGTGTATCGCGTAGCCAACCCGCCGGTCGCTGGTCTCGGTCTCGCCGCCGTGCGCGACATTGCCAGCTGGGCCAAGCACGCCGCCGACGCCGTGACGCCCGCGAAGCATGTCTACGCGCACGGGCAGTCGCAGACGGGGCGGTTCCTGCGGGAGTTCCTGTATCTCGGGTTCAACGCCGATGAGCGGGAGCGGCTCGTGTTCGACGGCGTGATCGCGCACATCGCGGGCGGGGCCAGGATCGATATCAACCGCCGCGGGTCGACGCCAACCGCCGGCAACGCCTTCGTCGGGACGTTTCCGTTTTCGGATCGCGCCCAGCGCGATCCGGTGACGGGTGTGACCGAAGGCCTTCTCGAGAACACTCGCGCCCGACGTCATCAGCCGAAGCTGTTTCTGACCAACAGCAGCGTCGAATACTGGATCGACACCGGCCGCGCTGCGGCGCTCATCCACGCCACGCCCGATGGCGCCCGCGACGCCGCGCTCGGTGACAACGTCCGCGTCTACCTGTTCGCGGGCGCCCAGCACACGCCGGGGCTGTTTCCGCCGACGGCCGGAGGCCGCGGCCAGCAGCGCGCGAATCCGCTCGACTATACGCTGTCGCTGCGCGCGCTCCTCGTTGCTCTCGACCGCTGGGTGAGGGAGGGTACGGCGCCGCCCCCTAGCCGCCATCCCCGTCTGGCCGATCGGACGCTCGTGCGCGCACAGGATCTCGCGTTCCCAGCTATTCCGGGCGTCCAGTCGCCGCGCAACGTCGCACCTGGCCGCCGCGCGCCCAACGCGCTGCTGCCGTCCTCGGGCGGGGAAGGCGCGGTTCAGCCGCTCCTCGTCTCGCAGGTCGATGCCGATGGCAATGAGGTTGCCGGGATTCGCTTGCCTGAAGTCAGCGTGCCGCTTGCGACATACACCGGCTGGAATTTCCGCAATCCTGAGATCGGCGGGACCGACCGTCTGCTGGGGAACACGGGTTCCTATATTCCCTTCGCGCGCACGCAGGCCGAGCGCGAGGCGCGGCGCGATCCGCGACCGTCGATCGACGAGCGCTATCCGAGCCGTGGCGACTACTTGGCGAAGGTGCGCCAGGTGACTGAAGCGCTCGTCCGCGATCGCTTCATGCTGGCGGAAGACGTCGACACAGCCGTCAAGCGCGCGTCCGACCATTGGGAGCTCGCCACGGGATCGATCGCCACATCATCCAGCTCGAGGTAACGACATGACAACATTTCGTTCGACCGCCGTCCGCACCGCGCTGTTGGCGGTGCTGGCCGTGGCGGTGTGCCTGGCAGTAACAGGTCGCGCCGCGCAACGGCCGCCGGTCATCGGCCGGACCGCCGGCGCCTCGGCGGGTCATCCATTGACGACCATGGCCGCCATCGAAGTGCTGCAGAAGGGCGGAAACGCGTTCGATGCCGGCGTGGCGGCGCTCCTCGTCGGTGGCGTCGTCGAGCAGGACCTCTACAGCCTCGGCGGCGAGGCGCTGGTGCTCGTGTACCCACAGAGCACGAAGAAGGTTGTGTCGGTCGTCGGGCAGGGATGGGCACCGAAGGGCGCCACCGTCGAGTCGTACGTCGCGCAAGGGAAGACGCTCGCCGGTGCGGGTCTCAATCCTGCGGTGGTGCCTGGCGCGCTGCACGCGGCACTCACCGTGCTCGAACGCTGGGGCACGATGAGCTTCGAGCAGGTGTCCGCGCGCGCGATCGAGTACGCGGGAGAAGGGTTTGCGCTGCGGCCACTCACGGCACAGGCCATCCGTGGCAACGTGGACTTCTTCAAGAGCTGGCCGCAGAACCAGAAGTACTGGCTCAAACCGGACGGCTCGCCGCCAGTGCCGGGCGACACCATCACACTGCCGGCGCTCGCGCGCACGCTGCGGCGGATGGTCGAGGCCGAGCGCGCAAACAAGTCGAAGGGGCGCGCCGCCGCCGTTGTCGCCGCGCGCGACCGGTTCTACAAGGGCGATATCGCGGCGGAGATGGTGGCGTTCCTGAAGCAGCACAGCGCGCCGTTCGAGCTGGCCGACTTCGCCGAGTTCTTCGCCAAGGTCGAAGAACCCTCCGTGACGAGTTACCGCGGGTACGACGTCTACAAACACGCGTTTGGCAGCCAGGGGCCGGTGTTGCTGCAGGCGCTCAACCTCCTCGAACAGTTCGATCTTCGTGCGATGAAGCACAACAGCGCGGACTATCTGCACACCGTCGTGGAAGCGCTGAAGCTGGCGTACGCGGATCGCGACACCTATTACGCCGATCCCGCCTTCGTCCAGGTCCCGGGAGAAGGACTGCTGTCGAAGGCGTACGCGCGCGATCGCGCGCGGCTGATTGCCCCGTCGCGTGCGTCCAGGGGCTTTGTCGCCGGCAATCCGCTCATGTTCGATTCGAAAGTGAAGACGTGGGGGTTCTGGGTGGCCAACATGGCCGATGCGGTGCAGCCCGGGGCGAAGGCGCCCGATCCAGAGCCAATCCGGGGCACGTCCGGCACGTCGAAGGACACGACGCACATCGCCGTCATCGACAAAGACGGCAACGTGTTCGACAGCACGCCGAGCGGTGGCTGGATTGGCGGGGCAGTGATTCTCGGTGAGACCGGCATCGGCATGAGTGTACGTGGCGAGCAGTTCTGGCTCGACACCACGCGCGCCGGACAGCTCCGGCCCAGGTCCAGGCCGCGCTATACGCTGACGCCGAGCATCGTGCTGAAAGACGGACAGCCGTTCATGGCGCTCGGCACGCCGGGCGGCGACAACCAGGACCAGACCATCCTGCAGGCGTTTCTCAACGTGGTCGAGTTCTGGCCCGAGTGGTATCCGAACCTGCACACGGCCTTCGAATGGCCGCGCGTGCAGACGCTGCATTTCTACGGGTCGTTCTGGCCGCACGATGCGGGCTTCAACAAGCTCAACGTCGAAGCGACCGTTCCCGACGCCGTGTTCGAGGAGCTGAAACGGCGCGGTCATGACGTGGGACGCTTGCCTGCCTACGGGATGTCCGGCTGCGCGACCGCAGTCCTCATCGATCCTGCGACGCGCAACCGCATCGCCGGCGCCGATCCCCGTCGCGATTGTTATGCGATGGCTTATTAGGACGGCGGGTCCGCTCGCGGCTCGATTCGGACCGCTTCGCGGGACCCGCCCTACGTACGTGGGCCGGGTGCCGCGACGAGGACGCATACCATCGAGTCGCGGACCTGGCATGGCGATGGCCGTTGTTACCGCCAGCGTTCTATCGTTGTTCGGTCAGTCCGCACCCCCCTTCACCGTCGTCGAAGCCACGATTGCCGACATGCAGAAGGCGATGGCGGAAGGGCGCGTCACGTCGCGCGACCTCGTCCAGCAGTCGCTCACACGCATCGCGCTGTACGAAGACCAGCTCAACGCCATCATCACCGTCAACCGGCGTGCGCTCGACGAGGCGGACGCGCGCGATCGCGAGCGCGCGGCGGGGACGGTGCGCGGCCCGCTCCACGGCATTCCGATTGCGCTGAAGGACAACATCCACACGGCAGACATGCCGACGACAGGCGGCGCACTGGCGTTCGCGGGGTTGACGCCGCCCTACGAGGCGACCATCACGAAACAGCTTCGTGACTCGGGCGCCATCATCATCGCCAAGACGCAGATGACCGAGCTGGCCAACTGGGTGACCGTTGGCATGCCAGGCAACTACAACAGCCTCAATGGCTATGGCTTCAACCCGTACGATCCGCGGCGCGACCCACGCAATGCGACGGCCGATGGGCGCCCGGCTCTTGGCACCGGAGGATCGAGCTCCGGTGTCGGCACCGCGGCGAGTTTCTGGGCGGCAAACATCGGCACCGAAACGTCCGGCTCCATCATCAATCCCGCGAACCAAACGATGCTCGTCGGTATCAAGCCGACGGTCGGTCGGGTCAGCCGCTACGGAATCATTCCGATTACGGCCGATCAGGACACGGCGGGCCCGATGGCACGCACGGTGGCCGACGCGGCGCTGCTCCTTGGCGCCGTCGAGAGCGGCTCCCGCGACCCGAACGATTCAGCCACGGGTGCATGCGCGCCGCTGCCCGAGCGCGACTACACGCGCGTGTTGGATCGCGGCGCGCTGAAGGGCGCGCGCATCGGTGTCCCCCGCGCGTTTTTCTACGAGCGTGTGGCGGCGTCCGGAGCGACAGACCCGCGTGGGGGGCTGAATCCCAATCAGCATGCGGCGATGCAGGACGCGATCGCCGCGCTCGAACGCGAGGGGGCGGTGGTCGTCGACCCCGCCGATATTCCAAGCGTCGTCGAGGCCGACCGGGAACGGAATTTTGTCGCTTGGGATGTCTGTCGCGGGTTCGAGAACCGCAAGGGACGCGATTCGGGCTGCTCGGTCGCATTCAAATACGGGATGAAGCGCGATTTCAACGCGTGGCTGGCGTCGCTCGGTGGCGCCGCACCGGTGAAGACTCTGACCGAGCTGCGCCGCTGGAATCTCGATCGCAGCACGGCCGGCACGCTCAAGTACGCACAGGAAAATCTCGACGTCTCCGACGAGATGGACGTCGAGCGGGATCGCGCCCGGTACCAGGCCGATCGCAAGAAGGACATCCTGCTCAGCGGCGCCCAGGGGATTGACGCGGCGCTGAAGGCGCACCAGCTCGACGCTCTGCTCTTTCCCGGCGCCGTCGGCGCAGCGATCGCTGCGCGGCCAGGCTATCCGACGGTGATCGTGCCGTTCGCGCTGGTGGACAACGCGCCGGCACCTCCATTTCCGGACGGCTTTGGCACGCGGCAGGCGCCGTTTGGCGTCAGCTTCACCGGGTCGGCCTGCAGCGAACCTCGGCTGATTGCGCTTGCCTACGCCTTCGAGCAGGCGACGCGGCGTCGCATCCCGCCGCCGCTGTTTCCGTGATCCCTGGCAGTCCGTGGTACAAGTCCCAACCGGGCCACAGAGGCACAGAGGCACAGAGAAAGCATCTTGAAAAACTAAAGCCTAAAGCCTAAAGCCTAAAGCCCAAAGACTAAAGCCCAAAGACTAAAGCCCCCCTACTCCGACGCCGGAATCGCACCCACGCCCTGCGGCTGTGTGCCGTTGATGAACGCTTCGGTCATGCCGGAGTCGAGCGTCACGAACACGATGTTGCCTGGCGGGTCGAACTGGGGCGGATTCGCGCGGTCGCCGCGCAGCTCGATGTACGTGCGCATGAAGTCCATCCAGATGGGGAGCGCCGCCGTCGCGCCCGTTTCCCCGTTGCTGGTGCCGCCGATCGGCTTCTTCTCGTCGTAACCCACCCACACGCCCACGGTGATGTTCGGATCGAAGCCGACGAACCACGTGTCGGTGTAATCGTCGACCGTACCGGTTTTGCCAGCGAGCGGCCAGTCGAGCGACGCTGCAGCCGCGCCAGTACCGCGCTGCACCACGCCGCGGAGCAGGCTCGTCATCACGAACGACGTGTCGGCCCGAATGGCCTCGTGCGCTTCCGGCCGGTTCTGCTCGAGCACGTTGCCTTCGCGATCCGCAATGGAGATCACGCCGTACGGCGTCATCCGGACGCCCTGGTTGGGAAACACCGAGTAGGCCGCGGTCGTGTCCACGAGCGTCGCTTCCGCGGAGCCCAACGCGAGCGAGAGCACCGGTGGGAAGCTGCCGGGGAAGCCGAACCGCGACGCGTAGCTGGCCACCTGCTGCGGCCCCACTTCGAGCAGCGCCTTCACTGCGGGAATGTTGCGCGACTGCTCGAGCGCACGGCGCAGCGTCACCGGCCCTTCGAACTGGCGGTCGTAGTTCATCGGTTCATATAGCGGCTGGTTGGGACCGGGCTCGAGCGACACCGGCTCGTCTACGAAGACCGACACCGGCGTGAACCCACGGTCGATCGCCGTCGTGTAGACGATCGGCTTGAACACCGAGCCGAGCTGCCGCCGCGCCTGCGTCGCGCGGTTGAACTTGCTGCGGTCGAAGCTGAATCCGCCGACCATCGCCAGGATTTCGCCCGTACGGTTGTCGATGGCGACGAGCGCGCCTTCGATCTCGGGCGGCTGTTCCAGCAGCACGTTCTGCGGCACGCCGTCGCGAATGTCCCGGATCTCGACGTCGATGAGATCGCCCACGCGAAACAGGTCGGCCGCCGGCCGCCGTCGGGCCCACGACCATGCGCTCGGCGGGAGATCTAGCGTGTGCGGCCCAATCCGGATTTGCGTGTTGCCAGGCGCCCCCCGCGCCGGCACCGCCGTCACGACGGCCGGGACGATGTCGCCGGCGCGAAGCGGCTGCGACCAGAGTGGGATGGTGAAGCGGTCGATCTGAAGTCCTTCGGAGACGATATTCCGAGCCGGGCGGCGGTACCCGCTGCGCCGTTTGTCCACACGTCGCAGGCCACGATCCACCGCGACGTTGGCCGCCTGCTGCAGATCGGCGTCGAGCGTGGTCTGCACGCGCAGGCCGGCCTCATACAGGGCGTCGGCACCGTACTTCTGCTCGAGCATCTTGCGAACGTCCTCGACGAAATAGGGTGCAATCGATCGATCGGGCGTTGGCTGTCCCTGGAGTTGCAGCGGGCGGGCCGCCGCCTGTTCGGCTTCCTCCTCTGAGACGAAGCCTTCGTCCACCATCCGCGCCAGCACGTAGTTGTTCCGCCGCGCGAGCGTCTGATCGGGATTGACGAACGGACTGAGACGTGCGGGAGTCTGGATGATGGCTGCCAGCGTGGCGGCTTCGTCGAGCGTGACGTCGCTGGCGGCCTTGTCAAAGTAGAGACGCGCGCCCGCTTCCACCCCGTACGCGCCGTGCCCCATCGTCACGTGGTTGGCGTAGAAGGTGAAGATCTCTCGTTTCGTGTACCGCTTCTCCAGTTGTATCGCGACGATCGCTTCCTTGATCTTCCGCTCGAAGCCGCGGACGCCGGATCGCTGGAAGACGCCTCCCTGCATGTAGTCCTGCAGGAACAGCATTCTCGCCACCTGCTGCGTGATCGTGCTGGCGCCGAACCGCTGGCCGTAGAGGATGTCGTTGACGGCCGTGATGACGATCCTCGAGATGCTGAGGCCGAAGTGCTGCTCGAAATCAGCGTCCTCGCTCGCCATGAGCGCCTGGCGCAGGATGGGCGCGAGGCCGTCGTAGTCGATGACCACCCGCCGCTCGGTGGCGAACTGGCCGATTTCCTGACCGTCGCGCGCGACGAGCCGTGTGATCGTGCTGGGTTGGTACGAGTCGAGCGCGCTGATCTGCGGCAGGTCGTCTGAGTACGCGAACAGCACGCCGCTGAGGGTGCCCAGAAGCGCGGCCACCAGAAACAGTGCGACGATGCCAGCCTGCCGTGCCAGGCGAGCGGCCACGCGCCGGCCTGCGGGCGGCAATGTGTCGGGATCAGTCATCGATGGGGCGCTGACCGTTTCAGGCCTCCGGCTCAGTATAACAGCGCCAACCTTTTGCAATGCTGAGTCTTACGGCCATGCCATGGCCGACAACGCGGGCGAAAGATTGACTATACGACACTCACTTTTGATAATAAGAATAAGCTAAATGGTCCGGGCCCTTCGCCCGGGCCGCGCGAAGGATACGAGGACATGAGCAAAATCATCGGTATCGATCTCGGGACGACCAACTCCGTGGTCGCGGTCATGGAGGGGGGCGAACCCGTCGTCATCACCAACCCGGAAGGAAGCCGGCTCACCCCGTCGGTGGTGGCGTTTACGAAGGCGGGCGAGCGGCTGGTCGGCCAGGTCGCCAAGCGCCAGGCGGTGACGAACCCGGAGAACACGGTGTTTTCGATCAAGCGCTTCATGGGGCGGCGCTTCGACGAGGTCACCGAGGAAATGAAGATGGTGCCGTACCGCGTGGCGGCCGTGCCCAACGGCGACGTTCGCATCAAGATCGGCGACCAGGACTACGCGCCGCCGCAGATCTCGGCGATGGTGCTGCAGAAGCTGAAGCAGGCCGCAGAAGAGTACCTCGGCCAGCCGGTCACGAAAGCCGTCATTACGGTCCCTGCGTACTTCAACGACGCGCAGCGGCAGGCCACGAAGGAAGCCGGCCGCATCGCGGGCCTCGAAGTGATGCGCATCGTCAACGAGCCGACGGCGGCGGCGCTGGCCTACGGGCTCGACAAGAAGAAGGACGAGACGATCGCGGTCTACGATTTCGGCGGCGGGACCTTCGACATCTCGATCCTGGAGGTGGGGGAAGGCGTCGTCGAAGTGAAGGCCACCAACGGCGACACGCACCTCGGCGGCGACAATCTCGACCAGCGCATCATCGAGTGGATCACCGCGGAGTTCAAGAAGAGCGACGGCATCGACCTCGGCCGGGATCGGATGGCGCTCCAGCGCCTGAAGGAAGCGGCGGAGAAGGCCAAGATGGAGCTCTCCACCGTGATGGAAACCGACATCAATCTGCCCTTCATTACGGCGGATCAGGCTGGGCCGAAGCACCTGCAGATGAAACTGACGCGGGCCCGGTTCGAACAGCTCGTCGACGACCTGCTGCAGAGGACCGTGGGACCGACGAAACAGGCGCTGTCCGATGCCGGAGTCGACCCGTCGAAGATCGACGAGGTGGTGCTCGTCGGCGGCTCGACGCGCATTCCGCGCGTGCAGCAGACCGTCAAGGAGCTGTTCGGCAAGGAGCCGCACAAGGGCGTCAACCCGGACGAAGTCGTCGCCGTCGGCGCCGGCATTCAGGCGGGCGTGCTGGCGGGGGAGGTCAAGGACCTTCTGCTGCTCGATGTCACACCGCTCTCGCTGGGGATTGAAACGCTCGGCGGGGTCATGACGCCGCTGATTCCGCGCAACACGACGATCCCGACGCGGAAGAGCGAAGTCTTCTCCACGGCGGCCGACAGCCAGACGAGCGTGGAGGTGCACGTCCTGCAGGGCGAGCGGCCGCTGGCGCGCGACAATCGCACGCTCGGCCGGTTCCAGCTCGTCGGCAATCCGCCCGCGCCGCGCGGCGAGCCGCAGATCGAGGTGACCTTCGACATCGACGCCAACGGCATCGTCAACGTGTCGGCGAAGGACATGGGCACCGGCAAGGAGCAGAAGATCACCATCACCGCGTCGAGCGGGCTGAGCAAGGACGAAGTCGACCGGATGAAGAAGGACGCCGAGTCGCACGCCGAGGAGGACAAGAAGCGGCGCGAGGACATCGAAATCCGGAACCGCGCCGACCAGTCGGTGTACGCCGCCGAGAAGATGCTGCAGGACATGGGCGGCAAGCTGGCGGCCGCGGACAAGGCGGCCGTCGAGTCGGCGATCGAATCGCTGAAGAGCGCCATGTCGGCCAACGACACCGCAGCGATGACGCGCGCGATGGAGCAGTTGACGCAGGTGCAGCACCGGGCCGCCGAGGCGTTGTACAAGCAGGCGGGCGCCGGCGGCGGTGCCGGAGGGGCCGACGCGTCGAGCTCGGCCGGCGGCGGTGCGCGTGGGCCGGCGTCTGCCGGCCCTTCGCAGGGCGACGTGATCGACGCAGAGGTGGTGGACGAAGAGAAGAAGTAGGTCATCGATCATCGATCAGTAGATTCATGGATTTGTACATCGTGCTCGGCGTGTCGCACGGCGCCAGCGAGTCCGACATCAAGCGGGCCTACCGGCGTCTGGCGCGGCGATTCCATCCGGATATCAATCCGGGGGACCGCACGGCGGTGGTGCGCTTCAGGCAGATTGTGGAAGCGTACGAGACGCTGATGGATCCCCAACGCCGCTCGCGGTACGACTCGGGCGTGGCGGTCGACGAGAGTGACGCGCGTCGGACCAGCGGATTCGAGGGGTTCGATTTTTCGACGCGCGGCGTGGACCACTCGGCCACCTTCGGCGACCTGTTTGCCGAGGTGCTCAGCGTGCGCGGCGCGCGTCGGCCGTCGCCGGAGCGCGGCGCCGACCTGCATCAGAACGTCGAGGTCGGCTTCGAGGAGGCGCTGGCGGGCACCGTTCGAGGGATGACGGTCACACGCCGCGACACCTGCCGCGCGTGCCTGGGACGCGGCCGTACGCGCGTCAGCCCCGGCCCGTGCGCGGCGTGCCAGGGCGACGGCAGCGTACGTTCGGTCCGGGGTCACATGGTGTTCTCGCGCAGCTGTCCCGCGTGCGTCGGCACCGGCCAGCAGCGGCCGCGGCCGTGCGAACGGTGCGGTGGTATCGGACTGGAAACCAGGACCGAAACCACGCAGGTGCGGATTCCACCGGGCATCAGCGACGGCGATCGTGTGCGGGTGCCCGGCAAGGGGAACGCCGGCGTGCACGGTGGCCCGGCGGGCGACTTGTACATATCCGTGCAGGTAGCGTCCCACCCGCTCTTCCGGCGTGAGGGCGACGATTTCCACATGGCGCTGCCGATTGCCATTCACGAGGCGGCGCTTGGAGCGCGCATCGATGTGCCGACGCCCGACGGCAGCGCCGCGCGTGTGCGCGTGCCGCCGGGCACGCAG
>JBOGIR010000255.1:0-7639 GCA_050742335.1 Vicinamibacterales bacterium | reverse complement strand
GGGCGGATGGCTCGCCCGGATCTGCGCGAGCGCCTCGCGCTCGGCCACCGCGCGCTCGACGAGCACCTCGATCTTGCCGCCCGACGCCTTGACGCCGTGAAGCCGCGCCTTGACGACGCGCGTGTCGTTGAACACGAGCACGTCGCCCGCCGCGAGGACCTGCGGCAGGTCGGCGAACGCGCGGTCGGAGACGCCGTCGCGCCCGAGCCGCAGGAGGCGGCTCGCCGTCCGCTCCGGCGTCGGATGCTGTGCGATCAGTTCGGCTGGCAGCTCGTAGTCGAAGTCGTCGACGGTGAGCCCGGATGCGTGCGCCGTCATCACGCGACCAGCAGGGCGGCGACGAAGATCCCGACCATCAGGAACACGATCGCGACCTTCGCGACCGTTCCCGCGAGCATTCCCAGCCAGGTCGCGACGCCGACCCGGCCCGCGCGCAGCGCGTCCTTCTGCGCCAGGTACTCCCCGATTGCGGCGCCGACGAGCGGCATGAAGATCAGCCCGACCAGGCCGGTGAACACGCCGGCCACCGTACCGATCGCTGCTCCGACAATCGCCTGCCGGCTCGCGCCGGCCCGTTTCGCCCCGGCGGCGGCCGCGACGTAGTCGATCACCCACGCGATGATCGTCAGGACGCCCAGCACGCCCAGCGTCCAGCCCGAGATGCGGGTGAAGTCGTCGATCCAGGCGGCGAGCGCGACGCCGGCGAAGACGAGGATCACGCCCGGCAGCGCCGGAAGCACCGTCCCGACGATGCCGACGACGATCAGCGCGACCGCGAGGATCCAGAGGGCGATCGTCATGCCGGCGATGACCGGCGCGCGGGCCAGACCCTCCGGGCGAGCGAGACTGCGGCGAGCGCGATCGCGCCCGCGACGACGCCGAACACGGCGTTGGCTAGCGCTCCGCCGGTCGCGTCCAGCACGCTGCCTACGTGGGGCAGGGCACCCGCGCGCCCGGCGAGGTCTTCGATCCAGTGATGCACGGCGGGGATGCCGTGGGTCAGGATCCCGCCGCCGACCAGGAACATCGCCGCGGTGCCGGCGATCGACAGCCCTTTCATGAGATACGGGGCGAGTCCGAGAATGCGCACGCCGACCGCGCGCTGGAAGCGCGCCAGCGTTCCCTCGCCGGCGCGCCGGCTCAGGTGCAGGCCCGCATCGTCGGGCTTGACTATGCCGGCGACGAGACCGTACACGCCGACGGTCATGAGGACGGCGATGCCGGCCATCACCGTGACCCGCGTCACGAAGGGCGCGGTCGCGACGATCCCCAGCGTGATCACGATGATCTCGGCCGACAGCACGAAGTCGGTGCGGATGGCGCCCTTGATCTTCTTCTTCTCGAGCGCCACGAGATCGACCGCCGGGTCGGCGAGCGCGGCGGTGAGCGCGGCGTGAGCGGCGGCAGTCTCGGCTTTCGCGTGCATCAGCTTGTGCGCGACCTTCTCGAAGCCCTCGTAGCAGAGGAAGAGGCCGCCCGCCATGAGGAGCGGGACCACCGCCCACGGCGCGAACGCGCTGATCGCGAGCGCCGCCGGCACCAGGATCAGCTTGTTGACGGCCGAGCCCTTCGCCACCGCCCAGACTACCGGCAGCTCGCGGTCGGCCCGAACGCCCGACACCTGCTCGGCGTTGAGGGCGAGGTCGTCGCCGAGGACGCCCGCGGTCTTGCGCGTCGCGACTTTAGTCAGTACCGCGACGTCGTCGAGGACGCTGGCGATGTCGTCGATCAGGGCGAGCAGGCTGGATCCGGCCATCGCGGGTTCCGGGCTGGGGCTGGCGGGAATGGTAACGGGGCGCGGGTTTCTTGCTGGCCCCGGGGCATTCCCCGATAATGCCTCGCCCGTGCCGGGATGGCGGAACTGGTAGACGCGCCGGACTCAAAATCCGGTTCCAGCGATGGAGTGTGGGTTCGATTCCCTCTCCCGGCACCACCTAACATCCTCTCCTAAGTGCAGCAACGTCGCGTCAGAGTGCAGTAATCCACTGATGCGCTTGGCGAAGTAGGCTTGATTCGCTGTCGTTGCAGTGCGCGGCGCATCCGTCTCAGTGCGCCCCTATGCGCGACTTGCTGGCGGATACGGAGGAGGGCGGAAAATGGCGAAGCGGCTCCTTGCGGCGAAGCTGAACCTGCTTTCGGCGCGGCGAGTCTTCAATGCGCGCGAAGCGGAACTCTCCGACGGCGGCGGGCTTCTGCTCCGCTGCTTCGGCGCTCAGGCGGCCTGGGTATTCCGGTACACGAGCGCCGCGGGCAAGCGGCGCGAAATGGGGTTCGGCACCTGCGCGCGCCACAGTCCGCAAGCCGCAGGCGAGAGCCTCACGCTCGCGCGCAGTCTCGCAGCCAAGGCACGCGCGATGTTAGCGAGCACCCCTCCGCTCGATCCGATCGACGAGCGCGCGAAAGCGCGGGCGGTCGCGCGTGAGGCCGAGCGCCGGCACAAGGAAGAGAAGCGGCGAGAGAAGCTCACACGCGCGCGCGCGGCGCGCGCGTACCACGAGAAATTCATCGAGCCACGGAAGACCTCGAAGTTCGCGGCGGACTGGATCCGGTCGCTCGAAAACCATGTTCCTCCGGCGCTCTGGCACAAGCCCATAGCGGAGATCACAAGGGCCGAGCTGCTCGATTTCCTGCGCGACATCCAGCATCGCATGGCCGACACCGCGCAACGCGTGCGGCGGCGGCTCGACGAAGTGTTCGACGAGGCGATCGAGCCGGGAGTTGTGACACTGAATCCGGTGGCCATGCTGCGCACGAAGCTTCGCAAGGAGAACGCGCCCAGGCGGCCCGTACCGCGCCCGGCGCTGCCGTTCGGCGCGGTCCCGCAGTTCGTTGCGCAATTGCGACCGCAGCCGGGCATCGCTGCGCGCTGCCTCGAGTTCACCATCACCGCCGCCCGCACCGGCGAGAGCATCGGCGCGCAGTGGCCCGAGTTCGACTTGGAGGTCGCGCTGTGGACAGTCCCGGGCGAACGAATGAAGGGGGGTGACCCGCACTCGGTCCATCTGTCCGAGCGCGCCGTCGCGATTCTGCAGGAGATGCTGGCGCTCGGCACGCCCTACGTGTTCCCGTCCACGAGGCAGGCCGGTCCGATGTCGAACATGGCCATGCTGGCGCTGCTCGAGCGGATGAAACGCGCCGACATCACGGTGCAAGGGTTCCGCGCCACGTTCAGCACCTGGGCGAATGAAACGGCCGCGGCCCGCCCCGACGTGATCGAGGCCTGTCTGGCGCGCCGGGAGGGCGATAGGATACGCGCGGCGTACAACCGCGCGCAGTTTGCGGGCGAGGGCCGCAAACTGCTCGAAGCGCGGGCCGCGTATCTCGACGGACGAGAGCCGGCGAGCAACGTGATTCCGTTGGCGGGGGCGAAGGCAGCGTAACGCTACGGGCGCGTGGAATCGAAGGTTTGCCCATCGTCTACAGGCGTCGAGCCCTGGCCCATATCATGCGGCACGCCAACCGCGACGCCCGCTGTACAACTTCCGCCCTTTCCATCAGCGGCAGTGAACGAAATCCGATAGACCCGTCCGTTCCCGGTCCCGGAGCGCTCCGCGCGCAGCTGGGCCTGGGCCGTGCCCACCCCAAACCCGTCCGGAGAGGTGTCCCCGTCTCCCAAACCGTTCACCGGCTCCTCTTGGGTGATGCTGGCGATTGCAATCGTGACAGGATCGCCATCCGGGTCTGTGACTCCAAGCACGGACACGTTCACGAGTCGGTGGTTTGGGGGCCACAGCGTGGCAACGCTGGGCGCGGCCTTGCTGCAGTCGGGCGCCCGATTCGAGGGTTGCTCCATCGGCACCTGGACCGACAGCCTCCCTCTCAGTTCGCTGAAGGAGCAATTGTTTTCTTCACTCAGCTCCGTGACCCCTTCATTGGCGTCCGCACAAGCTGCGAGAAAGTACCTCCCCGGCGGCAACCCGGAGGGGATCGCGAGCACTTGCTGCGACACACGGTTTGTCCCCCCAGGCTGCAATGCGGGGACGTTGCGTTCGCCGACCACTTGCGCGGTCAGGGGATCGATAGGCTCGCTGGGCGAGATGTGGTACCTCGTCACCGATGGCGGCGAGGGGACGTTGCCGACGTTCTCGGTCTCCTCGTTGACGAAGAATGACTGCCCGCCCTGGGTGATGAGAAGCGGGGGACTGAACAAGGGAACCGTCAGGTCGGCACCGCCGGTCCATACGACTTCTCCTGTGTCCCGGACGACGCCCTCACAGCCGGCGAAGCAAAACTCGGCCTGTACCTTGTCTATTCCGATTGCTCGGCCGACGTACTGGAGGCTCGCGACCCCTTTATCGTCCGTCTGCGCGTCGACGACCTCGACCCCGATGTCTTCGCCTCGGTCCACTCGCACTACAATGCGTTCGCCGACGAGGGGGTTATTGTTGTTTGCCCGGTTGACAAGGGTGACTGTGATCACGTGTGCCTCGCCGATGTTCAGTTCGGCACCTTTGGGCGCGAGGGTTATGGCCGGCTCGAACCCTGTGGGGAGGCTGTCGAACAGCCGCCGGGCGTTGAGCAATACCAGCGCATACGCTTCGGCGTTGCGCTGCGCAGGCGTCGAGGTCGAGATGGTGTCGATAAGCTGCTGCACCCTGATGTTGATCTGCGTCGAATCGTTAGCATCGAAGGCCTGGCGGGCCGACGCAAGCTGGGTCGTAAGCGTATTGGCAAGCTTGGGGTCGACAATCCACCCGAGCTTGATCGCCTTCGCCAAATCGTCTCGAAGAAGGTTCCAATGGCCGGTCGATCGTGGGTTCACACCAGAGGGTGCTAGGGTCTGGACGGACCGCGGAAGACTCCGCTCGATCGCACCCGCTTGCGCCCGCTCCTCGTCCGTTACCGAGCCGTGATCGTCCACGACATGCACCCAGAACGGGATGACCTGGGCTTCTTTGATCGTTGGAACGCCATAGCTCAGCAGCTGAAAACCCGCGAGCGATGATCCCGGCACGATGGTCGGGGCCTGGTCCGAGCTGTGGAAGGACGCGAACCCGTCGAGCCCCAGTCCGCCGTTCCACCCTGCGGGGGCGTTCTGCCCGAACGGAACGATGTTCTCAAACGGGCGGACTGGCGTAGGCGTAATCTGAGCGATTGGACGAAGACGGTCCATCACTTCGAAGAAATCGACCCGGCTCGTCCCTTTTGGGATCGTGAGCCCCGCGGACGCGAACGGGATCTCGTTCGCCGGATCGAGCACATCGATCTTGAGCCGCCAGATCTCACCGGTGTTTCCGACCGGGTTCGTGACGGTATACGAGTACACGATCCAGAAGTTCACCGGGTCGTCTTGTGCGTCCGCTCTGATCTCCACGCCCGCGAGAGTGGGCACGGGCAGCAACCCCACCCCGGCGGCGTGGTTCGCCGCAAGGAAGAACCCCAATGCGACTATCCCCCAGATACGAGACATGCAGCCTCCCTCATGTACGTTCGAATAGTTCGGAGCGACCAGCCACGCGGTGCCCGGGAGCGCCGCGTTCGACGGCTTGCCCTAGGGGAGGGCGATGAACCGGATCTGGGACTGGTCGAAGTCGATATGGATTCTGTTGCCGGACTCGCAAAGGAACCGCGAGGCACCCGCGGGATTCGTCCTGGTTGCTATCGGAGACCTTGGATCGACCGGCATGAGAGAGTCAACGGCTGCCCGCAGATCGTTGGGTTTCGTGCAGTCAGTGATGCCGAGAAGATCCTTGTTGATGTCAGCGCTGGTGCCGGTGCGGTGGGTTGAGTGGTCTAGTTCTCCCGCCCAGTTAAGCTTCAGGTCGAAGTATCCTCCGCTGATCAGGCTCATGTCATTCACCGCGAGCGCGCGCCCCTGCTCGTCCGTTCTCTGAAACTCGTTCCCCACTTCGGAAAGGAGCACCTGGGTACTGAACGTGCCATAGAACGCAACGGTGTCCTTATGATTCTCGTCGGGGTTTCGCAGTTTGCAGATCGTGGTGCCCGCTGGCGGTAGCGGTGCGCAGCTGGAACCGCTGCGCGCCAGAAGCTCTTGCTCCACCTTGATGTTGAGGTGGTGAAGGAAACACCAATACGACTGCGTAGCGTCGCACGCCTGCGGATCCACGGTGCGCCAACCCGGCGGAACGAATAGATCGAGTCGCCTCTCGATCACCTCTCCCACTTGCGGAAGGAGATGCTCGACCACGACCTGCGTGTTCCCAGTCTGTCCACTGACCTGATTGCCTGTCGTTCCCCCAAACCGAAGTTGGCCTAGGGGCCGCCCTCCGGTGTGACTGTGTCCCCCATCAAGCTCCTCCGGCAGGAAGCCAAAGGTTGCAAGGCCGTTGATGTTCATGACGAACGTGCAATTGTTGGGCAGTCCCGTGTGGCCGTCGTAGCAGCCGATGGAGCTCTTGTGTTTCTCCACCGTCTGCGACACGGGCCCAAGCACGGTCTTGAGCCTCGACGGCGTTGCTTCCCCGCGCTTGAACACGAACATCTGACCCCAAGACGTCCCGGCAACGCTTGCGAGGATCATCACCCAGAAAATCGCCTGCACCCGTCTTAAAGCGCTCATGGTTTCCTGCGCAACGGTTTCATTCCTTCAGTGGAACGAGCAGTCCAGATAGGACCCATCCGGCTGGAATACCATGATGCCGCCCCCGGCTCCCAAGATTGGCCACCACCCGAGCGCATCAGTGGTAATGCTGATTGTCTTATCTTCGCCAAGGTACTCCTGACGGCGCTCCGATCCAAGCGGCTCCCAAGGGCGAATTCGCTGGAGTCCCCTACATTTCAGCTTGCCGGGCGGAATGTGCTCCAGATACCAGCCATGCGGAAGTAGAACCTTGTCCATCTGCGGAACCGGGCGCTGGCAGCGATAGCGGCCCCCTTTCTGCCCGAAGCACACGACTAGCCCACCGCTGTAGGCGTCGACGCCATCCGGAAACGATGGCGGCAGCGGTTCCGTACGGCGCTTGGCCGCTGGATCGAGGATGTACGCGGCGAAGTCCCGGTACTCGTCTTCGTTGAATCGACCCACGATCACGGCCGGCGCCTCGCGCTCCTTCTTGAACACGTCAGGTGCCTTGGGTAGGTGGGAGTACACGGGTATCCACCTCTCCGAAGGCTGGACGATCCGGTAGCCCGGAAGCGCTGCGCTGATTGCGTCGTCGTACTCGCCGGCAGTCGCCAGACCACTGACGACCCACATGCAAGCGAACACCCGAAGGAGTTTCATCTATCGTCCGTTGAACCCGTCAGTTGGGTAGCAGGCACGCCACCCCTATACATCAATATCCCGCAACCATCCAACCGCGATGTGACGTGGACGTGACAGATGTCGAGCAACTGTCTCGGCCACCGCTGCGGGAGGCTCCGCGACAGGGAACTACAGCACAAGTGCGGTTCCTTGGGATCTCCGAGCGCCGATTTCACGAGCTGAGGCGGGCGCCGGGATTCCCGGCGGCGGTCGTCCTCGGCGTGCGCAGTGTGCGCTGGCTGCGTGAGGAGCTGGCCGACTACGCTCGGTCGCTGCCTCGCGTCGGCGTGCTGAACGAGCCGGCGCAGCTTCAAGCGCGGCGCCCGAGATGACCGCCTTGTGAGCCCTCCCCTCGATCCGTGACTCACGCCCGGGCGCGCTCCTCGCGCATACAGCGGCGGATAGCGTGGCGGATTTCTGGGGCGGTTTCCCGGA
>JBOGIR010000254.1:0-15722 GCA_050742335.1 Vicinamibacterales bacterium | reverse complement strand
ACGACTTCGGGCATCTCGATTCCGACTCGAAAGTCGCTGCGCTGGACTACCAGATCGGACCGAAATCGGTCATCACGTATCCGTCCGGTGGACAACAGCTGCCCGGCCGCGGGTTCTACGAGATCAGCGGTCTGGCCTGGTCCGGTGGGGGAACGATCAAGCTCGTCGAGGTCTCCACCGATGGCGGCCGAAAGTGGAACCGTGCCGAGATCAAGGGGACGCCACAGCGGATGGCGTTTACCCGGTTCGGCTATGGGTGGAATTGGGACGGAAACGAGACGGAAATCCTGTCGCGCTGCACGGACGAGATCGGGCAGGCGCAACCAACGCGAGAGCAGGTCGCCAAATACTGGAACGTGCCTTTCGAGCGAAATTACCGAGTGCCCGGGCTGGACAACAGCGTTATGCCGTGGAGGATCGGCAAGGATGGGAGCGTGAAAAATGGGCTTGCTTAGAGTTCTCCCATTTCTGTTGCTCATGGGCGCCTCCGTGCTGGCGCAGTCGCCGACCTACGGCGTGGGACGCACGCCGAGCGCAGACGAAATCCGTGCCCTGGATATCTCCATCGGTCCAACCGGAGTGGAACTTCCTCCTGGGCGCGGAAGCGCCAAGGAAGGTGCTGAGCTCTACAAGCAGAAGGCATGCGCCGCTTGTCATGGTGCAACGGGCATGGGGGGCCCTGCTCCCGCGTTGAAATCGAAAGCCGGCCCGGAAGTTCCCATCTGGCAACGGGAGCGCATATTGCCGCTGCGGTCGCCGTTTGCGACGACGGTGTGGGATTACATCAATCGCGGCATGCCGGTCGGTAAGGAAGGGACGCTCACCGCCGACGAGGTGTACGCGCTGACAGCCTATCTGCTCTTCATCAACCAGGTCATTCCGGAAGGCGAGGTACTCGACGCTCAGAGTCTGCCGAAGGTCAAGATGCCAATTGGTGATGAATTCGCTTCCCTGCCTGAGTGGAAGCCCAGGACGCGAAGGCTTCGAGGTTACCCCTACTAGGCATGAGCAAGAAGTCGAAGACACGACGAGGGTCGAGGACCCCGTCCGAAACACACGCACTCCGGCCCGGCCCCAATTGGCCACTCCTGGTGGTGAGCAGCCTGGGCATCGCACTGACGGGGTACTTGTCGTGGACGGCATTCAGTGGCGGCCCCGTGCAGGGCTGTTCCGCCGGCGGGGGATGCGACATCGTCCTCACGAGCCGCTGGGCAACCCTTCTCGGCCTGCCGACAGCCCTCTGGGGGCTGTTGGCCTACACCGGGCTCGCAGCCATCGCGTTCGTCCGCCGGGCAGACAGGCACTGGTCGTATGCCTGGACTGCCGCATTCTTCGGCGTCTGCTATAGCGTCTACCTGACGGTGGTGTCCCTGACGATTCTCGAGTCCGCGTGTCCGTACTGCCTGACGTCGCTCGGACTCATGACCGCCACGCTCGCGCTCGTGGTGTGGCAACGTCCTCCCGAGATGGCGCACCGCTCCTGGGTGGGTGTAGTGGCCGGTCGGGGCGCGTTCGCGGCCCTGGTGATCCTGCTCCTCCATGCCAATTACGTCGCCCCGCAAGCCGAACCCGCCGGGCCGGAAGACCCGATGACCCGCGCGCTGGCGGAGCACCTGAGCGAGGAAGGCGTCTTGTTCTACGGCGCGTCGTGGTGTCCGCACTGTCAGGAGCAGAAGCGACTCTTCGGGGCGTCAGCCAGTCGTCTCCCGTACATCGAATGCAGCCCCGCTGGACCCAATACCCCGCAGTCGCCGTCATGCAACAGGGCCGGCGTGCAGAGCTACCCGACCTGGGTCATTCATGGCCGGGCTATCGTCGGGGAGGTGTTGACCCTGGCGCAACTCGCCGACGCCACAGGGTTTCCCGGGGCGACCAACTTCAAGTAAACGAGATGTCCGGTGATTGTGACCTCGCCGGAAAAGCAGACTGTGAACAAGTTGTCGGGTGTGTTCGAATCCCGGTTCGGGTTCTGTTTCCTGAACGTTGGTTGGGGTTGCTGGACCGCCTTCGCGAGGCCTCGTAACGCTGAAAAGGCCTTGATACCTAACTCTGCTGATTCCGAATCCCCCGATCTTGCTGCCATCGAGGGCCCTACTAGGCGGTTGGCCGGCTGGGCTATGACAGATGTTCTACTACCGGCCGTTCGCAGGATGGTCATGAGTCAACCTCGTTGGCGGGACCGCAACAGGGCGCGGAGCCGCTCGCGGGTGTCCTCGTCAAGCTCTGCGAACCGGACGGCAAACCCAATGCCTCGCGTCGAATCAATAACCGTTCCGTGCAAGACGAGCGGATTCTCGGCACTCGGTGTAACCGTGATGCTCTCGACAGGCTCACCGACCGCCGGGACGTTGAACCGACTGTCGATGTAACACCCAGTCGGGCTGAGATTGCTGATGCGAGCGTTCATCGGTCTCCACTGACTGTCCCAGGTGCAGTCGAAATACTGAACTACTCGCTGCCGCCTTTCGCGTCCGTCTCGCCGTCGGCTCTTGAGGAACAATCCCAAGAGAAGCCCCGCAAAGAGAAGCAACATCAGCGTTGCAAGTGTCATGGTTCCACCTCAATCGACCAAGCTCCCTGTTCTCGGTGACAACGAGCAGCCCACCATGTTCTCTGTCAGCCACCGGAGAGTGACGGCTGTTACACCCCTGCTGGTGTTGCGGGTAGGATGCCAGCACCAAATCAGCAGTCCCAAGCATGAGGAGAAAGGACCCGCAGCCGGGATGCACCACGCCTTACAGATTCACGACCCGCTAACGATTTTCGGGTCTCCTGGTCATCGTCCCGCACCGTAGCATCGCCGCCAAGCCTCGCCCCCCGCGCGACTTATCGCCATCCCCACCGTGGGCAGACCCCTTGCTCGAGCACACGTCTCGAAGGGCAAACAATTGACTGCACATTTTCGCGTGGTCGTCCTCGTGGCGCTCGCGCTCGGCGCGACACTCGTCTCGGATTCCGGCGAGGCGCAGACGGCGTTCAGCGCCTCGGCCCATATCGGCAACTTCCACGTGGCCGTCTCGAATTATTACCGTGTGCCGGCGCGTGAAGTGATCGTCATCCGCGAGCGACACATCTCAGACGATGACCTGCCGGTGGTGCTGTTCATCGCGCAGCGCGCCCGCGTGGCGCCGGCACGGGTCGTCGACCTCCGCCTGCGTGGACTGTCCTGGTGGGACATCTCGCTGCACTTCGGTCTCGGCCCCGAGGTCTACTATGTGCCGGTCGTGGTGGCGCCGGGGCCTCCGTACGGGCGAGCGTACGGTCACTACAAAAAACCGCGTAAACGGTGGCGCACGATCGTCCTGGCCGATCCCGACGTCGTGAACCTTGTCCATCTCCGGTTCCTCTCGGACCATTACCACGTCGCGCCCGAGCGCGTGATCGAGATGCGAGGACGTCACCGTGACTTCGTGGCGGTGCATACCGAGGTATCGGGTCGTGGGACGGCGCGCGTGCGCGACGCCGACCGGGGCCCCTCGAACAGCCCCGGCCGTGGGACTGGGCGGGGCAACCGTCAGTAGCTCACTGACTTTGCTCGTCCGCTGAATTGCGACGGACACGCGATTCGCGAGCGGCAGGCACTGGAAGACGTCGAGAATACGCGTGAATTGTCTGGTCGATCTCCCGGCATACCTCTTGACTTCACGACTCGTCCACCCGCGCCGACTCGAAGACTGCAGGAGGTCATTCATGATTCGTCACGCACTTGCCGGCTTTCTGGCCATCGTGGTGATTCCCGCTGCCCTCGCGGCCCAGACGACGCTTACGATCGAAGCGGCGTCGACGGACGTGCACGAATCCCCGACGGTTGCGGCCCGCGTCATCGGGCAGGCGCAGCGCGGGCGCGTGCTGGAAGTGGCGGGCGAAGATGGCGACTGGGTGACGGTTGTGTGGCCCGAGGCCACGGTTGGCGTCGGTTACGTGCTTCTCAGGATTGGATCGCTTGCCAGGACCGACAGGAATGATGAGTCCTCGGTGAGCGACGTCCGCGCTGACGTAGACGCTGTCGAGCGTGCGATATTGGCGATCTGGGCGGCCCGCTCGCATTCGGCGACTGCGCTGCACGACGAGCCTCCGCGATAGTACGTTCGCGCGCGGCGAATGGATACTCGCCCTCGATTCGCGCCTGGCGGCCTACTGCCCGCGGGCCGTGCCACGTCACCCACAACGCCTTCGAGGCACGCGGATCCCGGTTGCTGTAACGATGACGGGCCAACCGGTCCATGTCGTCGCCCGACGGCTCGGACACAGCAAGATCGAGATGACAGACCTGTTGCCCGAGACCGCGTATCCGAACGCTCGCCGTGTTGATGTGCGTTCGACAAACGAGCTGCAGTTGCGAAGACGCACGATTCTGATTGTCGCTCTCGTGATGATCGTTCCCGGCTGCGCTGCTCGATCGCGCCCGCGCACCACCACCCTTGACGTCCGCGAGGGATTGGCCTCCTACTACGGACCTGGATTCGACGGCAAGACGACGGCCAGCGGCGCGCGCTTCGATATGCGCGCCATGGTGGCCGCACATCCCACCTACCCGTTCGGAACGATCGTTCGTGTCACAAATCTCACGAACGACCGTGCTGTCCAGGTGCGGATTCTCGATCGCGGGCCGGCGAGGGGTCCTCAAGCCGACGGCGTTCTCATCGATCTGTCCTATGGTGCGGCACAGGCGCTTGGCTTCATCCGGGACGGCCGTACTCGCGTTCGGCTTGAGGTACTGCACTGGGGCAATTGATCACACATTGCGACGGAGTTGCTACTGGGCAGCGCAGGCGGATGATTCATTATTGCGGCATCGCGCGGCTGGCGCGACTTTATCAGAACGAGTCCCAGGAGAGGGGGAGGTGGGTAGCGCGTGGCTTCAAGTCAAAGCAGCCGACTACCCGGAATGTCCACCTTCCTGTAGGCGGCAGTCCGAAAACGCACGTTCTGCGTGGCCCGGCCGGCGCGGGAGGAGAACCTCCCACGAAAGCGGCACGGTCTTCCTAGACGGGATGTTTCGCGTATGTCTCGCGACGATTTCCTGCGTCCGTTCCGATGGCGCGCGCTATCATTGCGCCACCGCTGCCTGCGACACCGTGTGGGGAGACGCATCGTCGCTGCGGCTTGTCATTCTGCGGGCTCACTTCCATCCCGGGATTGCTTCACAGAGGAATGGACATGAAGCGACATCAGACCGCCAATCGCCAGGTGCTCCTCAGCGCCAGCGTTGCACTTCTTCTGCTGAGCATCAGTGTTGCCGCGCAGCGCGTCGAGCCCACGCTGGCCCCCGCGGTCGTGCCGGAGAAGCTGAAGGGTTTCGTACCTGTCACCGATGACATGCTGCTCCGACCACGACCCGAGAACTGGATCAGCTTCCGCAACGGATACAACCTCTGGGGCTACAGCGCGCTGAACCAGATCAATGCAGGGAACGTGCAGCAGTTGCGCCTCGTGTGGTCGCGGGCCATGCAGCCGGGACCGCAGGAAGTTGAGCCTCTTGTCTACGACGGGATCATGTTTCTCGCCAATGCGGAAGACGTCATCCAGGCCCTCGACGCCACGACCGGCGATCTGCTCTGGGAGTACAGGCGGAAGCTGCCCCCCGAGATTGGGCGTCTGACAGGAACGAATTATCGATACCGAAATGTCTCGATCTACGACGACAAGATCTTTCTTGCGACCAACGATGCCTTCCAGATTGCGCTCGAGGCGAAGTCTGGACACGTGCTCTGGGAGTCCCGGCGCGCGGACTACAAAGATCAAGTGGCCCAGACAACCGGCCCGATTGTCGTCAAGGGCAAACTTCTCAACGGGTCGCGCTGCAATCCCTCGAGCCCTCTGCCGGGTGGGTGTTTCATCACCGCCCACGACGCGCAGTTTGGCGAGCCCGTGTGGCGCGTCAACGTCATCGCGAGGCCGGGCGAGCCAGGCGGTGACACGTGGGGAGGACTGCCGCTGGCGGCGCGGCGGCACGCATCAGCGTGGATGCCCGGGAGCTACGATCCGGAGCTGAATCTCGTCTACTGGGGAACAGGCGTGACCGCTCCCGTGCCTGAAAAGCTCCGGGGCGCGGGGAAAGCCGATTTGCTCTACACAAATTCGACCCTCGCGATCAACCCGGATACGGGCCAGTTGGTGTGGTACTTCCAGCATCTGCCCCGCGACAACTGGGATCTCGATCATCCCTTCGAGAGAATGATCGTTGAAACGACAGTGGCCCCGAGTCCCGACGAAGTGCCGTGGATCAGTCCCAAGGTTCGATCGGGTGAGACGCGAAAGGTGATCACCGGAATCCCCGGCAAGACCGGAGTCATCTGGACGCTGGATGCCAGGACGGGAGAGTTCTTGTGGGCAAGGCCGACGATTTACCAGAACATCATGACCGGGGTCGACGTGCAGACTGGTCGTCCGATTATCAACGAGGATTCAACGCCGCAGTCCGTCGCGAAACCTTCCTTCGCGTGCCCGCACGCCCTCGGCGGCAAGAACCAGCCGTCCGGAGCGTACAGCCCGGACACTGGTGCGATCTACATGCCGATGAACAACACGTGCATGGATATATCCATGTCAGTGGAGAAAGCCACGCCTGCTGCCGGATACGGCATGACGACCAAAGTGCGCCACGTCCCCGGAACTGATCCGGCCACTGCCCCTGTTGGGCGGCTCCAGGCTGTGTCCGTATCAACCGGAAAGACGCTGTGGACCTACCAGCAGCGTGCGCCGATTTACGGATCCGTGCTTGCGACCCGTGGAAATCTCATCTTTTCTGGAGACGTCGTCCGGCGTTTCAGGGCGTTCAACGCCGAGAGCGGGACCATGCTCTGGGAGACGATCCTGAATGGAGCCGTCTCGGGTCGTCCGATGACCTACAGCGTGGGAGGCCGTCAATACCTTGCGATCGCCGCGGGCGGCGTGACCCAGGCAACCGGGATCCTCGAGGGTCTCACCCCTGAACTGAATACGCCGCGCACTGGCAACACGCTGTTTGTGTTTGCCCTGCCTGAGCAAGCGCGATAGTCGATCGGAACAGGGACCTCAGTGAGGGGACTTGTCTGGAGAAAGAAAGATCGTGCCATGCGCGGCGGGATCGGCCTCGGCGGGGCACTCGAGCGAGTAGTAATAGAGCGCCACGGATTTGCGCGATCGCTCAGGCGGACAGGCGAGCGGGTGCGGATGGCCGTGGTAGCTGAAATTCGACGTGTCGAAGAGCACGGCCCGGTTGAACAGGGGCTGGATGGCGCGGACGCACCGCTGGCCGCTGCGGTCCCATAATTCCAAGGCGCCGCCCCAGCCCTCTTGCCAGTCTTTGTTGAGATAAATCAGAAGGTTCAATCGCCGGTACAGCTTCAGCCGCGGATGGACGTTGAAGTCCGCGTGCACGCCGAGCAGGCCGCCCTGGCGGATTTCGTGGAGCCCGCCGCCGCGGAGGTGCGGGTCCGATACGAGCCCGCCGATGCCGGTCAACTGCTCGAGGACACTGACGAAGGGTCCCGCGTTGAGCTGTGCGATCAGTGCCGAGGTGAACGGACCCAACTGCCGCGCGTCCTCCGTGGACCACTTCCGCTCGTGCGCCGCTTCGGAGTGGTGCCACCCGCCACGGTCCATCGCCTCGAATTCGTCCACGACCCGCTCGAGGATCGAGGGATCAAACAGGCAGTCCTCTACGAGGTGCGGAAACGGATCCGCAGTGCGGTACGTGGATGCGCGTTCGCGAGCGAGCTGGGCCAGCCGCTGGTGGTCGAAGACGGGCGCCGCCAGCAAGTCGAGGTTTCCGGCGCCGACGGAGCGCAGTGTCAGCGCCCGCTGTGGGGCCAGCTGGTTGGCGCGCTCGAGGTCTGCTTCGAGCGCCCGGATTTTCTGCCGCGACTCGCGGAGCTGCTCCCGTGCGTCCTGCAGCGCTGGATACGCGCGGAGAAGCGGCAGTTGCCGCAGCCAGCGCATCACGATCGAATCCTCTGAATTCGTGTGCCGGTTTCCCAAGGCCGTCTCCTCAGTGGTTCATGAACAAGGCAAAGACGCGCGCCATTCTGCTAGTGCATCACGTGTGAGCCCCCTGCGATGGGGCGGTACCGAATGAATAGATGAACCGAGACCGGCGCTCCGTAGTTGTCAGCCAGGTTCGGCGGGACGTGATAGACCGAGACGTCGCCTCCAATCCCAAAGCGGCCTGCTCGGGATTGGACGGCGTCGAATACGTAGCCGCCTGTCAATGCGCCGACGCGCGAAAGCGGGTGGAAGTGCAGGAAGCCGGGTGGATGGCGTCCGCCCGCATTCAGGATGTCTTTTGTGGTCAGCTCGACTCGCGTGTACCACGCGTGCTGCGCGTGTGTTCGCAGCGTCGCCTCCAGCAGGTAGGCGTCGAGATTTCCGTGAGTCTCGCGGTTTTGACCCCACGCGACCAGCGCGGCGAGGCGCCCGTCCGATCGCATGAACCCGATTGACGCGGTGAGCCGCGTCACGTCGGAGAACGGATGGATCCACTCAGGGGTCGTGAGATGAGCGGCGCTGACTTGCGCGTCCCATCCATGCCGTCTCCACGACAGGCGACCTGAATACGAATCGAGGGGACCGAAATCGATGTCCTTTCGATTCTCGTCGGGCTCGGTTCCCCGAAACCACGATCCTTCGAGCATCAGCCCGTTCCGTTCGACACCGGCGGTGAAAACGCCGTGCGTGATGTGGGTCGCATCCAGCTGGTGGTGGCCGAGCGGCGCCGCCGGATTGTCGGACGCAGAAGGACGGTGCATGAACACGGCAGGGCCGATCGCCGGTGCCCCCACGGGTGCCAACTCCGCAAACATGCGGCCGGACGCCAGCGGCCGTGCCCATTGCACGCCTAGACCCATGAACAAGTCGTGCGGATGCTGATAGTCAATGAGCGGCGCCTGCCGGTAGGTCTCACCCGTCTGGAAGACCTGAGGGGATCCGAGCGGGCGAATCGTCAGCGGTTCGAGCGACACCATCGCGTGCACGCGCAGCGGTCCGCCGAGCATCTGGCGCTCGCCGCTGCCCATGAACCAGTTCTGTGATTCGATCTGCTGAAAATCGCGGAACTTGCGCCGTTGATAGTTCCAGCCCGCGAACACCCTGGCGTCCCAGGACCAGATCCACGCCGCCGAGTTGGAGCCAGGCGCGGCTGGATCGGACCCATGTGCGTGTTCCGTTTGCGCGCTCAGGCTCGCGAGCGTCAGCGGCCACATCGCCAGTACGAGCAGCACACAACATCGGGCGTGGAGATGCCGAGACATCATCGACTACAGGGTCAGCGGATTGTAATGCTGCCCGTGAGAAGTTGCCTCGCCTCGGACAACTCGTCGTGGTAGGCGCAGGTCCTGGCCTCCCGAAACGGGCCGGTCGCTTTTACCTGGCCCGGGACCAGAAGGCCCACCTCGTTGATCGGTGGACAGTCGGTATGCGTGTCGACTGGATTCGACGCGATCAGGTGCGGCCGATCATCGAAGTTCTGGAACCTGACGCGGCCGCCGACGGCGACGACCACGTTGGGTGGTTCGAACCCTCGTGCTGTGACATTGACGATCGGCTCTGACGGAGCAGACTCAGGGCCCGTCGTCGGTCCGCTGCCGCCGCCACAGGATGTCACCAGTAGCAGGATGGAACAGACGGCTGCCTTTTGCGGTGGCACGACGACGAGATGATAGCAGCTCGCGGCGCCCTCACAACGGGCCACAGAGGCACAGAGACACAGAGCAAACCTATTACCTCCGTGTCTCCGTGACTCCGTGGCTCGTCGAGGTCGAAAAGCGGTCACATCGGTGATCGCCTCGGCGCCCTGTTCAGAAGCGCATCCTCATAGACGCGGAAATGAGACGCGGAATCGAGTATTGCCCCTGCACCATCGTGCTCTCCTTCGACAGCAAATAGACTCTGTTCGAGAGGTTCTCGATACTGAACTGAAGCGAGAGACGAGGTCTGGTGCCCTCTGCGGTGGCATTCCATCCGATCGAGAGGTTCTGCGTGAAGTGCGACGGGCAGCGCGTCCCGCAGAGGCCAGGTCCCGTTGCGTGTTCGTGCGCCTCGCCTTCCTCGTGCGCATCGTCGCCGGCGCCATGTCCGCCAGGCGTCCCGCTCCCGTATTCCAGCGCCACGGCGCCCCACAGTCTCGTTCGATTGTCGTGGTACGTCAGACCCGACGTGAGCGTGTGTGTCTGGTCCATTGGAGCCAGGAACCTACTGGTTGCCGTCAGGTGAGCCGCTTCGGTCGTGAATCCAGCGGTGATGGGGTTGTAGAACCAGACCCGCCCAATCGCGTAGTTCAAGTACCCTGAGAGACCGAGATCCGCGATCCGCGGCACTTCCGCCTTCATCTCCACCCCGTAGGCCTTCCCTTTGTCGAAACTTGCGTAGGTGTAGAACCTGGAATCCGGAAAGAGGGTGGTGTGTGGAGGGTCGTCGCTCAGGCGATAGTAGCTCGTAACGGCGAGGTTCATGATGGCGGCGACGGGTTGCGTCAGCCCGACCTCGAACTGATTCTCCTTGATAGACCGCACAGGCGGCAGGGGCCGTCCAATCTCGGACACGAATGTCGTCAGACCTGCACTGCCGGCCAGCACGTTCTCGACCGGCGGCGGGACAAAGAAGCGGTTGTAGGAGCCGAACACGACGGTTCCGGCTGAAAACCGGTAGGCAGCGTTCAGCCGAGGACTGACGTGCGATTCTGAAATCGCCAGGCTGTAGCGGTCAAACCGCAGCCCCACGTCGACCGTGAACCCCGATGTCAGCTGCAACTTGTCCTGCAGGAAAAGGCTGGCCTGCCCGCCGGTCTTCCTCCCGTTGAATACGACGGGGCGGGGAACGCCGGCACCGAGGTTCGGACCACGGAAGTGCACGTGGCTCTCGTTCACGGTGGCCAGATGGGTGAAATCGATCCATGGCTGACTGAGGTAATACACATCCTCTCGAGGGCGCAGCAGTGCGAGGTCCATTCCGCCCTTTACCGTATGTCGGCCGTAGAGACGTGTCGTGTCGCTCTTGATGCCGAACGTGTCCAGCGTGCGTTCCGCGTCCGTCTGAGCGCCATACCCGTCGGTGCGCTCAGGGAACTGACGAGCACGTGACCACCTCTGATAGAAGGTCGTTTGTATCACGGCTTCTGCCGAAGGAACGTGGTCCCACGAGAGGATCGCGCTTTCTGAACGTGCGCGTTGAACGTTCTTGAAGTCGGGGCGCAACAGCTCATCCCGTTCGTCCATGGGCAGATCCACGTTGACGCCGTCGCCCATCATCACCAGCTTGAGGTGATTGCTCTCCGTGGCTCGGAAATCGAAGCGCCCAAAGCTGCGCACGCCGCGGCCCGCGTTGTGGATGGAGCGTGGCGACGGCGGACTGAGAAATCGATCCGACATGAAACCGCTGAGGTTCAGGTAATAGGCCACCCGCTCCTTCCGGCCCCCGAATTCGAGCCCCGCGTTGTGTCGTTGCGCCGATCCAACCCCCAACGTGATCGAGCCGCTGTTCTGGAACGTGAATCCGGACTTGGTGACGACGTCCAGGATCCCGCCAAAGCGGCTCCCGTACTCGGCAGGAAAACCACCCGTCATCACGTTGATGGACTCGATGTAATCGACGCCCAGTCCGGGGGAGAACACGGCGTGCGCGTTCTCCCAGAACTGCACGCCGTTGATGGACGGATTCAGCGCCACCTCGTGTCCGCGGATGTGCACGAAGTCGTCATGACCGCGAATCATGCCCGGCGCGGCCGTGACGATCGCGTCCGGCAGGTTCGTCCGCTGCGCCAGCGGGAGTTCCGCAAGCCTTTCCGCAGTGAGGTGCGTGGAACCAGGAGAGAAGACCGACGGAAGCGGCTCTGCGGTGACATCCACCGATTCCTGCACCGGCCGCAGTACCAACGCCGACTCGATGTTCTGCACCTCGCGCGGCTTCAGAGACAACCGGTACCGTTCCTCCCGAAAACTGGCGTGGGTGACCGCAAGGACATAGTCGCCAGGCACGAGGCGCGGGAACGCGAAATGTCCGTCTGGCGTGGTTGTCATCCGTAACGGGGCAGGCAGGGCGGCGCCCTGGAGCTCAACAACTGCACCGGGCAGGACTGATCCGTCTGCCTGGGCCGTCACGGTACCGTGAATGGCCCCTTCTCCCTGGGCGAGGGCAGGAGTGGCAACGCCGAGCGCAAGCGCGATCACGAAGAGCACAACCTTGACGAGTCGTTCGTGCATGTTCCCCTCTTTCGGTCCCCTCATTCTGCCGATGGATGAAGATCGCCAGCCATTCCCAACAGCCGGCGACCGGCGAGCATCGGTCTTGCGGCTGTGCATTCGCACCGTGCAGTATTGCGAGTTCGCCGCAGCACGAAGCGACGGCCGCACAAGCCATTGAAGGGCACCGTGCGAACGTCAGCGCGAGGGCTTTGTCTGGGGGTTGACGAGAGTGGGACTAACTGCGAGGTGGCGGCGGTTCTGGGGGAACGATCCAGTCGGACGTCGACGGCGAAGGATAGCCGATCAGATCACGCGCCGCGGCATCGAGAGACGCCACGTTGAAAGTAATCGGCAGCACGAGTGGACTGAGCACCGACACCAGCACAGTGGCCAGGTCATTCTGAGCACCTCGCAACCGGCACCGGGTCGAATCTGCCGGTGTCCGGTGCATAGGGCATGAACCATGATCGGCCCCGTGCCCGCAGGTACAGACGATATCTGACGGAGAGATTCCTGAAGTGAATGCACTGATCGCCGGCCCGGCGATCACCAGAAGGTGCACCAACAGCCACGCGCCAGTCAGTGGGACGAGGACGGACCGAAACCCCGACACGTTCGACTCAGCTTAGTCCTGGCGGACGTGTCGGTCAAGGTCACGGCAGGACCAGTGTCACGGCAGGACCAGTCATGTCGGTCAAGAGGTCACATGCTCGTTGGTCTGAGGCGGAGCCAACAGGCTCGGCGGTCTGAGGCGCATCCTCGCTAGGGAGTGGTTCGATGAGCCGTCTGCGCGGTCGTGCCGATAGCCTCGCCCGCGACAATCAGCTCCACACGCCGATTCTGCTGTCGTCCAGCCGCCGTATCGTTGGAGGCGACGGGCTGGCTCTCGCCGAGCCCTCCCGTCCCAACGGCGGCCGGCGCAATGCCCTGACTGACGAGATACGTGCGCACTGAATCAGCGCGATTCTCGGAGAGGCGCTGGTTGTAGGCCTCGTCCCCGACGCTGTCGGTGTGACCCTCGACTTGCACCTTCAGCCCCGGCTGCGAGAGAAGCAACCCGGCGACTCTGGCGAGTTTCTCTCGTGCACCCGACCTCAACGTCGCGCTGCCGGTGTCGAACAGCACGTCGGAGAGGTTCACGATCAGTCCTCGCGCGGTTTCGCGGGTTTCGAGAATCTGATTGAGTTGTTGCCGCAGTTGATCGCGGATGGCGGCCTTTTCGCGATCGGCTTGAGCAGCGGCATCTCGTGCCTGCCGCGCCTGAGCCTCCGCCGCAAGCCGGGCCGATTCCGCCGCCATGCGTGCCGCGTCCGCTGACGCTTTGTCACGCTCGGACTGTGCGGCAATGGCCCGCGCCTGTTGGGCCTGGGCCTCCGCTGCCAAGCGTGCAGCCTCCGCGAGCGCCTTATCGCGTTCGGCGGACACCCTTGCGGTCTCTGCGTTCAGTCGCTCGAGTTCGGCCAGCCGGCGGGTGGCTTCCTCAGCGCGTGCACGGTCGATCGCGGCGGTTTCGCGCTGTTGCGCGAGCGCGCGTTGTTCTGCCTGGAAGGCTTCTTCCTGTTTCTGTAACGAAATCAGCCGTGCGTCCTCCGCGGTTTGGACCGCCTGGCGGGCTGGCATCATCACGGCGTCTCCCCCGCGGCGGCGCGCTTGCGCTTGTTCGGCCTCGGACAGCAACCGCGCCGCCTTGACGTACGTATCATCCGCGTAGCGGTCAGCGCCGGCAAACTTGGCCAACATGACGGCGTTACGGGCCTCAGCAAGATCCAGCGGTGCGCCCGGCTCGAGGGGTGCGAGTTTCAGCTGGCGAGTATCCTGATTCATCAGGTACGTGCCTCGCTTCAGCAGCTCGTACTTCGCTTGGATGACGTCGATATTTCCCCTGGTCCCGTTACGAACGCTGTTTTCCATCACGACCACGTCGCCTGGCTGCGTGACGGCGAAGTACGGCTCGGCGGTGACGATCATGCCGAACGCTTGCAGTTCGGTGGTGACGTGAATACGCGCCTCATCATCGTTGACCTGAACCTCGCCAAGATTCGTCGCGCGCCCTTCCGGCGTGACGGCCCACAGGACATAGGTCAGATATTCCGGGCCGTACTGCGTCGGAGACTCGAGCCGATCGAACTTCGCATCGATGTCGATGTAGCCCTTCTTGCCCTGCACTTTTGCCTTGCCGAGTGCCAGCGGCATAAGGGCGGTGCCTCTGAAGTCGATTTCCGTGTCGCCCTTTCGTGGCCGGTAGTTGATGGCCGGCGTCACATGGCCGACGACGGTGACCCGGAAGAGAGGCACCTGACCCTGTTGCGCCGTTGCGCCGAGCTGTTGGCTGGGATTGGGCGGCGTCTGAGCGACCGCGGTACTTGTGACCAGACCGCCAACCACGAACAGCAGCGTCATGACTCGCTTACACATGGAAGGCCTCCGAGCAAGCGTGAGAAATGTGTCCGCCACCGTGCACCTCAGCCATGTGTGGCGGCAACTTCCGGTCCAGCTCGGATAAGCACACTGTGACGGTCAATTGCAGCAGCTGCCACGCCTGCGGTGAGACTGACGCATGCCAGGAAAGTCGTTGGATCACATTTTTCGATTGTGGGCATGCAGACTTGCCAGTGGCCCGCGCGTGGACTTGCGCGCTGTCAGTGCCACGACGGAGACGCCGGCGTCAGGTCCACGACGCCACACGTTGCTTGCCTGATCTTCAGCACGAAACGGTTCCTTCCTCAACGGTCACCCCTGTTGGGGCACCGCCTCTGTAAGTCGTCAGACAAACGTGTGGCACGTGTCCGGCGTTCCCCGTACTCGTTGAACGTGGCACCAACCCGCCAAGTTCTTCTTCAGGCGATGTTTCTCCCTGCGCGGGTCGTCGCCTTCGTCAACGGCATTTGCATTGCTCTCCGGGCACGCGAATGCCCACGCACACACTGCGTATCGCGTGCGTCGTCGCCCTTGCGATGCTTGGCGTCGGGCGACAAGTCGAAGCAGCGTCACTGAAGCTCGCGTGGGATCACAGTACCTCCAGCAACACGACGGGGTACCTGGTCTCGTACGGCACGCAGTCAGGCAAATACACGACAACTGTCAAGGCCGGTTATGTCACTTCGGTCAGTATCACTGGCCTGACCGAAGGGACAACGTACTACTTCATCGTGCAGTCCTACGACAGCGCCGGCACGAACGGCCCACCGTCCGCCGAAGTGTCTGGCAAGGTGTCGGCTCCGACCCTCGCGATCTCATGTCCCTCGCCCGTGTTGACGTCACCCGATGGCAACGGAATAGCGGTGACGTTGACTCCCGCGGTCACTGGGGGGGTGGCGCCGATCTCGAGAACCTGCTCGCCAGCATCGGGCTCACTATTTTCCGTGGGAACGACCTCGTTCACCTGCAGCGCTGTTGATGCCATACAGCAGAAGGCGTCGTGTGCGTCGACAGTCGTGGTGTTGGCGCCTAGTCAGCCTGCGCCGGCACCTGCTCCTGCGCCGACGCCTGCTCCTGCGCCGGCACCTGCTCCTGCGCCGACGCCTGCTCCTGAGCCGGCACCTGCTCCTGAGCCGACGCCTGCTC
>JBOGIR010000253.1:0-27786 GCA_050742335.1 Vicinamibacterales bacterium | reverse complement strand
AGTCACCAGTGCCTCGAAGCTCGGCATGCAACTCTCCAACACGGAGTGGCTGCTCAGCGTGCCCGGGACTCCAGGACAGAAAGCCGCGCTCTCGGGGTGCGTCAACTGCCACACGTTGCAGCGAGTGCTGTTCTCCCGGTTCAACGCGGAGGAAATGGCACAAGTTGTTCAACGGATGACCAGGCATACGAACAACTCATCGCTCTTGCATCCATGGATGCGTCCTGCGGAGGATTTTCCGCACCGTCCGCCCTCGTCGGGACAGATCGAGACGGGGAAGTATTTGAGCTCTATCAACCTGAGCTCGAGAGACACCTTTGAGTTCCCGCTGAAGACGCTGCCGCGGCCGAAGGGCAAGGGAACCCAGGTGATCTACACCGTCTACGACTTACCGCGGCCGGATGCCTCCCCTCATGACGAGGTGTTCGACGGGCAGGGAAACCTGTGGTACTCCGACTTCAACTCCCAGTTCATCGGGAAGCTCGATCTGAAAACCGGCAAGGTTACGGAGTACGTCGTTCCGCAAAGCCGGGGTCTCCAGACCGCGCAAGGCGGCCTCCAGATCGATATCGATAAGGAAGGGCGGATTTACTTCGGCAACATGTTTCAGATGGCGCTCGTTCGATTCGACCCGAAGACGGAAAAAATGGAGGTCTTCAAGCACCCGACGGCGGAGTCGAAATATGGGGATGGCCATCTGACGATGATTGACCCCGCGTTCCAGCACGTGGACGGGAAGCTCTGGGTCAATGTGGCCTTCGACACCGGCGGGGCGGGCGGCACGTGGCAGGTCGACCTGGCGAGCAACACGTGGACTCGCGTCACGTATCCACGGGGAAGCCCCGCCGCTGAGGCATACGACGTCGTCGCAGACTCGAAGAACGACATGTACGGCATGGGCATGGCGAACGACAAGCTCTGGAAGACGGATGGCAAAACGCTGCAAACCGTCTGGTACGACTTCCCGACCAAAGGCCCGGGCTGCCGGCGGGGACACATCGACGCCCAGGATCGCGTGTGGTGTGCGGTCTTTCAGGGCAACCGGCTTGCGATGTTCGATCCAAGGACGCAGAAGATCACGGAGTGGACGGTTCCCACCGAGCGGACACGTCCCTATGACGCGCAGTTCGACGACAAGACGTATCTCTGGACGGCCGGCATGGACAACGACCTTGCCGTCCGGCTGAACGTTCAGACGGGGGAATTCACCGAGTACCTGCTACCCGGCAGAACCAACGTCCGTCACGTGGAGGTGCAGAAGTCCGGCGCGCTCTCCAGCCTGTGGCTGGGGGACCAGCACGGAAACACGATCGTCCGTGTGGAGCCGCTGGCGCCGTAGGAGAACCAGTCTCCTCTGGCGCCGGGTCCACGGCTCGATACATCCCTGCTCGCCGTGGTACCCGGCCACATACAGATCTTTGCAAGTTCCAGAAGTGGGGCGGGTCCCGCGAAGCGCCAGGAACGAGCGCGAGCGGACCCGCCGAACACCAATCACTTGATCGCCGGCGGAAGCCCGTAGCCTGCAGGCGGCAGGTTGGACCTGAACCAGATCACGATGTCCGCCTGCAGCTCCGGCTGCTTGTCGAACATCGAGGCGGCATGCCCGGCGCCCTTGAGCATCTCGACACGGCTCTCCCGGTTCGCCGACAGCCCGACGATTCTCCTGATGGCCTCGGCCGCGGCCGCATCTTCCTCGCTGGCCGCTCCAAGAATCGGAATCTTCGCGGACTCCTTGAGGTAGGCCTCCCCTGCCGCGTCCGTGCCGCCCGACAGAAGCACGAGTGTCCTGATGGCCGGATGACGCCGGGCGGCGTGGATGGCGTGATTGACGCCGCAGCTGCCGCCGACCACTCCGAGCGCTCTCCCGTTCACGGTGCGCTGCGACGTCAGGAAGCCGAGGGCGGCATCGACATCGCCCGGCATCCGCTCGAGGATGCGCTGGCGGTTCGCGGCGAAATCCGTGTAGTCTCCGGCGCGGCTGCCGCCGAACCCGCGGAAGTCCAGCGCTAACACGTTGTATCCCGCCACATTCAGCATCGCTGCCAGCTGGTCGTAGATCCGGCGATCGGCGTTGCACTGGTGCAGCAGGAGAATGGCCGGTCCGCCTTGCGCGGCGGGATGAAAAGTCCCCTGCAGCACAAAGCCATCCGCGGCCTTGACGCTGACGTCGGTGCTCTCTGCGACCGGCGCGGCCGCACAGAGCAACACGAGAATGGAGGGGTAGAAAATTCTCAGCAGAGGCCGTGTAGCGGTCCAACGTGCATCCATGGCAGGCGCCCGATCAGCGCTCCCTGATCACGTCGTGCTCGTCAGCGTCGCGGTCGATGAGGAAGCCCATGTTCGGGGTCCCCATTTCCTCCCAGCTCTGCCCGCCGTAGTAGACCCACTTGGCGGGGTCGGGGTTGTATTTGTTCGCAGTGGAATTGTCGTAGAAGAACTGGACGTGCATCGTCGAACCCTTGGGGATCTTCAGCGACGTCCTGTACGTGAGCTGCCAGTTGAAGTTGTACCGCGGAACGTCGAGCACGACGTCTTCCCGCCCGTCGGGATATCGCAGCGTGTAGCGGACGCTCTTGCCCCGCACGTGCGCGTGAGGCCGGAACCAGACGAGCTCGACGTCCTTGAGGAAGCTGACTTCAGCGGCAGGGCCGGGATGGTTGTCGGCAAACGGCGGAATCGCCAGCGACGCGTTGGCCTGTCGCCGCCCGACCGGGGGATTCTCCCCTTCCGCCCCATCCTGGGGGACGAACTTCTTGGCTGGTGGGACCTTCGTCGCCGTGAAGCCGATCCGGCTCCGATCGACGGTCGCCAGACCGGTGGACGTGTAGTGAAGGCTCACGATCATGTCGGAGCCCGCCGGCACGAACACGCCGGCGCTCACCGGCCGGTAGTCTTCATACGGTAACCCTGGCAAATAGCAAAACTCGTTCGTGCCCTCGTAGTACACGGTGGGGCGGCCGGTGCGGCGTTTCACCTCGCTGCTCCCCACTTCACGCGACAGGACAATGCCGTCGCGCGGCCCTGTCGTCGTCCCGTCGGGATTCTTCATGACGCCGTCCTCGTCCCGCGGGACTTCCATCCACTGGTAGACGTTGTACGGCGTCGTTGCGAGATGTTTTTGAAAGCCGAAGCACATGTGGTGCACAACCGCCGGCGCGCCCGGCAGGATCTCGACCGACGTGACCCACGTGTCGTCCTTGAACGGCGCTGGAAATGCAACCCGCTCCCACTCCACGATTCCACGGGCGGCGACCGGATACGGCGGCAGATCGAAGGTGACGTCCGGTTTGATCTGCCAGCCACCGGCGGGCCACTCCACCGGGGACGGCGCATCGCTGGGATTGCCTTCGAACGCTCCGCCGTCGACCCAGCGGGCGATCGCCTCGATCTCGGCCTGCTTCAGGGAGCGATCGTTGTTGAAGTGCCCGTAGCTCGGGTTCGCATACCACGGCGGCATCGCTCTGGTCACGACGGCCTGCTTGATGGCCCTCGCCCACGGTCGGGTGTCCTTGTAGGTCAGCATCGAGAACGGGCCGATCTGGCCGGGACGATGACAGCTCTGGCAGTTGCGCTGCAAGACGGGAAGCACGTCCTTGTGAAAGGTGACGTCGCTGGCGGAACTCTGACTCGCTGCGGGCGCGGCCGCCCACACCGGGGCGAGTATGAGCCCTACGCCGAACGCGACTACGGCAACGACAATCCTCGTGCCCATCCTTCGGTGACCTTTCTCGCGCGCGGAATGCCGCCCTACACCACGAAGCTCACGAAGTCCACGATCAAGTAGGCTATTCGTGATCTTCGTGTGCTTCGTGGTTCCTTGACGCATCCAGCGCGGCGCAGGCTCTTCGACTACGCAAATACCCCCAACGTCTCGAACCGGCCCTTCAGGATCGACGCCGTGTCGGAGCAGCCGAGCCACTCGTCAATCACCGTCGCGTAAACGCGCCTGAAGTCGGTCGTCATCCTCATGTTGCCGTCATCCAGGTCCGTGAGGCTCGGGTGCTGTCCGTGGAGGCCGCCTGTGACGCCGCGCCCGACGAGGAACATCGGCGTCGCCGTGCCGTGGTCGGTGCCGAGGCTGCCGTTCTCCTCCACGCGACGTCCGAACTCGGTGAAGATCATCGCCGCCACGTCGTCCGCGCGGCCGATGCGCTTCATGTCCTCCATGAAGCCCCGCACGGCGTCGGCCGTGTACATGAGCAGGCGGCTGTGGAGATCCGCCTGCTGCACGTGCGTATCGAACGCGTTGCCCTGATAGGTCACGTAGTACACGCGCGTCGGCATCTTCGCCGCGATGAGCGCAGCCACGCGCTGCAGGTTGGCGGCGAGCCCGCCTCCGCTGCCGTAGTCGATCGGCGTGCGATACGCCGCCGACGCCTGGCGCACGAAGTCGGAGCTCTCGGCCGCGTTGTGCGCCGCCGAGGCCAGGAAGTCGAGCGCCGGATTCGTCGTCGCCGGCCGCGTCCGGCTCATCTCGACGAGCACGCGCTTCTCCTCGTCGGTCCCCTCGCGCCGGAAGCGCGCCGGGTCGTCAAATACCAGCGGCGAGTGCTGGCGGCTGCGGACGGCGAGCGATTGCGACGTGCCGACGTTCACGATCACGTTGCGGGCATCGGCCGGGTAGGCCTGGTCGGCGAGTCGGCCCAGCCAGCCGAGCGGCTCGCCACCGTTCGGGATACCCGTGTGCCAGTAGCTCATCGAAGAAAAGTGCGACAGGCTCGGATGGTCGTAGCCGCAGCCGTGCACCACCCCCAGCAGGCCGTCCTTGTACAGCCGCTCGAAGCCAACCATCGACGGGTGGAAGCCGAAGCCCTCGGTCACCTTGATGAGGTCGCGCTCTCGCACCGCAAGCGCCGGCCGGGCGCGATAGTACGCGGGGTCGGCGAACGGGACCACCGTGTTCAAGCCGTCGTTGCCGCCCGACAGCTCGATGACCACGAGAATGCGGTTCGGGTGGGTCTCGGCGCTCGTTCCCCTCAGGGCCTGAGCGGCCAGCGCCGCCGACGTCCGGCTGAGGACGAAGGGCAGCCCGGCGCCGACGCCAATGCCGTACAGGCCGCGCGTGAGAAACTCGCGACGGGAACACTGACAACTAGCGTGTGCGTGTCCCGGTCGGTTTCGCGCCATGGTGTGCTCCCTTCTCTGTTTCCGTCGGCGTCCATTGCAGATTTCAGATTGGTCGAGTGAAGACTGTTGTCGAATGGCGATTCTCGATTGTCGACGTGGGTTTCGATTGACCACGAATTCCCGAATCGCCAATCAATTCGACCAATCGTCATTCAGACATCGTCAACAATCGTCAATCGAGCAATCTGAAATCCGCATTACCCCACCTGATATTCCGGCGCGCTCAGCACGAGATACAGCAGCTCGCGAAGCGCCGCTTCGAGCTGCGCGCCAGGCTGAACAGCCGACGTCCCGAGCTTCCCACGGAGAAAGCCGACGAGGGCCGCGCGGTCCTTCTCGGCGAGCGCAACGCGGAGGAACCGGCGGACGAAGTGATCGACGACTTTGTCAACTGTGTCGGCGCGCGCCGACGTGACCATCGCAGTCAAATCGATGGCGGCCGTCTGCCTGGGAATCAGCTTCGTCCGCTTGAAGGCGAGCATGTACCCCGCGTATCCGCCATAGCGCGTGTTGTAGTCCTCGTCGCGGTCGACCATCTGGTTCGACTCGGCATCCCCTTCGCGCGTGGCTGCGGTGATGTTCATCCCCTGCGCCAGCCGTTGCCCGACGCGCTCGTCGGTGGCCGACATCGATCGATCGGGCGGACGGAAATTCGCGACGTCCGGGAACAGCACCTCGCGCATCAGGTTGCCACGGTGCAGGAGCGTGGACGGCGTGATCCACGTGCGCCCACCGGCCCACCCCGCCACGTTCGGCGGGCTGAACAGCGCCTGCCCGAGACTGGCCGTCATGCGGCCGAAGTCGGGGATCGTCGGCACCTCGCGCAAGCCCAGCTTCCTGTAGGTCGACACGACCAGGTGCACCGGGCTCTTGATCTGCGTTGCGTACGACTCCGGACTGTAGAAGTCCTTCGACAGGAGGATGCGCCTCAGGAGCGGCTTCATCTGATGCCCACTGTCCCTGAACGTCCGCCCCAGGTCGGCGCGGACCGAGTCGGCGATCTCTTCGCGCACGAAATACCGGTAGACCTTCGCGGCCACGAACTCGGCGGTCACCGGCTGCGCGAGGATGATGTCGATGATGTCCTCGCCGTTGAGATCGCCGGTCCGGCCGAGAAACGTCTTCTGGGTAAAGTCGTGCTGCTTGGCGTCGAGCTTGAACTCCAGGACGTCGTTGGTCCAGCCCGTGAATGCGCGCGCGGCCTCGCGTACATCGCGCTCGGTGTAGTGGCCCACGCCCATCGTGAACAGCTCGAGCAGCTCGCGGCCGAAGTTTTCGTTCGGGTGCTGCTTGACGTTCTCGCCGTTGTCGAGATACACGAGCATCGCGGGATCCTTTAGGATCCCGACGAGCAGCGCGCGAAGACTCCCCGACGCGTTCCGCCGGAACATCTCGTTCTGCCGGAGCATCATCCGGTAGTCGCGCACCTTGTTCTCGCCAGTCGCGAAATGCCCGTGCCAGAACAGCGTGAGCTTCTCCTCGAGGGGCCGCTTCGTCGTGAGCATCCGGTTGGCCCACCAGAGGCCAAGCCGCTGGGTCTCGATGTTGTTGGCGGTCAGGCTGTAGAAGAACTTGTCGACGACCGGCTGGAGGCGCCGGGGCGTGCCCTCCGGCAGCACCTTCTCGCCAAGCCCCTCGCCACGCTCCCGCGCGATCCGTACGGCCTCGGCACGGCTCGGCGGAAACGGATCCATGCCGGGATCCCAGATTCCTGATTCATCAAAGGGCGGCAGACTGCGATCGTCGATCGCCTCGTACTCGACCAGCTCATTGACGGCCCGTTCGGGCGTCATCGCCGCGAACCGTGCGATCTCCTCAGGCGTGGCGCCGAAGCCGGCGCGATCGAGAAGGTGCGCGGCGCGGTCGTAGCTCCATTCGGCGGCCGCAATCGGCGAGAGATTGTGTGCCCACGCGCCAGGCCCGGCGCCTGACGCCTGGCCGGCGGCGACGATACCCGCGGGCGCCGTCAGCGCCGCGAGGGCGACCGCGCTCAGGACGGCTATTCGAGGTCCCCACACCTTCATCATGAGCAACCCCTTGATGAGCCTGTGACGCAGGCGATTATACGCCCGGGCGCCGCCGTTCATTAGTGCAGATTTCAGACTGCTGGAGTGACGATTGTTTACGGTTTTTGAATGACGATTGGTCGAATGATTGGCGAGTGAGGGGTGGGCGGTCAATCCAAGATCACTCCGATAATCGAAAATCGTCATTCGACAACAGTCTCCACCCGATCGATCTGAAATCTGCCGTAGGCCTGTGTCAACTCCCGTCGAGCGTAAACGCCAGCAGCGCGTTGTCCGTGCCCATGCCCGTGGCCATCACGATGAACTGCCGGCCCGAGCGCGTGCGATACGTCATCGGGTTCGCGGTGTGCGCGTGCGGGATCTTCGTACGCCAGACTTCTCGACCGGTCTTCGTGTCGAACGCGTAGAAGTACCCGTCGCCGCCGCCGATGAACACGAGGCCGCTTCGCGTCACCAGCGCGCCGCCCTTGCTGGCCGGCGACCCGAGACGCGCCGGCAGCGTCACACCTTTCAGCAGCGGATGGCTGCGGAGCGACGCGTCCCCTTCGCCGAGCGGCACCTTCCAGGCGATCTCGCCTTTGTTCAGATCCACGGCCGTGAGGACGGCATAGGGCGGCGCGGTCAGGGGCAGGCCGTCGACGCTCGCCTCCTCACCACCTCTCGCGAACCTGTTCGAGTACGGCACCGCGACCTGCGGATCGGAGCCGTCGTTCTTCCCGATGCGGTTGACGCCGACCACGCGGGCCGCCCGTACGAACAGGTAGCCGGTTTCCGGATCGAAGGCCGCCCCGCCCCAATTGCCGCCCCCTCCCTGCCCCGGCCGCTGCAGTGTCCCCCGGAGCGAGGGGGGCGTGTAGAGCGGGCCGATGCGGAACTTGCGCATCTGCTCCACGGCCCTCGCTTTGATCTCGGGCGTCAGATCGTTGGCATCGTCGAGCGAGACACCCTGGTCGACGAAGGCCGGCGGCTTGCTGGGAAACGGTTGCGTGGGATAGGGCTTCTCGCCAGGGACGTCGCTGTCAGTCGCCACGGGGCGCTCGACAATGGGCCAGATCGGCTCGCCGGTGACGCGATCGAACACGTAGGTCAACCCTTGCTTGGTGACCTGCGCCACGGCGTCGATCTGTTTGCCGTTGACCGTGATGGTCACCAGGTTCGGAGACGTCGGATTGTCGTAGTCCCAGAGTCCGTGGTGGACCATCTGAAAGTGCCACTTGATCCTGCCCGTGGCCGCCTCGAGACACACCAGCGACTCGGCAAACAAGTTCGCGCCCGGCCGCTCGCCACCGTAGTAATCGCTGCTCGGCGTCGATGTCGGCAGATAGAGCAGCCCGCGCGCCTGGTCCACCGCCATCGGTGCCCACACGTTGCCGTGCCCGTTCGTCCGCCACGATTCGTTCTCCCACGTCTCAGCGCCCGGGTCCTTTGCCGACTGCGGAATCACGGAGAAGGTCCAGACGCGCCTGCCGGTGCGCGCGTGAAACGCCTGCACGTAGCCGACCGGATCGGGCGTCTGCACCCGATCGGGCACCTGACTGCCCACGATCACCAGATCCTGGTAGACGACCGGAGGCGAGCTCTGTGTGGCGTGCGTGATGTCCGACATGCGGGGCAGGTCGGTCAGCGACACGGCTCCATTGTTCCCGAACGAGGGAACCGGCTTGCCTGTCTGGGCGTCGAGCGAGAGGAGCCGATGGCGGCTGTTCAGGAAGAGGCGGAGGCGATCCCCGTCGCGCCAGAACGCCGTCCCGCGCAGCTTCCATCCACTGGCAGAAAGGAGCGGACCGAGCTCCTCGGCCTTCCCCTCAAACCGCCAGCGTTCTTTCCCGGTCTCCGCATCGACGGCGGCAATGCTGTTGTACGGCGTCGTCACGTACAGGACGCCGTCGATCATGAGCGGCGTGCTCTCGAAATACCCTGGCGCCGGCGGTGTCTCCCAGTGCTTCCATTCCCACGCCACCTGCAAGCGCTCGACGTTCCCGGCATTGATGTCGGGGAGCGTCGAGTACTTGGTGCTCCCGGGATCGCCGCCGTAGTAGAGCCATTCCACCTGCGGCGGCGACTGTCCCTGCGCGGCAAGCAACGATCCGGTTGCAAGGACGCCGAGTATCCACATCGGTCGCTTCATGAGGCCCCCCAGACTTCGCGCGTCACCTCGATGATCCGTTCCATCTTGGCCCACTGATCCGCCTCGGTGAGCTGATTCCCCTGCACCGTGCTCGCGAACCCGCACTGCGGGCTGAGGCACAGACGGTCGAGCGGCACGTAGCGGGCCGCCTTGTCAATCCGGCGTGCAATGTCGGCCACCGGTTCCAGTGCAGGCACCTTGCTGCTCACCAGGCCGAGGACGATGGTCTTCGTGCTCGGAACGAAGCGCAGCGGCTCGAAGCCACCCGATCGCGCGTCGTCGTATTCCAGGAAGTACGCGTCGACGTGCAGCTCGTTGAAGAGCGCCTCGGCCACCGGCTCATAGCCGCCCTCGGCCACCCAGGCGCTTTGCATGTTGCCGCGACACAGGTGAATCACCACCGTGAGGTCCTTTGGCCGGCTGTCGATCACCGCGTTGATGAGCGCCGCGTAGGCGTGCGGCAGCTCGTTCGGATCGTCGCCGCGCTCCTTCGCCTGGGCACGGAGCTGAGGGTCGCACAGATACGCCAGGTTCGTGTCGTCGAACTGGATGTACCGGCACCCCGCGGTGTACAGCGACGTCACTTCCTGGCGGTACGCCTGCGCGAGGTCCTCGAAAAACTCGTCGAGGTCGGGATACGCCTCGATATCGATGGCTTTGCGGCCGCCGCGGAAGTGCACCATCGTCGGCGACGGAATCGTGACCTTCGGTGTGTTCGCCGTCATCGACTTCAGGAACTGGAAGTCGGCCGTCTGGATGTCCTGGACGTGCCGGAGCTTGCCGGTGACCGTCAGGCGCGGCGGAGCGAAATCGACTTCACCGTTCCGTGTGCGGAACTTCGTGGCAATGCCGCCCGAGATGGCGACGCCCTGGAGCCGCTCGAGAAAGTCGATATGGAAAAAGGTCCGGCGGAATTCCCCGTCGGTGACGCTCTGCAGTCCGATCGCTTCCTGCTTCCCAACGACGTCACGGATCGCATCGTCTTCGATGGCCCGCAGCTGTTCTCTGGTGATCTCGCTTCTCTGAAAACGGGCGCGCGCGTCCTTCAGCCGCTGAGGCCTGAGCCAGCTGCCCACGTGATCGGCCCGGAAGGGTGGGTTCAGCGGTGCCACTGTCATGACCTCCCGCATGCGGACTGGCGAGACCATTGCAGATTTCAGATCGGTCGAGTGAAGACTGTTGTCGAGTGGCGATTTTCGATTGTCGACTGGGTTTCGATTAGTCGTGAATTCTCACGGTCTCCAATCAGTTCAACAATCGTCATTCAGAAATCGTCAACAATCGTCAATCGAGCAGTCTGAAATCCGCACTACTCGAGCGACACCATCCCCATCCAGAACAGGCTTCGTCCCGCGTTTGGATCCGCATCGACTGCGTACTGGCGTGCGAACGTGAGCTTGCCGTCGGCGCCGATCTGGAACACCGACAGACCGGCGGGCACCATGCGAATCCCGCTGCCGTCGCGCACGGCGAGCGGCGTCTGGTTGCCGACGACCAGTAGCCGGCCGCTTCCGTCGAGCGCAAACGTGCGGGGTTGGAACCCACGGGTATCGGCGTTCTGGATCAAGGTGGGCTCACCCGTGTTCTGATCGATGGCAAACACCGCAATCGTGTTCTCGCCTCCAACTGACACGTGTTTGCCCTGCACCTCGGTTGTTGCGCTCGCGCGATTGCCGACATACACGAACCGGCCGTTCGGGTGCACGTGGATGGAGCTGGTCGTCTGACCGGGCCGCACGTTGCCTGGCTCCGAGAGGGTGGTCTTCGAGAACAAGGCGGGAGCCCCCAGCGAGTCGTCGGAGACGCGATACACCTCGATCCGGTTCTGCCGCTCGAGCGTGAGGAATGCCCACGGCCGCGAGGGGTGAAAGTCGATGTGCCGCGATTGAAACCCGTAGCCGCCGTTGGGCGCAATCGACGCCTGGTTCTTCAGCACGCCGCCCTGATAGGTGAACACCTTCAGCGCGCCCGGATCTTCAGGCCTGCTCGCGGTCGGGTTGTTCCCGCGCGTGACGAGCACAGCGGCATGGTTCGACGGCAGCACGCGCACGTGGTGCCCATAGATCCCGGCGTCCAACGGGGACGTCTGCGTGACCTCGGCGTCAATCGTGCCGTCCGGTTGGATGCGGTGCACGCTGACGCCACTCGGGTCGTTGTAGGCGACCAGCACGTGGGTCCCGTTGATGTCCGTGGTCACGTGGATGGGACGCGAGTGCAGCCGTGCCGGCGCTCCGTCAGGCGTCAGCGCGCCCGAGGCCGCATCCACCGCGAACGCCGTCAACCCGTGACTGCCGGCCTCTCCGGCCGCCGCGCCGGCGTCCCCAACGCTCGCGCCGCGGTTGCTCCAGCCGACGTAGAGGTGACGTCGCGACGGATGGAGCACCGCTTCCTGGACGTTGGCCGGAAGGGCGATCGAGCGGCGTCGTGTGAGGGTGGCGTTCTCGGCGTCGACGTCGTACTGCGTCAGCTCCGCGCCGACGGCGGCATACAGAGCGGTCTTGGGAGGCGAGGATCGAGAAGGGAGATCAGGGGTCTGTCCAGCGACGCCGATGACGGCCGCCGCCATGATCGCCAGCACAACTGGATAGGGATTCATGGGAGTCCGAGTGTAATCGAATTCGGGTATGAATTCGGGTACGTGGGGCGGGTCCCGCGCAGCGTCGGGTGCAGGCGCACTCGTCCGCCGAAGCCTGTGGCGAAGGCGGAAGCGGACCCGCCACCCACTCAGCTCGACAGCATGTTCCTGTCAGGCTAGTGTCTTGACATGGCGCGCAAGATCAGCACCGTGGTCGACGAGCACCTCTTCCGCCGGGTGAAGCTCGAGGCGGTGCGGCAGGGCCGGCCGATTCGGGATGTCGTGGGCGACGCCCTGGAGCAGTATCTCGGAGGCGAGCGGGACCGCCGCGAGACCAACGGCGTGGTCGCGCGCAGCTGGGGCGCGCTGAAGATCGGCCGCCGGCAGCTCGGACGCGTCATGGCCGAGAGCGACGTCCTTGACGTTTGAGGAGATCCCGGCGGGGGCGCGCATCTTCGTCGATTCCCCATCTTCATCTACCACTTCACCGCCGCCTCTCCCGCGTGCCGGACGCTGCTCGAGCGCTGCGAGGCGGGAGACGTGCGCGGCCTGACGTCGACGGCCGTGCTCGCCGAAGTGGCGCACCGGCTGATGATGAGCGAGGCTGTCGCGGCGCGTCTGGTCACGCCGGGCAATATCGCAAAGAAGCTCCGGGCGCGGCCTGAGATCGTCCGCCGCTTGCACCTGTACGATGAGCAGGTGCAGCGCATTCCCTTGATGGGCGTGGAAGTCATCTCCCTCGATCTCGGCACTCTGCTCCGGTCGGCGGACGCGCGGCGGCAGTACGGGTTGCTCGTCAATGACTCGCTCGTCGTCGCGGCGGCGCGCGAAACCGGCGCGGGCGGCCTGGCGTCCGCCGACGCTGATTTCGACCGGGTCAAAGATCTGAAGGTGTACACGCCGGGCGATCTTGGCTGAGGATCGGACGCGCCGGCCCCCGGGTCCGCGGCGCCTCGATCACGCGCGCCACGGAACCCGGCCCACGCACCGTGCGCATGGGACCCAGACCTGGTACTCAGTACGTGGGGCGGGTGCCGCGAGCGTGGGGTGCGAGCGCGAGCGGACCCGCCCGTGGGTCTTGCTCCGCGGCGAGCGTCCTTCGCATCGAGCCGCGGACCCGCCGTGTCACGCGGGATGCAGCTTCCCTTGTTCCAATCGCAGCACGCGATCGCACGCGGAGGCGATCCGCGGGTTGTGCGTGGCGATGATCGAGGTGAGCTGGTGCTCCGCGTGCATCTCGCGGAGCAGCGCGTGCAGGGATTCGGCGGTGTTCTCGTCGAGGTCGCCGGTTGGCTCGTCGGCCAGCAGCAGCGCGGGCCGCATCACGAGCGCGCGCGCTACAGCCACGCGTTGCTGCTCTCCGCCTGACAACATCCCTGGCCGGTGAGCCAGCCGCTCGCCAAGCCCGACGCGCGCGAGCAGTTCCGCCGCGCGTTGCTCCGACTCCTGACGCGGCGTCCTCGCAATGCGCATCGGCATCGCCACGTTTTCTGCCGCGTCGAACTCGGGCAGCAGGTGGTGAAACTGGAACACGAAGCCGACGTTCCGGTTGCGAAACGCCACCAGCGACCCATCCGACATGGCAGTCACGTCGGCCTCGGCGATGTGCACCACTCCGGAATCGGACCGATCGAGGCCGCCGAGCAGGTGCAACAGCGTGCTCTTGCCCACGCCCGAGGCGCCAACGATCGCTACCATCTCACCTGCCGCCACCTCGAGGTCCAGGTCGCGCAGCACATGAATGTGCTGGCTGCCCACGACGTACGACTTGTTCAGGCCTGTGACGCGCACAAAGGCCGTCTCAACATGCCTCCGTGTCTCCGTGACTCCGTGGCCCGTTGGGGTGTTCGGAGCTGACATTATTCGAAACGGAGCGCCTGCACGGGATCGAGGCGCGAGGCCTGGCGCGAAGGATACAGGGTGGCGAGAAAGCAGATGAGAATCGCAGAGACGACGACCAGCACGAAGTCGAACGGCTGCACCACGAACGGCACGTAGGACACCTGATAGACGTCCATCGGAATCTGAATCAACCGATAGCGGTCGAGGACCCAGCACAGCGCCAGCCCGCACGCGGCGCCCACCGAGGTGCCGACGATGCCGATGACCAACCCCTGCAGCATGAAGATCCGCATCACCCGCTGCGACGACGTCCCCATCGTCTTCAGGATGGCGATGTCGCGGCTCTTCTCCATCACGAGCAGGATGAGGGAGGCGACGATGTTGAGGGCCGCAACCATGACGATGAGGCCGATGGTGATCGAGATCGCCATCTTCTCGAGCCACAGGGCCGAGAAGAGCGCCTGATTCATGTCGGCCCAGTCCTGACTGACGTAGTCGCTGCCGAGATCGCGCACCACCGTTTCGGAGATGCTCGGGGCCTCGTCTATGTCCGCTACGCGCAGCTCGATTAGGTCGGGCGCCCCCTTGCCCAGCAGCCGCTCGGCGAACTCGAGCGAGACGAACCCGTACGCGGCGTCGAATTCGTACAGGCCCAGCGCGTAGATGCCGGCCACACGCACGCGCCGGGTACGTGGAATCATCCCCATCGGCGACAGCGTCCCCTGCGGCGTGAGCAGCGTGGCCGTGTCGCCGACGTCGATGCCGAGCTGTTCGGCCAGATTGCGACCGAGCAGCACGCCTGGCAACGCGTCCTCCGTCGCGGGACTGAGCTCGTCGAGCCGTCCGCGCAGCATGGCGCGCTGGATGTCGGTGACGTTCGGTTCCAGCGTGGGGTCCACCCCCTTGAGGCTGATGAACGCGTCGGCGCGCTCGCTCGAGATGAGCGCCTTGCCGAGTATGGCGGGACCGGCCCCGATAACGCCCTCGACGCGCCGCAGCTTGTCGACCTCGGCCCGGTAGTCCTGGATGCCACCCGCCTTCCACACATAGACGTGCGCGGTCGAACCGAGGATGCGGTCGCGCAGCTCGCCCTGCAGCCCCGTCATCAGCGCCAGCGCGATGACGAGCGCCATCACGCCCACCGCAACGCCAATCGTCGAGATCAGCGAGATCAGCGAGATGAACGCCTGCTTGCGTCGGGCCAGCAGGTAGCGAAGGGCGATGAAGAGCTCGAAAGACATGGCTGGTAGCTGGTAGCTCGTAGCTGGTAGCCAGTAGGTGAGAACGTCTGCCTACCACGGCCTACTGCCTACTGCCTACTGCCTACTGCCTACTGCCTACTACTTGGGCCTCATCAACGGAAACAGAATGACGTCGCGAATCGAATGGCTGTTGGTCAGCAGCATCACCAGCCGATCGATGCCGACCCCCTCGCCCGCCGCCGGCGGCATGCCGAACTCGAGCGCGCGCACGTAATCCTCGTCCATCGCGTGCGCCTCTTCATTGCCCCCCGCGCGCTGCCGGAGCTGTTCTTCGAATCTCCGCTGCTGCTCCTCGGGATCGTTCAGCTCGCTGAAGGCGTTGGCCACCTCAACGCCCGCCACGTAGAGCTCGAAGCGTTCCACCGTGTCCGGATCGTCGGGCTTCTGCTTGGCCAGCGGCGACACTTCGGTCGGAAAGTCGTAGACAAACGTCGGCTGGACGAGGTCGTCCTCGCACAGCGCCTCGAAGATATTGGCCGTGAGGTGGCCCGCACCCATCGCGGGCGTTACCGGCAGCCCCAGGCGACCCGCGAGGACCGCGGCGCTCCTGCGCGAGCGCAGCTCAGCTGGCGTCACCTCGTTCCCGAGGCGCCTCGAGGCCGCCTCCCGCGCCGCGTCACGCAGCGACACACGGCGGAACGGCGCCCTGAGCGAAATCACGTGTTCACCGTACTTCACCTCGTCCGCATCTGCGGCCTTTCGGGCAACCTCGGTCAGCAGCGCTTCGGTGAGCGTCATCAGATCAGTGTAGTCGGCATACGTCCAGTAGAACTCCAGCATCGTGAACTCGGGGTTGTGCTGCGCCGACATCCCCTCGTTCCTGAAGTTACGGTTGACTTCGAAGACCCGCTCGACCCCGCCGACCGTGAGGCGTTTCAGGTACAACTCCGGGGCGACGCGCATGTAGAGCGGAATATCCAGTGCGTTGTGATGCGTCACGAACGGCCGCGCCAGGGCACCGCCCGGAATCGACTGCATCATCGGCGTTTCCACCTCGAGAAAGCCGCGGGCGGTGAGGAACTCACGGACCGCCGCGACCACCCGGCTGCGCACCTCGAACACGCCCCGTACGTCCGGATTCACAATCAGGTCGAGATAGCGCTGCCGGTACCGCGTTTCGATGTCCGTGAGGCCGTGCCACTTCTCGGGCAGCGGCAACAGGCACTTCGCAAGAAACTCGAGCTTCGAGGCGCGAATCGTAAACTCCTGGGTCCTCGTGCGGAACAGCCGGCCTTCCACACCCACCCAGTCGCCGAAATCGAGCAGCTTGAAAATCTGGAAATCACGCGCGGGCAGCGCATCCTCGCGGATGTACACCTGGATGCGCGACTTGCCATCCGACAGCACCAGAAAATTCGCCTTGCCGAAGCTGCGGATCGCGAGCACCCGTCCGGCGGTGCGCGTCCCGATCTGCTCGGCGTCCAGCGCTTCGGCGCTCTTGCCGCCGTGCGCCCGCACGATTTCGTCGATGGACGCCTGCGGATCGAAGCGACTCGGGTACGGCGCCACGCCGAGCTTGCGCAGCGCTTCGAGATTGGCCCGCCGCTGCAGGACCTGATCGGACTGGTCGGTGGTGGTCATTCGCGCTCGAGACGACGGCGAATCGCGTCGAGGATCCCGTTGACGAAGCGCACCGAGTCGTCTCCACTGAAGGTGCGGGCCAGCTCGAGGGCCTCATTGATCACGACGCGCGCGGGGGTCTCGGGTTCGTGAAGAAACTCGTAGATCGCCAGCCGCAGGATCAACCGGTCCATCACGTTCATGCGCTCCAGCCGCCAGTGTTCGGCCGATTCGGCGATCACGGGATCGATATTGCCGACCGCCTCGGTGACCCCCGTGACCAGCCGCGCCGCAAACGCGCGGAGATCGTCCGACAGGCGGGGAGCGTCCGGCTCTTGGTGGAGCCAGAACGTCCGCAGCACCTCCGAGACAGAGGTGCGTCCAACCTCCCACTGATACAGCATCTGCAGCGCGACTTCGCGCGCGCGATGCCGCGAATCCGTGCCGGTTCGCGGGGTCGATCGACGTTCAGTCTTGGTGGTCACCGAATCCCTTTCGGAACTGCCGGAACAAGGTGGCCATTTCAACGGCCGCACGCGCCGCCTCGTGCCCCTTGTTGTCCGGACCGTCGGCTGCACGCTGCTGCGCCTGCTCCTCGGTCAGCGCGGTGAGCACGCCGAGCGTCATCGGCACACCGGTTTGCACCGCCGCGTCGGCAATGGCATGGCACGCCGCTCCCGCAATGTACTCAAAGTGCATCGTCTCGCCCTTGATCAGACAGCCGATGCAGATCACCGCGTCGAAGCGGCCGCTCTTCGCGGCTCGAAGCGCCGCGACGGGTATGTCGAAGGCGCCCGGGACGCGCAGAATTACGACATCCTCATCGGGCACCGCCGCTTCGGCCAGCGCTTGACGGGCGCCGATCAGCAGCCCCTCCGTGATCTCCTCGTTGAAGCGCGACACAACGATGGCGAAGCGGCACCCGGATGCAGTGTGCGATCCCTGGAGGTCCATGCTGCACCGAATCTAACCAGTCACGGGCTCTGCCCTTGATATCCCGAGCCCGCGACTGGTTGACGTTGTTGGCTTGGCGCGCTCCGCGCGTCATAGACCGTTATGCGGCTCGGCGGCACGCGGGACAACGGGTACGAAATTCTCGTCTGGAGCCGCATAACGGTCTACCGGCCCTTGAACGCGGCCTTGCGTTTCTCCAGAAACGCGGTCGTGCCTTCGCGCATGTCGTCGGTCGATGCCACCAGGCCGAACAGTGTGGCTTCGAGAAACTGCCCCTGGTGCAAGGGCATCTCGAGGCCGCGATTGACGGCCTCGATGATGTACTGCGCAGCGATCGGCGGCTTCGCCGCGAGTTCGGCGGCCAGCGACGTTGCGACGCCCATGAGCTCCGCCGCGGGGACCACGCGATTGACGAGCCCGATCTGCAGGGCTTCGTCCGCTGTGACGCGACGTCCCGACAGCAGCAGGTCGAGCGCCACGCCCTTGCCAACCAGACGCGACAGACGCTGCGTGCCACCGTATCCCGGAATGATCCCGAGATTGATCTCGGGCTGCCCCAGCTGCGCCGTGTCGGCGGCCACACGCAGCGTGCACGCCAGCGCCAGCTCGCACCCGCCGCCGAGCGCGTAACCGTTGATGGCCGCGACGACCGGTTTGCCCATGTTCTCGATCAGGTCGAACACGTGCTGGCCTCGGAGCGCATGCTCCTTGCCCTGCGCCGGCTGCTGCACGGCCAGCTCATTGATGTCGGCACCGGCGATGAACGCCTTTTCACCGGCGCCCGTGACGATCACGGCACGCACGGCGGGGTCGTGCTTCACGTCCAGCACGGCTCGCCGCAGTTCGTCGATCGTGGGGGTGTTGAGAGCGTTCAGGACCTGCGGGCGGTTGATCGTGACGATGGCCACCGCGCCATCTCGCTCGAGCAGAAGGTTGTCAAAGCTCATCGCGCGAGGTCGGCGAGATTATACCAAGTCACAGGGCGCCCGCGACAAACCACGAAGGCCACGAAGATCTCGACGATCACGAGCCTCGTGGAGCACTCGTGGTCTTCGTGGTTTCGGCCTTTGTGACCTGTGCCTTGTCCTCGGCGCTCGGTGCCCCGCGAACGAGGCCCCACACCCAGCAGACCCCTATGGCGATGCATGCGCCGATCGCGTCGGCGACCAGGTCGCCAACCTGCGCCGATCGCCCCGGCACGATCATCTGGTGGAGCTCGTCGGTCACCCCGTAGCCGGCGGTGATCGCGATCGCGACCGCCGCCGTCCGCGCATCGATCCGCGCAGGCAATCCGCCGGCGACCGCACGCACGACGACCACGCCCAGACCAAGGTACGCGAGCAGATGCCACGGCTTGTCGCCGCCCGGCGGCGCGGGCGGCTGGGGCAGCGACGACACATAGAAGAACGCCGCCATGCAGAGGACGACCGGTGCCCACAATCGGAGAGTGCGAGCCTTCTCCGTGTCTCCGTGCCTCCGTGGCCTGTGGGAGATGGGGATCAAAACGGCAACGGGTAGAGCAGCCAGCCGGCGAGCACACCGCCGCCCACGAGGCCGCCGAACAGCCGGGCGCCAAGGCGAAACTGCTCCGCCGGGTCGTCTCTCATGAGCGTCGCAAAAACAACCGACACGAACAGTGCGAACACCGCCATCACGCCAACGTGCGTCGTCACTTACGCCCCTGCGCCACGTCGAACGCGTCCAACACGACGAGCATGTTCAGCAGCCCGGCGACGATCAGGAACGCATTGCCGTACTCGAACGTCTGCGCAATCACGCGGCCGTCTCCGGCGCCCATCGCCGTGGCCATGAGATATGGCACACCGAGCCCGATGTCGGCAAACGCCGCCAGCGCGACGAGCGGCTGTGTCAGCTCGAACGGAAACAGGCGTCCCTCGAGCCAGAGGCCCAGCAGGAACATCAAGGGGAGCGTCACGAGGAACACCAGCCCTTTTTGCCGGCGCCCCAGCCACAGATGGCCGGCGCCGGGCAGCGCCCAGGCCGCAGCGCAGACCATGTAGGTGCCGGCCGTGGAGCGGACGCGATCGGGGGTCTCGACGGGCATGGTTCGCAGAGCCGGTTTCGCCCGTAGTTTATCCTAGGCAGCCTGTGGTGAAACTCACCAAGGCGCCACGGAGACACAGAAACACGGAGTCTTTTCCAGATGTGCTCTCTGTGGCTCTGTGGCCCGGCCGGGACTTTGGCCACGGGCTGCTACGCAGACCGGTCTGCTGAAGCCCGCGTTCCCCCTCTCAGCGGCTGACGATGGACGTCGGCGGCCCTGCAATGTACCCGCTGCGGGTACGCGCCCGGATGCCGGGCCGTTCGACGCGCACGTTGATGCGCCGATACGCACCGTCGCGCTGCGTATTCTTCGAGACGTAGCCCACCGAATACTGGCTCGCCAGCTCGTCGGCAATCATGTCGTAGACGCCGGACAGCTCCATGATGGTGGTCGGGAAGAACGCCCGCGCTCCCGTCTCCTGCGCGAGCGCTCGCATCGCGTACCCCGATTCGGCGTGCGATTTCGCGTTGCCCATGAAGACGTAGCGACTCGCATACGACGTCCGGATCGTAATGGTGTAAATCGCCACGCCCGCGTGCTTGGCCAGCTCCAGCAGATCGTCGAACGCCACCAGGCTGGCCGTGTCGTCGCCGTCCGACAGCACCACGATCGCCTGCCGGCGCATCTCGCCGTCCGGGCGACGCTCCTTCATCAGCTCCTTCAGCGTCACGTAGATGGCGTTGTAGAGAGAGGTGTTGCCGCGCGGAATCGTCCCTCCGATCGCCTGCCGCGCGGCAGCCACGTCGTCGTTGAGCGGATGCAGCACCTTGACCGCGTCCTTGATTTCGACGATCGAGATGCGGTCGCTCGGACGCACGACGGCAGTGAACCCGATGGCGGCCTGCTGCACCGTGGTGATCTTGTCGCTCATGCTGGCCGAGGTGTCGAGCAGCAGCGCCAAGTCGATGGGCGCGGGCACCACGGCGAAGAACGAGATGTCCTGCTGGACGCCATCCTCGAAGATGGTGAACTCAGCGCTCGAGAGGCCCTTGACGAAGTGCCCCTGTGGGTCGGTCGCCACGACGTTGAGCCCGATGAGATCGACGCCGCTGCGAAAATAGGTCGAGGCGTCTTGCGCGGCCACGCCGCATGCCGCAAGAAGACAGACAATCACCAGCTTCAGGGTCGCGTGCATACCTGCTCCGACCTTCCTTCTCCGCCGCGATCGGCGTGCACGCTGCCGAGTTCGTCATGCGAGTCATGCGAACGCCACAGCGGCGGCTGGAACAGCCAGGCTGCAAGCCATGTTCCTGCTAGACTCACGACATGATGTGGGCACGGATGTGGGGATGCTCGACGGCAGACAACCGCTTGACGCTCGCGGGCATCGGCGCGGTGTCAGCCGCCATCCTGATGACCGAGCTGGCGCTGACGAGAATCTTCTCGGTGACCATGTATTACCACTTCGCGTTCCTCGCCATCTCAATCGCCCTGTTCGGCCTCAGCGCCAGCGGCGTGTTCGTCTATCTGATGCGCGAGCGCCTGGCCTCGCGCGGCACACACGCGCTCCTGACCGGCGCCGCGGTGATCCAGGCCCTCGTCACCATCGTCGCGCTCGCCTGCCTCGTCCGCATTCGGGTCGGACTCGACTATTCGCCGTCGAACCTCGTGCTGATGCTGGTCATCTACCTGCTCGCGGCGCTTCCGTTCCTTGCCGGCGGCACGGTGATCTCGCTCGCGTTCGCGAGGCTGACCGACCGGGTCAATGTGGTGTACAGCGCGGACCTGCTGGGCGCGGCGGCCGGGTGCCTCGCGCTCATCCCGCTTCTCAACCGGCTCGGCGCGCCCGGCGTGGTGCTGACCGCGGCTGCCCTTGCGCTTGGCGCGGCCGTCTGCTTCGCTCCTGCTGCCCGCCGGGCTCGCGTGGCTGCAGCCGTGGTGGCGCTGTTCGGCTTGCCTGTGGCCGCCCAGGCCACCGGCGCGGCGCCCTTCGATGTCGTGGATACGAAGGGTCACCAAGGTGACCACGTGTTGTTCAACAAGTGGAATTCGTTTTCACGCGTCGCCGTGTACGACCGCGAGCATGGCGACTGGTCGCTGAGTCCGCGTTTCAAGGGCATCCGGGGCGACTCGCTCTTCATGGACATCGACTCGGCTGCCTCCACGCCCATCCTCAAGGGCACCGGCAACCCCGCGGACGCCGCGTATCTTCGGTACGAGCTCACGGCTCTCGCCTACCATCTCGTCGAGCGTCCCGGTGGGTTCAGCGCGCTCGTAATTGGACCTGGTGGCGGACGGGATCTGCTCTCCGCCCTCGTCTTCGGCGCACGACACGTCGATGCCGTCGAAATCAATCCGATCATCGCGCGCGATGTCATGCTCGACCGTTTCCGCGACTATTCCGGAGCGGTCTATGCCCACCCGCGCGTGGCGGTGCATGTCGACGACGGCCGGAGTTTCGTGCGGCGGAGCGCGGCTCGATACGACGTGATTCAGGCCTCGCTCGTCGACACGTGGGCGGCCACGGCGGCAGGCGCGTATACGTTGACGGAAAATTCGCTCTACACCACCGAAGCGTTTGGCGAGTACCTCGATCACCTGAGCGATGAGGGCGTGCTCACCATCACACGCTGGGTCTTCGACGGACTCCGCCTCGTGTCGCTGGCACAGGAGGCGTGTGCCGTGCGCGGCCTCGACGCCGCGCAGCACCTGGCAATCGTCCGCCACGACCGGGTCGCGACGTTTCTGCTCAAACGGCGGCCGTTTTCGGCTGACGACACGGCCCGACTTCAACGCCTGGCAGGCGAGCTCGACTTCGAGGTGCTGTATGCGCCGGGCGTGACGGCTCGCCGCTCTGCGCAGGATCCAGCGGAGATGGTCCGCACCCGGACGGGCGCGGCTGATTACCGGCGGCTGATTCTCGCGGGGGATCGGCAACAGTTCTTTGCGGGATATCCGCTCGATATCACGCCGACGACGGACGACCGGCCGTTCTTTTTTCACACGACGCGGCTGCGTGATCAGCTGGATGTCGCATTCGGCCGATCGATGCTCTTTGGAAACGGCCTGAGCGCGCTGCTGACACTGATAGGCATCTCGACCCTGCTGGTGCTGCTCTTCGTCGGCGGCCCGTTGCTCGTGGGCGGCGCGCGCCCGGCGGCCGGCTGGGGGCGATGGCTCCTGTACTTCGGCGCGCTTGGCGCGGGATTCATGCTCCTCGAGGTGGCGCTCCTGCAGCGTTTCGTGCTGCTGCTCGGCCACCCCGTGTATTCACTGACGGTCACGCTGTTCTCGTTGCTGATCGGGACAGGGCTCGGGAGCTTCCTGAGCCGTCGTGTCGCCACAGCACGGATCAGACGCGTCACCCTGCGTGCGCTCGCCGCCGTGGTGGCGCTCGCATGCCTCAGCGCCTTCACACTCTCCTCCGCGATCGACTACGCAATCGCATGGTCGCTGCCGCTGCGCGTGACCGCGGCGGCGGCCCTCTTGATCCCGGCAGGCGCGCTGCTCGGCGTGCCGTTGCCGGCAGGGATGCGCCTGGTCGCCGCATCGCGGCCGGAGATCATCCCCTGGGGCTGGGGCGTGAACGGGGCGCTCTCCGTCGTGGGCGCAGCCGTCGCGGTGTTCATCGCGATGAACTGGGGGTTTTCGGTCACTCTGTCGGTTGCGGCACTCACCTACGGCGCCGCGACAACGACACTCTTCTCAATTAAGTCATTTAGGATCAGCTAATTAACTGAAGTTACGACTCCCGGAGGCGTCTGGCGCCCGGCTTGCGAACGCTGCTGCGTCTAACGCCATTAGAACTCCGAACACTGTTCGAACTATGATTGGTGTTCATGGGCACAAAAGAACGGCAGCAGCGCGATCGCGACCGCATCAGCCAGGCCATCCTCACCGCGGCGCGTGAACTGTTCGTCGCCGAAGGCTATCGCAACGTCTCGATGCGCAAGGTGGCCGATCGCATCGAGTACAGCCCCGCCGCGATCTACAGCTACTTTCCGAGCAAGGACGACATCTTCTTCGCACTCGCGGAGGAAGGATTTCGTCTCCTTGCGCAGGGTCTCCTGACCGCCACACTGCACGTCGCCGATCCGCTCGAGCGTCTGCGACGCGGCCTGTGGGTGTTCTACGAGTTTTCGAAGACCAACGCCGAGTACTTCGAGCTGATGTTCGTCGACCGCTCGGTGCCGAGCCTCAGTCAGGATTTCCAGCGGTTCGAATTCTTCCAGGAAACCACCGCGCGCGCCGAGGCCGACATTCAGGCGTGCATCGACCGCGGCCAATTCTCGAGGGCGCTCAACCCGGCCGCATCGCTGCACGTGCTCTGGGTGGGCATGCTGGGCGCCGCGACGATCGGCCTGGCGCAGCGTCTGGCGCCGGGCGAGGACCCCGACGCGCTCGCGCACGACCTGCTGGAATCGCTGCTCGCCGGCTTCACGACGAGCGTCCGCACCACGTTTGTGGCGTCCGAGTGTGCGTTTCACTCCAGCGGTGCCGTTGCTGCAAAAGGTGCACACAGTCATGCGTAATCAATGTCTCTCGTTTCTGGCGTTCTTCCGGAGATCTATTGCAGATTGCAGATTGATCGAGTGCCGACTGTTGTCGAATGAAGACTTTCGATTGTCGACTGGGGTTCGATTGACCGCCAAATCCCCCAATCGCCAATCAGTTCGACAATGGTCATTCAGAAATCGTCAACAATCATCAATCGAGCAATCTGAAATCGGCACTAACGGTCTCCGGTGGGCAGCCGCAGGCCTCGCGCTGCTCGCGCTCACGACACTGATCTCAGCGTGTCGCGAAAGCGAGCCAGCTGCCGCGGCGTCGTCCACTTCCGTCGCCGAACGGCGCATCGACGTCGCGGCCATCAAGGTCGGTGTGTCCGACGTGGAGTCCACGCTGCAGATTTCCGGCAACCTGATGCCGGAGACGCGCGTCGCGGTGATGGCCAGACTGCCCGGCACCCTGTCACGTGTCACGGTCGATCTCGGCGATCGGGTGCGGATGGGCCAGGTGGTGGCGGCGCTCGATCGTCGCGAGATCGACGCGCAGGTCGATGCCGCGGCCGCAGCCGTTGGCGTCGCGCAGGCCGGACTCGAGCTGGCGGAAGCGACGCTCGCCAATGCGCTGGTCGAGCACGAGCGCGCGCAGAATCTGTTCGAGCGGGGCGCCGTGCCACGGCAGCGGCTCGACGGCGCGGACACGGCGCGGCGTACGGCCGCGGCGCAGCGCGACCTCGCGCGGGCGAACGTTGCGCAGGCTGACGCGGCGTTGCGCCGGGCGCGCGAGGTGCAACAGGACGCCACGCTCACCTCCCCCATCAACGGTGTCATCGTCGAACGCCACTACGACGCCGGCAGCCTCGTCGGTCCCGGCGACGACCCGGTAGTGGTCGTCGCGGACCTGAGCGTCATGAAGCTGGAGGCCGGCGTCTCGGAGCTCGAAGCCGGCCGTCTGCGCGTCGGCATGCCGGCGCGCGTCACCGCGCAGGCACGGTCCGGCGACACGTTCGAGGGACGCGTCGCGGCGATCGCACCGGAAGTGGACGCGAAGAATCGCCACTTCCGGATCGAGATCCGCGTCACCAACCCTCGCGGCGCTCTTCTCTCCGGCATGTACGGCGCCGCAACCGTTCCGCTCGAGCGTGCCACCGGAGTGCTGGCGGTCCCGCGCGAAGCGGTGACGACCCGCGCCGGCAAACGCGTCGCGCTTCGGATCGAGAGCGACACGCTGCGCGAGGTGCCGGTGAGCGAAGGAGTGACCGACGGGCGGGTCGTTGAGATCGGCAGCGGACTCCAACCGGGCGATGTGATTGTGTCCGACGCCCGGCAGGACGTTGGGGTTGGCACCAAGGTCAACGCGGTTCTTGTCAAGTAACGTGTCGTTCACGCTTCTTACTTCTCGGTTCTCGGTTCGTGTTCAGGTTCGTGCGCAAACCCGAATGTGCTGCAGGAGCACGTGAACCCGAACCGAACGTGAACACGAACAGAGCAGTGAGAACCGAGAAGGGTGAACGACGATTGCTCATGGGGCAACCCAAGTAATCTGGTTGCAAGCACGAGGCACTGTCATGTGGATCTCAGACATCTCCATCCGCCGTCCCGTCTTCGCCACGATGGTCATCATGAGCTTCATGGTGCTCGGCATCGTGTCGTTGACGAGGCTCGGCATCGACCTGTTCCCAGAGGTTAACTTCCCCTTCGTCAACATCAGCGTCGTCTATCCAGGCGCATCGCCTGAGGAAGTCGAGACGCTCGTCACCAGGCCGATCGAGGACGCGGTGGCCGGGATCAATGGCGTCAAGCGCGTGATATCGAGCTCGACCGAGTCGTTCTCGCGCGTCGGGCTGGAACTGCGGCTCGAGATCGATCCGCAGGCAGCCGCCGCCGAGGTCCGCGAGAAGGTCGCCGCGATCCGCAGTCGCCTGCCCGAGCAGATCGAAGACCCGACGATCGTGCGCTTCGACGTGGCGGCGCTGCCGATCATGGCGTTCGCCGTCGGATCGTCCCAGCGCTCCGACATCACCCGTCGGCAGGTCGAGGACGACCTGAAGCCCCTGCTCGAGCAGATCGACGGCGTCGCGGCCGTCGAGGTGAACGGCGGCGAGGTCCGCGAGATTCAGGTGGAGCTCGACCCCGGCCGCCTCGAGGCGCTCGGACTGCCCGTAGCGCTCGTCGCCGAAAAGCTGGCCGCCGAAAACCTCGACCTTCCCGGCGGGCAGATGCACCGGGAGGCCCAGACCATCTCGCTGCGCACGAAGGGCGAGCTTCAAACCGTCGACGAGATCGAGAACGTGATCCTGCGATCTGCCGGCGGCTCCACCGTGCGTATTCGCGACGTCGGCCGCGTGGTGGACGGCTTCGAGGAGCGCTTCTCGACCACCCGGCTGGACGGCGTGGACGCCGTGTCGTTCTCGGTGAAAAAGCAGTCCGGCGCGAACACGGCCGCGATTGCCGAACGGGTGCACGCAGCGCTCGCCCGCGTCGGTCCCAGCTTCCCGCAACTGCAGATTCGCACGGTCCACGACGACGCCGAGTTCATCAGGGAGAACGTGGCGCAGGTGCGCGAGGCCATCATTTTCGGCGCCGCGATGGCGGTGCTCGTCATCTTCGTCTTCATGCGCGACTGGCGGTCGACGCTCATCACCGCGCTCTCACTGCCCACCTCCGTCATCTCAACGTTCTTCTTCATGTGGATGGCCGGCTTCACGATCAACATGATGACGCTGATGGCCCTCTCGCTCGTCATCGGCATTCTCATCGACGACGCGGTCGTCGTGCGCGAGAACATCTACCGGCACATGGAACACGGAGAGGACGCAATGACGGCGGCCCGGCGGGGCACGGACGAAATCGGGCTCGCGGTCATGGCGACAACCTTCACCATTCTTGCGGTGTTCCTGCCGGTCGGCTTCATGACGGGCATCGTCGGTCAGTTCTTCAAGTCGTTCGCGCTGACGATTGCCTTTGCCGTCGCGATGTCGCTGTTCGTGGCGTTCACGCTCGACCCGATGTTGTCGTCGCGGTTCGTCCGGTACATTCCGCACGAAAGGCGCATGCGTACGCGGACCGGGCGCTTCTTCGAGCGCCTGGGACGCGCGTACGACGGTCTCGACCGCGGGTATCACCGCGTGCTTGGGGTGGCGCTGAACAATCCATGGAAGTCGCTCGGCCTTGCGGCCACCGTGTTCGTGGCCAGCCTGAGCAGCGTCACGATCATGGGCACCGAGTTCGTCCCCGCTGAAGATCGCGGCGAATTCCAGGTAATCGTGGAGCTTCCCCCCGGCACCTCGTTCGACGAGAGCGTCCAGACCGTGGCGCGCGTCGAGCAGGGTGTCCGTCAGATTCCCGAAGTGACGCAGGTGTTCAGCACCGTCGGCACGGACGGGCAGGTTCGCGCGTCGAACCTTCGCGTGAAGCTGACCAAGAAGGACCAGCGCGAACGCGGTGTTGGCGACATCAAGGACCAGGTCCGCGAGATGCTCACTGGTATGGCGTTTGTGGACGGCAAGGTGGCCGACCCCGAATTCATGCAGGGCGCGCCGTACGAGCCGCCGGTCAACGTCTTCGTGCGTGGCGACGATCTGGCGGCGCTGCAGCGGATTACGAGCGAGATTCAAGCCAGGGTCCGCCAGATTCCCGGCGCCGTCGACATCAGCAGCAACCTGGAGAGCGGCCAGCCCGAGGTGGTTGCGCGCGTCAATCGATCGATCGCGGCCGACCTCGGATTCAGCGTCGGCGCCATCGCGACACAACTTCGAGGCATGGTGGAGGGCATCGTACCGACCCGGCTCCGTGAGGGGG
>JBOGIR010000252.1:0-3380 GCA_050742335.1 Vicinamibacterales bacterium | reverse complement strand
GATGACCTGCGCCAAACGAGTCGTCGCGAGCGAACCGGTAGACCGTGGCTCGGTGGTGCGGCGAGTCGGTCACTATCCTCCGCTCGATGAGCGGAAAGGGAGTGCCATTGACGTGGAGGTCGGGCGTGACCGCAGCGGCCGGCAGGTACGCCGTGTGAGTGCGTTCGCTGAGCAGCACGGCGACGTACTGATTGACGTCGAGCGCGGAATCGGCGGCGGCCGCGCCCAGGATCTGCGTGACGTATTCCTCGGGAGCGTACGTCGCTTCCACTCGAACTCCCGCGGCACCGGGATAGTCGACCGATCCGAGATCCTTCGTCAATGCGAGCGTGAGCGCCCGCCGGCTCCGCGCGGGTACGGCCGCAACGTTCGGCGTCGCCGGCTCGAAAACGGTGAGCCTGCCGACCTTCTCCGGATGCAGATCGCACTGGACGACATACGTGCCGGTCTGCGTGGCCGTGAAGAGCACCGCGTCGACCCGTCGCTCCGGTGAGACGTACGCATGCACTTCGTGGCCGGTGGGACTGATGCCCGCGGGCGACGCCGCCCGCCAGGGGACGAACGTCCGGCCGTGGTGATTGTGGCTCTCGTCCAGGAGCCCGGCTTCGCCCGTGTCTGCGCCGTCGGCAAGCCACGACAGCTCGTCGGGCACGAGCCGCACGACCCGGTAGTGATGTTCCAGCGAGCCGCGGTTCCGCAGCAGGAGCTGCACCGGCCGCCCGGCGGGCACGAACACGACAGACGGCTGGATCTCGGCGTCCGAGATGCTCACGTTGACCGTGAAGTCGAGCGCGGACGCATCGGACACGGCCCCGGGCACCGCGTGCGCGGAGTGATCCACTCCGCCTGACTGCGCAGCGAGGCCGGGCCCGTAGAGCGCAACAACGCCGGCCACCGCCAGGAGCGACGGCACGATCGCCTTCATGGCTGCTTGTTCAGCTCCTGCAGATGTTCCACGACGGCGGTGATCTCTGCGTCGCTGAGCCTGATCTGGCCCATTTGCTCCACGCCGGCGAGAGCCGATCGCACCCGCGCCTCGCCCGCGCCGCGGATGTCGGGCGCATTCAACTGTGCGCCACCCCTCGCGCTGATCGCGTGGCAGGCCGCGCAGGTGTTCTCGTATATCGTCCGGCCGGGCGCTGGCGCAGGCGCATTACCCCCCGCCGCGACCGGCGCAACTGCAGGGTTGGGCGCCACCGCCGCTTTCTGGCCCGCCGCCGCCCGCTGGCGCATCGCCGCGTACATCGGCCCTTTCGGACCGCCCATGTCGGCGAGCAGCTCGCCCTTCCAGTCCGGGGTGTAGCGCACGAAGCCGCCCGAATGTGTGTCCCCACCGTTCGGGGTCGGCACGTAGGCCTTCACCTTGTGGGTGTTGAGGTCCAGCACGATGGTTTCCCACCCGTTCATGTTGGTGATCCAAAGCTCGTTCACCTTGGGATCGGGGTGCAGGATGCCGTGATCGATGCTGGACGCGGAGCCCCCCAGGTGGATCGGCAGGCTCTGAAACATCTGGCGGGGCGGAGAGAACGTCACCGCGTTGACGACGCCGACGACCGACCCGACGTTGTGACTCCCCTCGCCCTTCCCGATCGGGTAGAGCAGGGTCTCATCCCAGTTCAGGACCAGACCATACGGACCGGCCACGCCGGCGCTAGTGTCGGCCACGACCGTGTTGGTGGCGTTGTCGATCTTGTAGACCGCGTCGCCATGTGAATCGTTGACGTACGTGAATCTGCCATCGGAGGTGTGCGCCATGCCGATCGGGTTGTCCCCGACGAACGGAATGATCGTGACGGCGCCGGTCTCGAGGTTGAGCTTGGCGATCCCCGCCGTGTTGTGCAGCTTCGCCTGCCATGGCGGCGCGAAGACGGACACGTAGACGAAGCGGCCCGTCGGATCGACCGTCGGATACGGATGGCCGATCTTGTAGCCGATGTCCTCAATCGTGATGGCCCTCACGACCCTGTTGTTGTCGTGGGGATCGAGGAGGTAGTGCGGGGCCCCGCCGGGGGTGCGGCCGAAGGCGACCATCACGCGATCGCGTCCCTGCCAGTCCTTGAAGCCGGTGATGTGGTGGAACCAATCGACACGGGCCATCCCTTCCAGCACCTTGTCCAGCTTCAGCGTCCTGGCGTTCACGATCATCAGGACAGTCCTGACCTGCCCGGTGGCCCGGACCCGGTGCATCTGGCCGAGGTAGAGCCACCGCCCGTCCGGCGAGATGCCGACGCCGTGCGGGTTCTCCACGACTTCCTCGCCCAGGTCGAACAGGGCCGACCCAACCACCTGCTTCGTGTACGCGTCGATGATGTAGAGCCCCGACTTGCGTGCGCCTTTCTCGACGCCCTCGCTCGTGATGAAGACCGTCGGATGCGCCCTGGCGTCCCAGCCGTCCGGCCCGCTCGAGTCATAGGTGGCGAGCAGCCTCAACCGGCCGCGGATCGACTCCGGCGTGTCCCAGCCCGTTGACTGTGCGGCGGGCGGAGGCGGCGCGAGCTGTCCGGCCTGCACCACCAACGTCGGGACCATGGAGGCGAGCTGCTGCTGGAGCGCCTCTCTGTCCGACTCGAGCGTGGCCATGTCCGACGGGGACACTCCCGGGGCGGTGAAGGCGCCGATCGCCACGACCGTCAGCCCCACGAGCGCGCCGAGGACGGCGCCACCGATCCATCGCGCTGCTGCAGACCCTTTCATGTGCTGATCCTCCTCACGCGAAAAACGTGCAGGGAACTCGAAGAATGATTGCGGGGTCGAGGGTATTCCGAAATGAGGACCTTAACCTACTGCCGGCCTGCATTGGTGTCAATCCGCCGTATCGCACGATGTCGCAATGAGTCTCCGCGGCATCGGGCCGGAAGCGGAGTATACTGACCCGGCTTACCTCTAGCGAGGCTGCGCCTCAGACCATCGAGCATGTGGCTCCGCCTCGCTAGGGCAGTGTCTGCTTGCCCGCACTCCGTGCGGGCGAGACGTCTTGAAAGGCCGGTTCAAAGCTTGCCTATTCGCACGACTTCTGGCCTTTCAAAGACGTCTAGAGGCGCGATGATGATGAAGGCATTCAATCCGACGTTGCTTGCACTGTTCCTCCTCGTGGCCGTCTTGGTCTTCGAGGTGGGCTCCGCGGCTGGCGGGCAAGGGGCGCCTCAGCCGGCGCGGCAGAAGATCGACGTCTCGAAGCTCGGGCCACAGGCAGGTCAGCAAGTCCCCGATTTCAATCTGCCGGACCAGACGGGCCGCGCGCGGACACTGCAGTCGATCATGGGCGCGCGCGGGGCGATGCTCGTGTTCCTCCGCTCGGCCGATTGGTGACCCTTCTGCCGCACGCAGCTCGTGGAGCTGCAAGGTCGCGTCGAAGAGCTTCGCAAGCAGGGCATCGCGGT
>JBOGIR010000251.1:0-4709 GCA_050742335.1 Vicinamibacterales bacterium | reverse complement strand
GGCGGCCAGGTCGCCATTGCGCTGCGGCGAAGCGGGAAACTGCGGATGCACGTGCTATCGGCGGATGGCGCCGAGCTTCGCCCGCTGACGGATGCGATTGGCGCACAAGGTGCCGCGTCCTGGTCGCCCGATGGGCGATGGATTGCGACCGGCGGCAGCGACACCAAGGGAACCGGCCTGTTCAAGATCCCGATCGATGGTGCCGAGCCGGTCCGACTTGTCACCGGGGTGGCGCTCAACCCCGAATGGTCGCCCGACGGAAACTTGATCGTGTATACCGGCGCCAATGTGGGCTCGATGGCGCCGCTCCACGCCGTTCGCCCCGACGGCACACCGGCCGACTTCCCTCCGATCCGGGTGCGCCGTCAAGGGGGTGGAAGCCGGGCCCAGTTCCTGCCCGACGGTACCGGCCTGGTCTATATGCAGGGATTCACCCTCGCGCAGGATTTCTGGCTGCTGGATCTGGCGACGACCAAGACCCGGCCACTCACCAGACTGAATCATCAGGCAGCCATGTGGAGCTTTGACATCAGCCCGGATGGCAAGCAGATCGTCTTCGACCGATCGCGCGACAATTCCGATCTCGTGCTCATCGATCTTGCGCGGCCGTGAGGGCCACGACGTCAACCCCGATGCAGGCGAGAGCTGGGAGGTCGTGCGACAGCGGCTCCGCGACAAGGTGTGTGAGCGCCAGGCGAGACTCGCGTGGTTCGCCGGTCAGGCGGTCCACCTTCGCAGCTTCGCCGCTACGGCGGACATCCTTCGCCTGAAGGATGGCTCGCCATACGAAGCTCGCGTGCAGTGACAGACACAGCGCCTGCCAACCGTAGCTCACTCACGAAGCACTGACAGGGGGCCTGCCCTCCGTAGCTCGTGTGTCAATGACAGAGACAGGGCCTGCCATCCGAAGCTCACTCACGAAGCACTGACAGGGGGCCTGCCATCCGTAGCTCGTGTGTCAATGACAGAGACAGGGCCTGCCAACCGTAGCTCTCAGTGACAAGGGGAAGGTCCACCTTCGCCTGGCTCGGATTCAGGGCCAAGCTACGGTGGACAACCTCCGCGTGATCACGGAAGAGCGGAGGTTGGTGGACCAGATGTTCACCAGTTGGAACCAGATTACGTCTTGGCTGCAGCAACTGGAGACGTTGCGGCGAGTCCCATGAGCTGCAGCGCCCAGCTCAACTCGGGAGCTTCATCCGCCGCAGCAGATCGCGGAAACGTGGATGGTCACGGACGCCATCCCGACTCGGCCCAAGATCCATGTATGGCATGTTGGGGTCGTGTAGCTCGTACGCTCGTTCCAGCCATTCGAGCGCCTGTTCGTTCTGCCCGGCGCGCAGGTACGCCCCCGCGACGGCGCTAGGGTTGGTGTATAAAGCGGGCCAGCGCGCCGCAACCATGTCGGCCGCACGCCGCATGGCACCCTGGTATCCCGCTTCTGCGTAACCACGACTCAAGGCCTCCTCGATCTCCGGACCCACTCTGTTCGTCCAGCGTGTCTTTGCGACAGCCAAGGCCTCCTCGTACCTTTTGGTTTCGTAGAACGCAGTTTCGAGCTGCGTCAGTGCCACCGTGTTCGCTGGGGCCGTCCGGAGCGCATTGCGGGCCTGCACTATGGCCTCGTCATAACGTCGAGCCCACACGAGGTCTGCGGCGTACAGCGCCCTGATCGATGGACTCAAGGGATCCAACTCCGCGGCTCGTTGGATCTGCGCCATCGCCTCCCCCGGACGCTGCATGATGTGCAAGTAGTGCGAGTAGAAGGCACGCGCATCCGCATAGCTGGGGTTGAGATCGATGGCTCGCCGAAAGCTCGGCTCTGCAGCCGCCCAGTCCCAGTCGGTCCAGGTCGCTTGCATCGCCCGGGCGTAATGCACTTCCGGAAGTGTTTCGTCCAGCTCGCGGGCTTTTTCCAGCGCCGCCCTCATGGCCGGAGCAGTCTCGCTGTGCTTAGCAGCCCCGAACTGCTGCCGGTAACCCCAGGCCCGGCCGATACCTGTGTACGCCAGCGCGTATGTTGGATCTTTCTCCAGCGCCAACCCGAAGTAGCGTTGCGCACGCTCGACATCGGCTGGAGTGAACCTGTCCAGATAGCTGAGGCCTCTCAGATACGCGTCGTACGCCTCGGGATTGATGGGACGCGTGCTGGCGATCCGCGTCTGCTCGGCGGGCAGCAGCGTCAGTTTCAGCGATTCGGCAACCGATCGTGCGACGTCCTGCTGCAACCCGAGTATCCCGGAGAGCTCCCGGTCGAAGCTGTCGGCCCATCGTTGCGTTTGGTCGCGCACTCCGATCAGCGTCGCGCTGATGCGCAGGCGGTTCCCCTCGCGCCGGGCACTCCCTTCCATGACGTAGTCCACGCCGAGCTCGCGACCGATCTGATTGACGGGAACGTCGCGCTTCTTGTACCGCATCGACGAAGTTCGCGCGATCACACTGAGGCCCTGCGGGTGCAAACGGCCAAGCTGCGTGATCATTTCGTCGGTGAGGCCGTCACTGAAGTATTCCTGCTCCGGATCGCCCGTCAGGTTTTCGAAGGGCAGCACGGCCAGCCTGATCGGACTGGACACGGCCGGGCTTCCATTAAGCCGCTCCCGCACGCCGCCGACGTTCACGCCCACCAGAAGCGCTGCGACCCCGAGCCCCGCCGCGGCCGACGCCACCCAAGGGCGCCGCCTGACCCGCTCGCGCCAGGTGGCCCACGCTGGTACCGCGCCCGCCTGAATCACTTCGAGCGCCGCGCGCAGCTCGGGTGCGTGCGCGTAGCGCCGCTCGGGCCCTTTCTCCAGACACCGTACGATCACGGACCGCAGCGCAACGGGCGTGGCGTCGGGCAACGGCGCGGGCGCATCTCGCAAAATCGATGAGAACAGCTCCGGAGTCGTAGAGGCCGCGAACGGCTTCACGCCCGTCACCATCTCATAGAGCAGGACGCCGAGCGCCCAGATGTCGGTGCGCGCATCCGTGGCGCCGCCGCGCACCTGTTCCGGCGCCATCGCGTACGGCGTGCCAATGGCGACGCCGGCTGCCGCCAGCGAGGGCATCGTGGTGGCGTCGGCCAGCAGCGCATCCTCACGCCGGGCCAGCCCGAAATCGACGAGCTTCAATCGGCCGGTCGGCGTGACTATCGCATTCGCTGCCTTCAAGTCGCGGTGAACGACCCCGTGGTCGTGCGCATAGGCCAGCGCGTCGGCGGCCTCGATGCCGTACCGCACGGCCTCCGCCAACGGGAGGGCGGACTCTGCCAGCCGAACGCTCAGGGATCGTCCCTCGACATACTCCATCGCGATGAACGCGCAGCCGTCGGCTTCGCCGACTTCGTAGACGGTGCAGATGTTCGGGTGATTCAGCGCGGCGGCGTTACGCGCCTCGCGCAGCAGTCGGACGCGCGCGGTCCCGTCGTCGGTGGGCGACCCGAGCACCTTGAGCGCGACCCGACGGTGGAGGGTGGTGTCGTGCGCGAGGAACACGACACCCATCCCCCCGCGGCCAAGTTGCCGCTCGATCTGGTAGGCGCCTAGCTTGACTCCCGGCTCCAGTCCGACGTGGAGGTGTTCTGAGTCCTGGGGCGGAGCATCCACCACTTCGGCGGCAGGCTTGACGAGGAAGTTCTCGGCGTTCGCCTCGTGGGCGAGGAGCGATGCGACCTCGCCGCGCAACGCGTCGTCGCCCTGACAGCACGCGTCGAGGAAAGCGGCGCGTTGATCAACAGGACGCTCGAGCGCCTCGTGGTAGAACCGCGAGATCTGCTGCCATCTATCGGCGTCCATGATCTGGGCTGACTGCTCTCGGCTTGCGGTGCTGTGATTCTACGCCGGGAGGCGAGTTTTGATCGAGCGACGGCTCGTGAACGACCTCACCTCAAATGTCGCTTCGCGAACGCCACGCCTGAGCCTGATTTCAGGTATTTCTCGAACTTGATGGCGCGCCCTTCCTCAGCGAACTCGAGGACGACCACGACCTCCCAGGGAGGGCCTGATGCCGTGTGCGTGCAGCGTCCAGCGTTGTGAGCCGCCAGACGTCCCGCCACGTCCGAAGTCACGCCGGTGTAGTAGCGACTCCGATCCGTCTGGCTTCTGATGATGTACACGAAACGCTGTGTTGCAGTCATGGCACCGGAGACGGCAAAGCGTTTGCCAGTAGGAAAACGGGAGGAATTCCACGGTCACTGCGCGGAACCGACAACCAGGGTTGCGGATCTCGCGCAAGGGTGGCTTGCCATCCGAAGCTCGCGTGCAATGAGAGAGACAGGGCCTGCCATCCGTAGCTCACTCACGAAGCACTGACAGGGGGCCTGCCATCCGTAGCTCGTTCGGAGACTTGAGGAGGCCCACCTTCGCGCTATGCGCTACGGTGGATGGCTGTCACGTGTTGAGAATGTTCGCAGGGGCCTGCAGTCCACCTTCGCTGCTTCGCAGCTATGGTGGACATCCTTCGCGTGAAGGATGGCTCGCCATCCGAAGCTCGCCCCCCACACCGACAGGGTTTACCAACCGTAGCTCTCGGTGTGACAGTGACGGCCCGCCGTCGCGCTTCGCGCTATGGCGGGCAACCTCCGCGTGTAACGGGAGAGCGGAGGTTGGTGGACCTGACCGGGATCGAACCGGTGACCTCCTGAATGCCATTCAGGCGCGCTCCCAACTGCGCTACAGGCCCCCTTCGCAGGACGCGGAATGTTCATGCTAGCACGCCGCGCTGGGTAGCCC
>JBOGIR010000250.1:0-12549 GCA_050742335.1 Vicinamibacterales bacterium | reverse complement strand
GGACCCGAGCATGGCAATCACGCCGAACGCGGCGAGATTCGTGACCGCATAGGCCGCGAGGTAGAACAGGATGGCGGCCTTGCCGACCTCGTTGGCGGCCACCAGGCCCACCAGCAGGTAGCCGCCGTGCGCGATGCTCGAGTACGCGAGCATCCGCTTCAGGTTGCTCTGCGCGACGCCGACCACCGTGCCGAGGATCATCGTGGCGGCCGCCAGCACCGCCACGAGCGGCGCCCAGTCGAGGACGAACGGCTCGAAGGCCGACAGGAAGACACGGGTGAACGCCGCGAACGCCGCGACCTTCACGCCGGTCGACATGAAGCCGGTGACGATAGCCGGCGCGCCCTCGTACGCATCGGGCGTCCACATATGGAACGGCACCGCTGAAATCTTGAACGCGAAACCCACCAGCAGCAACCCAAGCGCGACGAGAATCAACGGGTTGTCGCTCATGGATTGGGCCGCGATATACGTCCCCACCCGATCGAGCCGCGTGCTGCCCGCCAGGCCGTACGTGAACGCGATCCCGTAGAGAAAGAACGCGCTGGAAAAGGCGCCGAGCAGGAAATACTTGAACGCCGCTTCGGTCGCGCGCGGGTCGTCTCTTCTGATGCCCGTGAGCACATAGACCGCGATCGACAGGATCTCGAGGGCGATGAACACGACCAGGAGGTCGTTGGCCGTGGCCATCATGATCATGCCGGCAATCGCGAACAGCACCAGCGCGTAGTAGTCGCCCTTGGGCAGTCCGTCGCGCTGCAGCACCGGCGACGAGAACATGATCGTCAACACGCCCACGACGAGCAGCACCAGCGTCACGAACAGGCCGAAGTTGTCGGCAACGATCACCCCGAAACTGGACGCGTTGCGGTTCCACAGCAGCAGCGACGCAATCGCCGCACCCGTGAGCCCGATCACGCCCAGCCCCCCGAGCGGCATGTTCTCGCCTCGGGCGCGGAACGCTTCGGCGCCCATGACGGCGAGCGCCGCCAGCGTCACGCACAGCATCGGGACAACAGCGTCAAGGGAGGCGTTGAACATGGATCACCGTTCGGATCGTTCGGGGCGTTCGGAGCGTTCGGCGCGCAAGTTCTGAACCTGCTGCACGCGCTGGACGACCGCGGTGACCGACGCCTCCATCGGCCTCAGGAAAAGCGTCGGGAATATGCCCATGACGAAGGCCACCGCGCAGAGTGGCACGACGGCAGCCCGTTCGCGGGGCAGCAGATCCCGGAGTGTGATGTTTTCCTCGTGCGTAATGGGACCGTAGTACACCCGCTGCACCAGCCACAGCATGTAGACGGCCGACAGGATGACACCGAGCCCCGCGACCACGACGAACCGCGGGTCCCATCTGAAGGCGCCCAGCATGATGAGAAATTCCCCGACGAACCCGTTCAGGCCGGGCAGTCCGATCGACGCGAGCGTGATGATCATGAACGCCGCGCTCAACTGTGGCACGACGGCCTTCAGCCCGCCGAACTCGCTGATGAGGCGCGTGTGACGCCGGTCGGACAGCATGCCGACGATGAGGAAGAGCCCGCCCGTGCTCACGCCGTGCGCCAGCATCTGGTAGATCGCACCCTGCACGCCCTGCACGTTCATGGCGCAGATGCCGAGCACCACGAAGCCGAGGTGACTCACCGACGAGTACGCCACCAGCTTCTTCATGTCGGGCTGCACCATCGCCACGAGCGCGCCGTACACGATCCCGATCACCGCCAGAAGCGCCAGCCCCGGCGCACAATAGGCCGCGGCGTCCGGAAACAACGGAAACGAGAAGCGCAGCAGCCCGTAGGTGCCCATCTTCAGCAGGACGCCCGCCAGAATCACCGAGCCGGCGGTCGGGGCCTGGACGTGTGCATCGGGTAGCCAGGTGTGGAACGGGAACAGCGGCACCTTGATCGCGAAGGCAACCGTGAACGCCAGGAAGAACCACATCTGCGTCTGCGGCGCGATGTCGAGCGCATACAGCCTGAGCAGGTCGAACGAATAGGTGCCCGTCGCGGTGTTATGGAGAGAGGCGAGGCCCAGGATGGCCACCAGCATCAGCACGCTGCCGGCCAGCGTATAGAGCATGAACTTGATGGCGGCGTAGATGCGCTGGTCGTAGCCCCAGATCCCGATCAGGAAGTACATCGGGACGAGCATCGCGTCCCAGAACACGTAGAAGAGGAAGAGGTCGAGAGAGACGAACACGCCAATCATCGCCGCCTCGAGCGCCAGCATGAAGATCGAGAACTCCTTCACCTTGCGCTCGATCGCCCCCCACGATGACAGCAGCGCGATCGGCGAGAGGAAGCTCGTCAGCACGACGAGCAGCAGACTGATTCCGTCGACACCGAGGTGATAGTCGATGCCGAACGCGGGAATCCACGGGTGGCGCTCGACGAACTGGAACTCCGGCGATCCGTTGTCGAAGCCGGCCCAGACGGCCAGGGTGACGGCAAAGGTCGCGATGGTGACCGCGAGCGACACCCAGCGAATCACCCCGTCCCGTCGTCCATCGGCATTCCCGATGAACATCACCAGGAGGGCGCCGATCACCGGGAGCAGCCACGAAAGCGTCAGCAGCATGTCACCGCCAGAGGTAGTAGCCGAGAATCATGATGACGCCGAGGAACATCGAGCCGGCATACGCGCGCACCGAACCCGTCTGCAGACGCCGCAGCACACCCGAGCCGCCAGCCACGACTGAGGCGGTGCCGTTGACGGCGCCGTCGATCACGGCGACGTCGAATCCGCGCCAGAGCCCCTCCTGCGAGCCCACTCGGATCGGCTGGACGACCGCGGCGTCGTACAGCTCGTCCACGTAGTACTTGTTCAGCAGCAGCCGGTAGACACCCCGGAAGCGCCGCGCCATCCCGTCCGCAAGCTCCCGGCGCCGCAACCAGATGAACGCGGCCAGCGCGATGCCGGCGATCGCGATAGCGCTCGACACGGCCATCAACGTCAATTCGAGGCCGGCGTTTTCCTCTCCGGAGGCCTGAAGGCCTCCGGCTACCGCTCCAAGGTCTCCGGCTACCGCTTCAAGGCCTCCGGCTGCCCCTGGCGGGCGAAAGGACGGCGCGAGCCACTCCGCAAGGAGGTTATGGCCACCAAGCGCGTGCGGAACGCCGACATACCCCGCCACCGCGGACCCAGCCGCCAGCACGATGAGCGCCAGGGCCATGACAGGGGGGGCGTCGTGCAGATGCGCATCATACGGCGCGTGATCATGCGCGCCGTGAGACGGGATCGGGGATCCAGGATCAGGGATCAGGGATCCGGGACTCGGGCGGCGTTCGCCGTGGAACGTCAGGAACACGAGACGGAACATGTACGTCGCCGTGAGGAACGAGGTGATCGCCGCCATCGTCCACAAGATCCAGTGTCCCTCGCGGAAGGTCTCGTACAGGATTTCGTCCTTGCTGAAGAAGCCGGCAAGGCCGGGCACGCCGGCAATCGCGAGCGAGCCGATGAGGAACGTCCAGTAGGTGATCGGCAGGTAGCGCTTCAGTCCGCCCATGTGGCGGATGTCTTGCTCGCCGTGCAGCGCATGAATCACCACGCCCGAACCGAGAAACAGCAGTGCCTTGAAAAACGCGTGTGTGTAGAGGTGAAAGATCCCGGCGCCAAACGCCCCCATGCCCATCGCCAGAAACATCAGGCCGAGCTGCGACACCGTGGAGTACGCGAGCACGCGCTTGATGTCGTTCTGAACCAGACCAATCGTGCCCGCCATCAGCGCCGTCAGCGCACCGATCACGGCGACGATCAGCATCGTTTCGGGCGCGTGGCCGAACAACACCGCATTCCGGCCGATCATGTAGACGCCCGCCGTGACCATCGTTGCGGCGTGAATCAGCGCGGATACCGGGGTCGGGCCCTCCATGGCGTCCGGCAGCCAGGTGTACAGCGGAATCTGCGCCGATTTGCCGGTGGCGCCGATGAAGAGCAGCAACGTGGCGATCGACAGCGCCCCGAACATGCCCTCTTCAGGCGGAATGGCGGCAACAATCAACGCGAGCCGCTGGAAGTCGAGCGTGCCGAAGCGCACGAGCAGCAGCAGCATCCCGAGGACGAAGGCATAGTCGCCGATTCTGTTGACGACAAAGGCCTTCTTTCCGGCATCGGCGGCGGTCTTCTTCCTGAACCAGAAGCCAATCAGCAGGTACGAACAGAGCCCGACACCCTCCCATCCCACGAACATCACGAGGAAGTTGGCGCCGAGCACCAGGATCAGCATGAAGGCCGCAAACAGATTCAGATACGAGAAGTAGCGGGCGTACTCGCTGTCGACCTCCTCGTGCATGTAGGCAGTCGAGTAGATGTGAATGAGCGCGCCAATCCCGGTGACGACGAGGATCATCACGGCGGCCAGCGGGTCGAGCCGCAAGGTCAGATCGAGGACGAAGTCGCCGGACGCAATCCACGTGTAGACCGTCTGCTCGATCACGCGATCGGCGACCGGCAGGGCCGCCAGCTCCTGGACCCCCATCACCGACACGGCGAACGAGGCGACCATGACGGCCGAGGCGACGCCGCCGGAGATGGCGTTGGGCAGCCGGCGGCCCAGCGAGGCGTTGACGACGAACCCGATCAGCGGAAAGAGAGGAATCAGCGCGAGCAGGTTCGTCACCATTTCAACGAGGTAAAGGCGTCGGGATTCAGCGACTCGCGGTGCCGGTACAGCGCAATCACGATGGCCAGGCCGACCGCTGCTTCCGCCGCGGCCACCGTCATGACGAAGAGGGCGATGATCTGGCCGTCGAAGGCGCCGAGCTGCCGGCCGAACGCGACAAAGCTCAGATTCACCGCGTTGAGCATGATTTCAATCGACAGCAGCACGGTGATCAGATTCCGGCGAAGGAACACGCCCGCGGCGCCGATGGCAAACAGGATGGCGGACACCATCAGGTAATGGCCCAACGGGATCACGGCTGGTCGGCCTCCCGTCGCGCCAGAACGACGGCGCCGATCATCGCCACGAGAATCAGGATCGAGGTTGCCTCGAACGCGAACACGTAGTCGGTGAAGAGCACCCGTCCCAGCGCCCGCACGGAGCTCACCGTTTCGGCGCCGGCGCGGCTGGCCACCGGTGCCCCCACACCAGTGGCGCTCAGCAGCGCCCACGCCAGCTGCACCACCAGCAGCACGGCCAGCAGGCCGCCGATGCGCGCGAACGCGGGCTGCCGCAGTGGATGGGTCCGGTCCCATTCCGCCGCGTCTTCCTGCGGCGCGTTCAGGAGCATCACGACGAAGAGGAACAGCACCATGACGGCGCCGGCGTAGATGATGATCTGCGCCACCGCCACAAACGGCGCGTCGAGCTGGATGTACAGCCCCGCGAGCGCGCCGAAGGAGGCCACGAGCAGCAGGACGCTGTACATCGGGTTGCGCTGGCCGATGACCAGCCCCGACGCCAGGACGGCGAGCCCCGACAGCAGATAGAAGACCAGGGTCTCAGGCATTGAAATAGAGCACGAGCGCCGCGGTCGCGATCAGGTTGATGACCGACGCCGGGAACAGCCACTTCCAGCCGAACTGCATCAACTGGTCGTACCGGTAGCGAGGCACCGTCCACCGCACCCAGATGTAGGTGAAGAGGATGGCGCCCACCTTCAGCAGGAACCAGATCCAGCCGTACTCCAGCGGCAGGAACGGTCCATGCCACCCACCCAGGTACAGATCCGTCGCCACAGCCGCCATCGTCGTCATGTTGATGTATTCGGCCTGCGGGAAGAGCGCGAAGCGCACGGAGCTGTACTCCGTGTTGTAGCCGGAGACCAGTTCCTGTTCCGCTTCGGGAAAGTCGAAGGGGGCACGATTGGTCTCCGCCACGCCCGCAATGATGTAGATGATGAAGCCGAGCGGCTGCAGGAACACGTACCAGCGCGGCAGGACGCCGAACCATGTGCCCGCCTGTCCGTCCACGACCTCGCGGATGGACATCGAGCCGGCGATCAGAATCACGGCGGCGAGCGCCGTCGCGTAGGAGAGCTCGTAGCTGATCATCTGCGCGGACGCCCGGAGTCCACCGAGCAGCGAGTACTTGCTGTTGGACGACCAGCCGGCGAGCACGATGCCATAGACGCCCATCGACGTGATGGCGAAGACCACCAGGATGCCGACGTTGATGTCGGCGGCGCCCAGCTTGACCGGCTCATCGAGCAGGCCGAAGAGGGTGGTTTCGGCGCCCCACGGCACGGTGGCAAACGCCGCAAAGGCCGCGGTGACGGCGAGCACGGGTGCGAGCGTGAAGAGCCACTTGTCGGCCCCCTTCGGCCGCAGCTCTTCCTTCATCAACAGCTTGAGGATGTCGGCCAGCGGCTGCAGCAGTCCGTGCGGGCCGACGAGGTACGGCCCATACCGCTGCTGCATGAACCCCATGACCTTGCGCTCGGCGTACACGAGCAAGGCCGACGCGTTGATCAGCATGAAGAACGTCAGGCCGATGATGCCGAGCTGAACGAGAAGCCTCAGATCCATGTTCATCCTGGTTTGTGGTTGGTGGTTGGTGGTTAACTCTAGTTAACCCCGGAACGGGGATAGCGGCCCGCCGTCAGGAATATCCGAACCATCCACCAACCACCAACCATCCACCAACCACTAACCACCAACCACTAACCCGTGCCTGCCCGCGGCGCGCCAGTCGGCCGGCAGCGTGCACCGCCCTTCGCGCACGTGCGCCTCGTACTCGTGCCGAAAGAGCTTCATGGTCGACAGCACCGGCGTCGCGGCCGCGTCGCCAAAGGCGCAGAGCGTCTTTCCCACGATGTTGCTGGAGACACCGAAGAGCAGGTCGAGGTCCTTGGGCTGCCCTTCTCCGGCTTCGAGGCGCGCCAGCAGCTTGAACAGCCAGTCGCAGCCTTCGCGGCAGGGCGTGCACTTGCCGCACGACTCGTGACGGTAGAAATGCAGCAGGTTCATCGCCAGCCACACCATACAGACCGAATCGTTCATCACGATGAGTCCCGCTGAACCCAGGAGCGAGCCCGCCTTCTGGATGTCGTCGAAGCTGGCAGGTGTGTCGAACTGCTCGGGCAGGAGCAGCGGCACGGAGGACCCGCCGGGAATGATCGCCTTGAGCGGCCGATCGTCGATCATCCCGCCTGCGTGCTCGAAAATCAGCTCGCGCAGCGTGGTGTGCATCGACGCTTCGTAGACACCGGGTCTTTTCACGTGGCCGCTGATGCAGAACAGCTTGGGGCCGCCATTCTTTGCGGGCCCGAGCCTGGCGAACCAGTCCGGACCGTTCAGCACGATCAGCGGGACGTTGCACAGCGTCTCCACGTTGTTGACCGCTGTGGGGCACTGGTAGAGGCCGGCCACCGCGGGAAACGGCGGCTTGATCCGCGGCTGCGCGCGCTTTCCCTCGAGCGACTCGATGAGCGCCGTCTCCTCGCCCGCCTCGTACGCCCCGGCGCCGCGGTGCACGTACATGTCACAGTCGAAGCCGCTCCCGAAAATGTTGCAGCCGAGATACCCGGCCTTGTACGCCTTGTCGATCTCGGCCTCGAGAATCTCCTGGACGTGGTAGAACTCGCCGCGAATGTAGATGTAGGCGACCTTCGCCCCGATGGCGTAGCACGCAATGGCGCACCCTTCGATGAGCAGGTGCGGGTTCCGCTCCATCAGCAGGTGATCCTTGAACGTCCCGGGCTCGCTTTCATCGGCGTTGCAGCAGAGGTACTTGGGCTGCGGCGTGTCCTTGAGGACGAACTGCCACTTCATTCCCGTCGGAAAGCCGGCGCCTCCCCGACCGCGCAGGCCCGACGCCTTGACCTGCTCGATGATGTCGTTTGGTGGCAGCGACAGGGCCGTGCGCAGCGCCTCGTAGCCGCGCTGATGCTCGAGGTAGAAATCGAGCGCGTAGGCATTCGGCTCGCTGACGTGGCTGGTGAGCACGGGTTCGTACGCCACTATCCGAGGCCTCCTTCCCCCTGACTACTGCCCCCTGATTCTTCGCCCCTGCTCCCTTCGTCGTCTCTGGTCTCTGGTCTCTGGTCTTTAGGCTTTAGGCTCTGGGCTTTGGGCTCCCTGTGCAGATGGCACCCGGTCAGCGAAGCCGGGCCGCGCGCGTGCAGCTCCTGGAGAAACTCGCGGACGCGTCCCGGCGCGAGGCGTTCCTGCCAGTCGTCATTCACCATCACCACCGGCGCGCGATCGCAGGCACCCAGGCATTCGACTTCCAGCAGCGTGAACGTGCCGGTGGGATCGGTTTCGCCGGGTGTGATCCCGAGCGCCTCGCTCAGCGCCTCGGTCACGCGCTCGGCGCCCAGGAGCGCACAGGACAGCGTCCGGCACACATTCAGCACGTACGTGCCGACCGGTCTGGTAAAGAACATCGTGTAGTACGACACGACGTCCTCGACCTCTGCCGCGGTGCAGTCGATCTGCTGCGCCACGTGCCGCATGGCCGCGCCGGTCAGATAGCCCTCCTGTGCCTGTGCGAGATACAGCGCGTAGAGGATGGCCGATTTCCGCTGGTCGGGCGGATACCGTCGTACGTTGGCGTCGAACTTCGCCTGGTTCTCGGGTGTGTAGAGGAAGTCGTGCCCATGCTCGGGCAGCGCGCGCGTCGACGCATGGAATTTCGCCGGCGCGTACTCCATGTGAGGATGAAAGCTCACCGATCGCAGTCCCCCATGACGACGTCGTTGGAGCCGATGACGGCGACCACGTCCGCGATGAGGCCGCCTTTGATGATGTTCGGCAGGGCCTGGATGGCCAGAAACGACGGGGCGCGCATCTTGATGCGCCAGGGCCGGTTCGTGCCGTCGGACACCGCATACACGCCGTGCTCGCCGCGCGGACCCTCCACCGGCACGTACACGTCGCCGGCCGGCACCGTGAAGCCCTGCGAATAGATCAGGAAGTGCTGAATCAGCGCCTCCATCTCCGTGTACACCTTGTCCTTCGGTGGAGGCACCACGCGAGGATCGTCGCACGCCCAGGCGCCGCTCGGCGTGATGCGTCCGATCGCCTGCCGGCAGATCTTCACGCTCTCACGCAGCTCCCGCATCCGTACCCGATACCGCGCGTACACGTCCCCCTCGGCAGCCGTCGGCACCTCGAAGTCGTACGTCTCGTACCCGGAGTACGGAAAGTACTTGCGGACGTCGTAGTTCGATCCCGACGCGCGGGCGATCGGTCCCAGCAGGCCCCAGGCCAGCGCATCCTCCTGCGAGAGCACACCCACCCCCTGCGTCCGCCGCATGAAGATGTCGTTTCTGCTCAGCAGGCCCTCGTACTCGTCCAGTTTGGTCGGGAAGCGGTCGAGAAAAGCGTTGACCGCCTCGTGAAACCCGCGCGGCAGGTCCTCACGGAGCCCGCCGATCCGGATGTAGCTGGGAAAGAAGCGGAAACCGGCGAGGAGCTCGTTGATGTTCAGCAGGAGCTCCCGCTCGCGGATCGCATAGAACAACATCGAGACGGCGCCAATTTCCATCGCGTGCGTGCCGAGCCAGATCAGGTGGCTCGCCATCCGCTGCAGCTCCGCGATGAGCACGCGGATGTCCTTCACGCGCCCGGGCATCTCGAGCCCGAGGAGCGTCTCGATGCTGAGGGCATAGGCGAGGCTGTTCGACTGCGCGCCCAGGTAGTCCATGCGCTCGACGAGCGGGATCACCTGCTGCCACTTCTTCTGTTCCGCCGTCTTCTCGATGCCGGTGTGCAGGTACCCGATGGTGGGCGTCGCCGAACGGACCGTTTCGCCATCGAGCTCCAGCACCAGCCGCAGCACGCCATGCGTGCTGGGGTGCTGGGGCCCCATGTTGACCGTCATCGTCTCGGTGCGAAGCTCTGCCACGTCAGTGCGTCCGTTTCAGGCGATCCCGTTCGAGATTCGCCTTGAATTCTTCTTCGCTGATTTCGAGCGGCTGGTAGGTCTGCGCGGCCTTGCGAATCTGGACCGGATAATCCTTGCGCTGCGGATGTCCCTCCCAGTCCTCGGGCATCAGGAGGCGTCGAAGATCCGGATGGCCGCCGAACACGATGCCGAACATGTCCCACACTTCCCGTTCGAGCCACCCCGCCGACGGCCATATACCCTGGACGGTTGGTATCGAGCCGCCTTCGGACGCGCGCACCTTCAGGCGAAGGCGCAGCCGGTTGGGAATCGAGAGCAGGTGATAGACCACCTCGAAGCGGGGCTCGCGCGGAAAGTAATCGGCGGCGGTCACCTCGACGAGTACGTTGAAGCGAAGCGGCGCAGCCTCACGGAGCGCCAGACACGTGTCGAGCAGGCGATCGGCCGGCACGTACACCGTGGCGAAGTCGACACTGGCACCCGCTTCGCAGGACGAGTCGGAGACCAGCGGCGTCAACGCGTCGATGATGGCGTGGGCATCCATCACGGCAGGCACTTACGCCCGTGAACGCGCAATCTTCTGCTGCAGCTGCACAATCCCGTAGATGAGCGATTCGGGACGAGGGGGACACCCGGGCACGAACACGTCCACCGGGACGACCTGGTCCACGCCCTGCACAACGGCGTAGTTGTCGAAGACGCCGCCGACCGACGCGCAGGCCCCCATCGAGATGACCCACTTGGGTTCCGGCATCTGGTCGTAAACGCGGCGCATCGCCGGCGCCATCTTCCGTGACAGGCGGCCGGCCACGATCATCAGGTCCGACTGGCGTGGAGACCCGCGGAACACCTCGGCGCCAAAGCGCGCGAGGTCATAGCGACTGGCCACCGTGGCCATCATCTCGATCGCGCAGCAGGCGAGCCCGAACTGCGCGGGCCAGATCGCGGAGCGGCGCGCCCACTGCACGATCTTCTCGACCGTCGTCGTGATGAGGGGAAGCTCGGGATCCAGACCGTGAAGGTGCATGTCCGTCTGCGCCATCGTTCACGCCGCCTTGCGATCCGCCCGTGCGCGGGCAGCCGGACCCCAGTCGAGTACGCCCTTGCGCCACACGTACACGTAGCCGACCGTCAGAATCAGGAAGAACGTCACCAGCTGCACGAACCCCGCCCAGCCGAGATCGCGCAGCGCGACCGCCCACGGATAGAGAAACGCGATCTCGATCTCGAAGAGGAGGAAGATCATCGCCACCAGGTAGAACTTCACCGAGTGGCGTTCGCGTGCGTCGCCAACGGCGGGCATGCCGCATTCGTACGGCGCGAGCTTCTCGGGTGTGGGGTTTCTCGGACCCAGCAGAACGGAAAGGCCGATCATGACCGCGGCGAATCCGGCGCCGAGCCCGATCATGATGACTACGCCAAGCCAGCCGTCCATGTGGGGAATCCTTGTGGGGTCACGCGTGCTTCACGCGCACACTCGCGCTTGTGAAGAGTTTCTCAAACCTTCATGCTATTAGAACCTACGTGGATCCGTCAATCGATCAAGCGGCCAGATGAGGCTTGCCTGGTTTCACGCGCGCACCGCGGCCAGCGCCCATCCATGCGACGACACCGCGGGACTGCTTCGTGCGCTCGGCGCCGAGCACGAGCTCCACACGTTCACGAGCACCAACGCGCACGATTTCATGCGGACCGGCGCCCGGGCGCCATACGACGTGTGTGTGTTCGAGCTGGACGATACGCCTGCGCATGCCTTCATCTGGCCGTACCTGCTCCACCACGCCGGCGTGCTGCTGCTCCGCACACGAACGCTGCATGACAGCCGGGCCCACGCGCTCGTCGACGCCGCGAGGCTGGAGGACTACGTCGCCGAGTTCACGTTCAGCGAAGGACACCCGCCACGCCTGGCCCAGGGACAGCCGTACCTGTACGGCGACGGCCGGCCGATGCTGCGCGTCCCGCTGCTCGCCGCGCGCCTGGCCGTCCTGCCGCAGCAGGGTGTCGCCCAGGCGTTGCAGGAAGAGTACCCGGAGGCGCGGATTCGGTATGCGCCTGTTCCCGTGCAGCCGGTGCAGCCGCTGCTGCAGGCCCACGGGCTGCAACAGGTTCCGGGGCCGGACGTGACGTTCGGCGTCCTCTCGACGGACCGCGTCGAGGTGGCGCGCCGTGTGGTTGCGCGCGCGCGCGAAACGGGCGCCGCGGCAGCCCTGGTGGTCAATGGTCCCGAACGCGTCCTGCAACAGGCAGATGTCCTTCTGCTGCTGCAGTGGCCCGGCTTTGGCGAACCGCAGCAGCTCGCCGTCTCGGCGATGGCCGGCGGCAAGCCGGTCGTGGTGCTCGAGACCGAGGGATCGGCGGACTGGCCGGTCCTGGATCCGCAGACGTGGCGACCGCGTGGGTTCGCAGCAACCGCGCCGATTGGGGTCTCCCTCGACTTGAGAGACGAGGAGCACTCGCTGATCCTCGCAGTCCGGCGCCTTGCCGCGGACGTGGAGCTGCGCCGCCGGCTGGGAGCGGCTGGACAGGCATGGTGGCGTGCGCACGCCACCGTCGATCGGGCCGCGGAGGTGTGGCGGCGCCTCCTGCGTGAGGCGGCGGTCCTGGATCCACCACCCCGGCCGGCCACCTGGCCGGCGCATCTCAACGCGGAGCGCACCGAAGATCGCGCGACATCCAGGGGGAATTCAGGGTGACCCCTCTGGACGCAGGCCGGGCGACCCCTATCAGTCCGTGGCACAAGTCCCGGCCGGGCCACA
>JBOGIR010000249.1:0-12485 GCA_050742335.1 Vicinamibacterales bacterium | reverse complement strand
CGCCAGCGTCACGCCGGACGTGTCGCGCACGGCAGACGCCGCACGCTGCAGCGCCGCCGCCGGGGGCACGGCCGACGCCACGAACTCCGCGAGGCGTTCGACGTTGCGCGTCATCAGTAGGACCGCGGCAGACCCAGCACGTGCTCGGCAACGTAGCTGAGAATCAGATTCGTGGAAATGGGCGCCACCTGATACAACCGCGTTTCCCGGAACTTGCGTTCGACGTCGTATTCTTCCGCAAACCCGAAGCCGCCATACGTCTGCACCGTCACATTGGCCGCTTCCCACGACGCATCCGCCGCCAGCAGCTTGGCCATGTTGGCCTCGGCGCCGCACGGCTGGCCGCGATCGAAAAGCTCAGCGGCGCGGATGCGCATCAGATCGGCCGCTTCCACGTTGACGTGCGCGCGGGCAATCGGGAACTGGACGCCCTGATTCTGTCCGATCGACCTTCCGAACACCACGCGTTCGTTCGCGTACCTGGTCGCCCGCTCGATGAACCATCGGCCGTCACCAATGCATTCGGCGGCAATCAGGATGCGCTCCGCGTTCAAGCCGTCGAGCAGATATGTGAACCCCTTCCCTTCTTCGCCGATCAGGTTGTCGACAGGCACTCGCAGTCCATCGAAGAACAGCTCGGTGGTGGCATGGTTCATCATCGTGCGTATCGGACGAATCGTGAGGCCGTGACCGACCGCTGTGCGCATGTCGACCAGCAGCATCGAGAGCCCGTCGGTCCGCCTCTGCACTTGTTCGATCGGAGTCGTGCGCACCATCAGCAGCATCAGATCGGAATACTCGGCGCGTGAGATCCACACTTTCTGGCCGTGCACGACGTACGAGTCGCCCTGCCGTACCGCCATCGTCTTCATCTGCGTGGTGTCCGAGCCGGTGGTGGGCTCGGACACGCCAAACGCCTGCAGGCGCAGCGAGCCGTCGGCGATTGCTGGCAGGTACGCGCGCTTCTGTGCGTCGCTGCCATGGCGAAGCAGCGAACCCATGATGTACATCTGCGCGTGGCACGCGCCGGCGTTCGCGCCGCATCGATTGACTTCTTCGAGGATGACGGAGGCTTCCGCGACGCCAAGTCCCGCGCCGCCGTACTCCGCCGGAATGAGGGCCGCAAGATAGCCCGCCGCCGTCAGCGCGTGCACGAAGTCTTCAGGGTAGGCGCGCTCGGCATCGAGCTGCCGCCAGTACGGATCGGGAAAGCGTTCGCAGATCTCGCGCACGCTCTGCCGCAGATGGCGATGCAGTTCGACGGTCTCGTCTTCGCTCACTCGAACGCCTTTGCCCCGAGCAGCGCCTCACGAAACCGGGTCTTGATGTACGTGCCGTCGCGGACAGGCACGTCGAGCGCCGGCTGGTTCGCCATCACCTTGACAACGCCCAGCATCGGTCCTGGATGGCCGTACACGGTTGGAATCCAGGCGTCCAGCTCCTCGCGCGTGTAGACCGTCGTCGCCGAAGCGAAGTTCGCGGCGGCCGCAATTGCGGCCAGATCGACACCGCGAGCGGTATGTGAGGCCTGCATCCCCGTCTCGCCGTAGTGCTCGTTGTCGAGCACGACAATCGACAGATTGGACGTGCGCTCCGCGCCGATGGTGGCGAGGCTCCCCATCCCCATCAGCAATTCGCCGTCGCCTGTGATGACGACGACACGGCGCCGAGGCTGTGCCAGCGCCAGCCCGAGCCCAACCATCGCCGCGCCGCCCATGGCGCCCCATAAGTAGAAATCGAGCGGAGAGTCGCCGGCGGCCGCCACGTCCCACGTCGGCGATCCGAGGCCGGTGACGACGAGGGCGTCGCCGCGATCCCTGAGAATCGCTGCAACCGCGTCACGCCGCTCGAGAACGATGCGAGGACGGCTCACGATCGCTACTCGAACTTCTTCGCGCCAATCAGGCGCTGACCGATGAGCAGCGCCACAGCGCGACTGGATGCGAACGCCATTTGCGCAGCGGCCGCGACGCTCGGGGCCAGATCGTCCACGGCGTCCACCGGCTGGACGATGACGCTGCCCTGCTGCAGGACGGCAGCGGTATGCTGACCCATCGGCACCTGCCAGGGATTGGTCTCGCCCCACTCCCCCCGCATCGTCACGAGCATCAACAGGGGAAATCGGCACTCCTCAATCAGCGACAGCATGTTGACGCAATTGCCGACGCCACTCGACTGCATCAGCAGCGCGCCGCGCACGCCGCCAAGCCAGGCCCCGGCCAGCATCGCGACGCCTTCTTCCTCCGTGGTCAGCGACACGGTGTGCATGCTGCTGTCGGCGTGGCAGAGCTGTATCAGATCCTTGTGTCCGGCATCGGGCACATACGCCACCTGACCGATGTGCGACTGCTTGAGCGCCTGGTAGATGTACTGGGACCAGACTGACTGAGGGACCTCGTTGGCCATCTGTGAGGGAATGATACGTGTAGTCCAAGAATCTGCGCCGCGCAGGCTGAAGCGTGCGCTCTACAGGTGCGGTCGTAACACCGGCGGGCGCCGCGCGGCCGAAGCCCTGTACGCCGGGTCCGCGGCACGAGGGTTACTCCCGTGCCGCGGCACCCGGCCTACGTACGACACTGCCTACCGCCTGCCGCCTGTTGCCTACTATTTAGAACGCCAGTCGGAACCCGAGCTGCACCGACCGCGCACCGTATGCCACGTCGGCGTTGTACACAGCCCGTCCGTACAGCGGGCTGTCGACGTCCGTCGTGAACGAGCCGAAGTTGGCGTAGTCGAACAAGTTGAACACCTCGAAGATGCCGTCGATACTCCTGCGACCGCCCAACCCGATCCGCTGCTGCAACCGCATGTCCACGCGGTGCAGTGCGGTTCCCACGAAGCTATTGCGCTCCAGGATCGAGCCGTCGTCACGCCGGCGGGTGCCGCCCGCCTGCCCGGTGTCGCGCACCTGGCACGAGCCGCAGCTCACGGCCGTCCGCATGCCGGACCCATAGAAGTAGAGACCGCTCAACTGCAGGCCCCTGCCGACATCCCAGATTCCATTGAGCACCCCCCTGTGACGCTGGTCGGTGGCGGCGTACGTGTACTCACCCGCGACATCGGGTTTGAGCGCGAACGTGATTGGCGTGCACTCTGCGGTGCCATCTGCCGATCGTACGGTCTGGCACGGAGGTCCCTGCGAATCCTTGACCGCGCCGAACGTATAGTTACCGGCCAGCTGCCACCGGTTGCTGAACCGCTTGGTCACCGATGTCACCAGTGCGTGCCAGTTGGACCATCCCTGCATGTACTCGCCATTGATGAATCCCCATTCAGGGAACACGCGCGTCGCGATGTTGCTGAACGGCCTGTTGTCGCCCGTTGCCGGGTCGTAGGTCATGTTCTGGTTGTTTGTCACTTCTTCCTGCCGCTGGCCCGTGAACTGGTAGCTCACCTCGACGGCAAGCTCGTTTCCAAGCTGCCGAGACACGCCGACCATCGTCTGATGGCTGTAGCTGTTGTCGTGCATCGGCGACGGGATTTCCGACGTGATTTCGCGACGAATACATCCTGATGTGAGAGCGGTCGAGCAGAGGCGCGCCTGCGCCTGCGCGAACGTCGGGAACGCGGCGCCCCACGGGCTCATGGCGAAATCGGCGCGACCATCGGCGGCCACCTCGGGGATGATGGTCTGGATGTTCAGGTTCGACTGATGGGCGGCGTCGTTCTCCAGTTGCGTGTAGTACTTGCCGTACCCGCCACGCAGCACCGTCAGGTCGTCCAGGCGGTAGGCGAGGCCAACGCGCGGCACCACCCAGCCGAGCTGGTACGGCTCGTCACCCGACAGCCATGGCGTCAGTTTCTTCTTCTCGCCCATGATGCCCAGGTCCGCGTCCCAGCGGATCCCGAGATTCAGCGTCAGACGCTGACTGATGCGCCAGTCGTCCTGGAACCACGTGGCCCACGCGTTCCGGTCGTTCAGCAGACGAAAGTCCCCAATCGACTGCCGATAGCGTACGGAGATGGGGCTGAGCGCGTTGTAGTTCCACGCGGACCAGTCGAACACGTCCGGGAACATCGCCGCAAGCTGCGCCGCAGTCGGGCGTCTGGCTGCCCCTCCGAGGTTGGCCTGCAGGTTGCCGTTACAGTTGCTGCACCAGTCGAAATGGAAGTTGTGCCTGAGGTATTCGCCGCCCAGACGCACATCGTGCCGCCCACCCGCGTCGAACGAGACGGTGAAGTCGTCTCGGACTTGCCACGTCTTCTGCCCGATGACCTGCGGGAGGTTCGTCGGCGTTCCGATGTTGTAGCCGGTCAGCTGGATGCGCGGTGATCCGCCAAGGGTCGCGCTCTTGCCGCCGCCCAGCACCGAACCGTCCGGCGTCGTGTGGTCGCTGACAATCGGGTACGCGCCCGGATAAATGGGCGGTGGACCGCCTCTGTAGGACGACAGACTCGTGATGTCCCAGTCGTACAGGTAATACCCGGCCTTGATCTCGTTGACCTTGTTGTTGCCCAGCACCTGCGTCAACTGATTCCAGTACTGCTTCGAGTTTCGCCACCACTGGGAGGCGCCCGACGGATGATTCGTGGCGCCGCCCGCGCCTCGAAGCGGTACGAACTGTGTGTACCCGTTGACCCGGCTCGATAGCCGAGTCTGCGGCGTGAACTGGAAGTCCACTTTGACACCCGCTGTGTTCTGCGTCCGGATCCCGTGAAGGTCGACGTTGAAGGCAGGGAAAGGACCGCTATAGACGGCCGTCTGCGGCTCGCGCTCGTACTCGTAGTTTGCGAAGATGTGAATGCGGTCGCGCCGGATTGGTCCCCCGTACGTCGTGCTGTACTGCTGGTTCGAGAACGGAATGGCGCGGTTCTCGACGTGATCCTTGGCCGCCCAGTCAGAGTCGCGGAAGTACCCCGAGAGCGTTCCCGCGTGCGTGTTCGTGCCCGATTTCGTGACCGCGTTGACGATCACGCCCATCGAACGCCCCTGCGTGGCGTCAAACCGGTTGGTCACGAGCTCGAACTCCGCGATCGAATCGCGGCTGAACCGCGGCTGCCCGAACCCGGCGCCGGCTACGCTGTTGGTCACCTGCTGGCCGTCCATGTTGATTTGGAAGGCCGTCTGCGAACGCGGGATTGGCGTCTCGCCGCCCGTGTTTGCGCGGCTACCTGGCGCGAGCAGCGTCAGGTCGAGCCAGTTGCGGCCGTTCAGTGGCAGTTCCTGCATCTGGCGCTGGTCGATGTTGGCCGTCGCCGTCGACGTAGTGACGTTGATGAGCGGCGCTTCGCCGGTGACGGTGACAGTCTCCTGCACGGACGACGGAGACATCTGGAGCGCCAACGTCGCGAGCTGGCCGACCAGCATCTGCACCCCGGTGCGCGTGACCGTCGTGAATCCCTGCAGTTCGGCCGCCAGCCGGTAGACCCCGATGCGAACCGGCAGGCGGAACTCACCGCTGCCGTCGGTGATCGCCACGAAGGTATTGCCGGTCTCTTCGTTTATTGCGGTGATCGTCACGCCGGGCAGCACGCCGCCCGTCGAGTCGGTCACGGTGCCGTTGAGGGTGGCGTCTTGCGCATACCCCGTGACAGGAAGGAGCACGAATACGCCGACACGTACCAACCACGCAGACCGTTTCCTGACTTCGCTCATAGAGCCTCCGGCCGGTAGCGGAAACCGTTGTCGACCGACGCGCCGAGGTACGACATGAACCCCATATTTCAAACGGGGTGATGGGGCTAAATATACCCGCTCGGGGCGGATGTCAAATCGACCGGCCTTGGAGTCACCGGCGTCTGCGGGCGTCCCGCCGGCTTGACCTCGCTTCGGTCTACGGGGACGATAGGTGCCGGCTGATGTCCGTGCACGGCTCCCCTTCAGGTGATCGTCCGACCGGGCGGATCCACGCAACCCGTTCGCCCGTCCTCGCACGCAACGGCGTCATCGCCACCAGCCAGCCGCTCGCTTCCGCCGCCGGACTGCAGGTGCTGCAGGAGGGCGGCAATGCGATCGACGCGGCGGTCACCGCCGCCGCCGTGCTCGCCGTCGTGGAACCGACGATGACCGGCGTTGGCGGCGACCTGTTTGCGCTCGTCTTCGACGGCAAGACGAAGACACTGAGAGGACTGAACTCCAGCGGCCGCGCCGGCTCGAGGGCCGATGCAGACGCAATGCTGGCACAGGGCCGGGAGATGCCGGCGCACGGACCCTATTCGATCACCGTTCCGGGATCGGTGGCGGGATGGTCGGCGCTCCTGACCTCACACGGCACGATTCCACTGGCGCGCGCGCTCGCGCCGGCTATTCGCTATGCACGTGACGGCTTCCCGGTGTCGGAGATTGTGGCGGCCCAGTGGAGCGCCGTGGCGCCGCGGTTGGCCATCGATCCCGAGGCTACGCGCGTGCTCCTTCCGAACGGCCGATCGCCGAGGACTGGTGAAGTTTTCTGCAATCCCGATCTCGCGGGCACGCTCGAGCAGGTCGCGGCCGCTGGCGCCGCGGCCGTGTACGGCGGGCCGATCGGAGCTGCGATCGCCGACCACGTTGCCGCACGCGGCGGCTTCCTGACGCAGGCCGACTTCGCCGCGCACACGTCGGACTGGGTGAATCCCATCCGAACCACGTATCGCGGCTACGCGCTGTACGAGCTGCCGCCCAACACGCAGGGGTTCGTGGCGTTGGAGATGCTCAACATCCTCGAGGAGTACGACGTGCGGGCGATGGATCACAACAGCGCCGATTACCTGCACGTGTACATCGAGGCCAAGCGGATTGCGTTTGCGGACCGCGCGGCGTACCTCGCCGACCCGGATCATGTGCCGGCCGACCTCCTCGCGATGCTCATCTCGAAGGAGTACGCCGCCGAGCGCCGGCGTCAGATCGATCCGCGCCACGCGGCCACGGCCCATGAGCCAGGAGTGTCGTACGTGGGGCGGGTGCCGCGCCCGGCCTTGTCGAGCGGGCGCGGACCCGCCGGGGCCATGTCGAGAGGCGAAGGTCGCGGAGACACGGTCTACCTTGCCGCTGCGGATCGTTTCGGCAACGTGATCTCGCTCATCAACTCGCTGTTCGACAGCTTCGGATCCGGCATCGTCGTGGCGGGCACAGGCATCGCGCTGCACTCTCGCGGCGCCGGCTTTACGCTGCGAGCCGATCATCCCAACCGGCTCGCGCCCGGCAAGAGGCCAGCCCACACGCTCGTGCCAGCGTTTCTGATGAAGGACGACCAGCCGTTCATGGCCTTCGGCGTCATGGGCGCCGACAACCAGGCCCAGGCCCACGCCCAGATCGTCGCCAACGTCGTCGACTTCGGGATGAACGTGCAGGAAGCGGGCGACGTGGCGCGCGTCAGGCACTTCGAGGACGGGCTCGCCGTCGAATCCGGGATTCCCGAGTCGGTGCGCGCGGTTCTCCGGGCGCGCGGGCACGCCCTGCACGACGGCCGCGGGATGATGGGTGGCTATCAGGCCGTCCGCATCGACCCGGACACGGGCGTGCTACAGGGCGGATCGGACCCCCGGAAGGACGGGATGGCCGTCGGGTGGTGAGACAGGCCACGGAGGCACGGAGACACGGAGAAATCATCTTGGCCTATGGTCCTCCGTGCCTCCGCGTCTTCGTGGCCCGTTGACGTAGGGCAGGTGCCGCGACCATATCAATCGAGCGGAACCGGACCCGGCGTGGCGTTCAGGGTGTGAGCGACCGGAGGCCTCTCGCTCCTTGATCGTCCGTCGCGGCGCGCGCGACCGCTTCAGCGCATCCCTCCATGTACGCGAGGAGCGCCGGCATGTCGGGATGGCCACGTAAGGGCGCCAGCATCTGATCCACCTCGCGGACGAACCGGGCATTTACGAAGCCCCGCTCCGCGCCATGCCGTAGCCACCACATGGCATCGTCATGTGCGCCGACAGCGGAACCCCAAGGGCTGGTTCCGCCTGACTCCGGCGCGGCCGCGCGCGGCGGAGGCGCTGACTGGCCCACCCCGCGGCCTATACCGACGTTCAGTTGAACTCTGGTGTAAGATGCGACGCGCTACAACGAAGGTCTCGTTTCCATGACGGGCCAGACCATCTCTCACTACCGCATCGTCGACCAGCTTGGAGGCGGCGGCATGGGAGTGGTGTACAAGGCCGAGGACACCAGGCTCGGTCGCTTCGTTGCCCTCAAGTTTCTCCCCGACGGATTTGCCGAAGACGGGCAGGCGCTCGAGCGCTTCAAGCGGGAGGCGCGTGCCGCATCGGCCCTCAACCATCCCAATATCTGCACGATCTACGACATCGACGAACACGAGAAGCAGCCCTTCATCGCGATGGAGCTTCTCGAAGGACAGACGCTGAAGCACCGGATCAATGGCAAGCCGCTCCCGATCGACCGGTTGCTCGACATCGCCGCGCAGATCGCCACCGCCCTCGATGCGGCGCACTCCAAGGGCATCACGCACCGGGACATCAAGCCGGCCAATATCTTCGTGACCAACAGCGGGCACGGGAAGGTCCTCGACTTCGGTCTGGCCAAGGTGGACCGGAGTCTCACGCCGGCAGAGGGCGGCACCTTCTCGCAGCTCCCGACCGCGCAGCCGTCGGACGGAAACCTGACCAGCCCCGGAACGGCGCTGGGCACGGTGGCCTACATGTCTCCGGAGCAGGCGCTCGGCGAGGACGTGGACGGGCGGACCGACCTGTTCTCCTTCGGCGTGGTGCTGTACGAAATGGCCACGGGCCGAGCGCCGTTCCACGGCAGCACGTCGGCCGCCATCTTCGACGCGATCCTGCACAAGGCGCCTGTCTCACCGGTTCGGTTGAATCCCGACACGCCCGCAGGGCTGGAGCGCATTATCGACAAGTGTCTGGAGAAGGACCGGCACCTGCGATATCAGCACGCAGCGGACCTGAGGACCGACCTCACCAGGCTGAAACGCGACAGAGATTCCGGACGAGTCGCGGTAATGGAACCGGCGGCACCGGCCAGACACGTGAGTGGCGCTCGGCGGCGCGCAGTCGTGTGGGGCGGTGCCTTGCTGCTGCTGGCGGTTCTCGCGGGCGCAGCGTTTTGGAGCTTCGGACCTGCGCCTGCAACAGTCACGGCACCAGTCTCGCGAATCGCAATTGCGTTGCCGTCGGGTCAACTCATGGCCGGACTGTCTGGTGGATCTTCCGTGGCCATCTCGCCCGACGGCACTCGTCTCGCGTACGTGGCCAGCCTTCGTGGAGCCACCGAGCAGCTGTACTTGCGTTCCCTGGAAGGGCTGGAAGGTCAGCCCGTTCCCGGCACGGAGGGAGGCCAGGCACCGTTCTTCTCCCCCGACGGCCGATGGCTGGGTTTTCTCGCGGACGGACGACTGAAGAAGATTTCGGTCAATGGCGGGACACCGGTGAACCTCGCCGACGCCCGTGATCCGCGTGGGGCGAGCTGGAGCAGCCGGGGGATTATCGCCTTTGCTCCCACGAGAGGCTCCCGCCTGCAACAGGTGTCGGATACCGCAGGCGCACCGCAACCACTCGCTCAATTCACGGAGGCGGAAAACAGCCACCGCTGGCCGGAGTTTCTGCCGGGTGGCAGAGCGGTGCTCTTCGGCGCCTTCCGCAGCGGCTCCAACTGGGAGAACGCCACGATTGCCATCCAGTCGATGGAGACCGGCGAGCGCAGGGACCTGATTCAAGGAGGATCGCATCCCCGGTACGCGCCCTCCGGGCACCTCGTGTATGTGAAGGGGCAGACGCTCATGGCCGCACCGTTCGACATCGAGCAGTTGACGGTCACGGGAGAAGCCGTGCCCGTCGTGGAGGGCGTAATGCAGCGCTCGCTCCTGAACGGCGCGGCGCATTACAGTTTTTCGAACACCGGGTCGCTCGTCTATCTGCCCGCGAGCGGCCAGGGAGTTCAGCGGCGGCTCGTGTGGGTGAGCCGCAGCGGGACGGAACAGTACCTGACCGCCCCGGCGCGCCCCTATCGAAACCCGCGCCTTTCCCCTGACGGCCGGCGAATCGCGGTAGCCATCGATGAACAGGAGATGCAGGTCTGGGTGTACGACCTCGCTCGGGACACGCTGAGCCGCCTGACATTCGAGGGGACGCTCAACTACAACCCTCTCTGGACGCCCGATGGCCAGCGTGTCGTGTTTCAGTCGTTGGGCCGAGCGGGCGGTCTCTTCTCGCAACCGGCTGATGGGGGCAGCGGCCTCGAAAGGTTGTGCTGTGACACTGGGGGCTTTGGGCCATCGTCTTGGTCACCCGACGGACAGCTGATGGCTGGAGGTGGAGCCGGATCGACCGGGAACCTCACAGTGCTGCGACGCGGCGAGCGCAGCACGGAGGTCCTGCTGCGGACGCCGTTCGGAGAAGGCGCGGTCATGTTCTCGCCCGATGGGCGCTGGCTCGCGTATGCCTCGAACGAATCTGGCCGCTCTGAGATCTACATTCAGGCATATCCCGGCCCTGGCGGGAAGCTGCAGGTCTCGACCGAAGGCGGGACCGAGCCGATGTGGAATCGGAACGGCCGGGAACTCTTCTATCGCGACGGCAACAGGATGATGGCCGTAAGCATCACCTCACAGCCGACCCTCTCCGTGGGCAAACCCATCATGCTCTTCGAAGGGCAGTACGAGTCGACGCAGGTCACCAACGCAAACTACGACGTGTCACCGGACGGCCAGCAGTTCCTGATGCTCAAGGCGAGCGCGGCGCTGGAAGATGCGCCCACCCAGATCAACGTTGTCGTGAACTGGTTCGAGGAGCTGAAGCGCCGCGTCGCCGTATCGAACTGACCACGGAGACGCCGGTGCCTGAGATCGCGCGCCAGGTAGACGGTGGCCATGCCGCCCGCACCCAGCTCGCGATCGAGACGGTAGCGGCCGGCCAGGGCCCGCGTTAGGCGTTCCATCTCATGGGCCACGTGTCTGCCTCGGATCCCACATCCCGACTGCCCGACGCACTCGAAAGCGTCCGGAACGGCGAATGCTAGCATGGGCACGTCCCGAACTCGCTGCCTACGCGCGCCCGTACGCACATTACGGTACGATGTTGCGCACGAGGGGAAAGGCCGCATGCCACCATTAACCCGTCGAGAGCCCTCATCAACCGGGCCACGGACAGCTCGACGTCGCGTCGCGACGTCGGGGGCCAGGGCTACAAGGCTCGGAAAAGTACGGAAGGTCGGGTTCAGAAAGGCGCTCGTGCGTGGCGCCAGGGCATTACGCGGCCTCACTCTCTCGCGCATCGACTAGCTCGACTTGTCCAGGAACGCGAAGGCCTTCGCGTTCGACTTCGTTCCGCCTTACCCATCCCCGAGCCGGGGCTGAACGTGGCCACGAGTCACACCCGCCATCCTCATTGCAGATTGACGATCTGACGATTGACGAGTGTTGACGATTGGCGAATGACGATTTGTCGAATTCAGTTTCGATTGCGCTTTCGTCAATCCCCATTCAACTCACCAATCGATAAATCCTCATTCGACAACAATCTCCAATCGATCGATCTGCAATCTTCATTGCGTACCGGGCCCGGCGCTCCGTGTCTCCGTGCCTCCGTGGCCCGTGGAAGTGACAAATGCGTGAGCTACTCGCGTTCGAGGATCCGAATGAGGGCCGCGAGATCCTCGTTCGTCTCGCCGCGCGCGACCATCTCGTCGAGCTGTTTCCGCACGACTGTCGCGGCTGGAAGTTGCTGACCAACTTCACGAGCGAGGTCGAGCACGATGGTCAGATCCTTGTCGTAGAGCCGCGTCGGCATGCCCGGCGTGAACTGCCGTTCCACCATGCGATCGCCGAATACGTCGAGCACGCGGCTGGCGGCAATTCCTCCCAGAAGCGCCTGCCGCAGCGCCCGCGGATCCAGGCCGTAGCGTGCGCCGAGCGTCAGCGCCTCGGCCGCACCCTCCGCGTTGACGAGCAGCGCAAGCTGGTTGCACGCCTTCGCGATTTGGCCGGCACCGTGGCCGCCCATGTGCACGATCTGTCGTCCGAGCCGCTCGAGGGCCGGCCGCACTTCGTCGAGCACGGCGGCATCGCCGCCGACCATGATCGTGAGCGTCGCGGCCGCCGCCCCCGCGGGTCCGCCGGTCACCGGCGCATCCAGCATCCGCACGTTACGTTCGCCGAGCGCGTCGGCCATCCGCCGCGTCGCCTGTGGTGCGATGGTGCTCATGTCGATGACCGTCGTGCCCGGCCTGGCGCCGCTGAGCACGCCATTGTCGCCCAGCAGGACCTGTTCGACGTCGGCGGTGGCAGTCACCATCGTGATGACGATGTCCGAGCGTGCGGCGAGCTCGGCAGGTGTGGCAAAGAACGACGCGCCGGCAATCACCAGCGGCGTCGCGGCCTCAGGACGCCTGGCGTACACACTGAGCGCGTAGCCGGCCTCGAGCAGATGGAGCGCCATCGGACGCCCCATCACGCCAAGACCGATGAAGCCTATATTCATGGATTTACGGATTTACGGATTCATGGATTTACGGATTTACGGATTTACGGATTTACGGATTTACGGATTTACGGATTTACGGATTTACGGATTTACGGATTTACGGATTTACGGATTTACGG
>JBOGIR010000248.1:0-4319 GCA_050742335.1 Vicinamibacterales bacterium | reverse complement strand
TCCCGCGTCTTCAGCGGACGCATCTGCACCACCGTGGGATCGACGTAGGGGCGACCGTCGGGTGGCACGACGTCCGCCTCCTGCATCTCGTAACCCGGTGCAAAGACAGAGAATCCCGGCCCTGTGACGAACGCGGTGAACACCCGCGTGCGCCTGGGAATCTCGAAGTTCCCCGCTGCGTCAGTGACCGCCTCCTGGGCGTCATAGAACCGCTGCCCCGAATGCAGGCTTGGCGCATCGCGAATCCACTGCACCATGACAGGTGCGCCAACGACGGGCTGTCCCGTTTCGGCATCAACGACATGACCGCGGAACGGCCCCCATTGCTCCGGGCCTGTTCGACAGCCGGCCATCAGCACCAGAGCCCCCAGCCACGGCATGAACCCCTTCAGAATTGCCACAGCCGCCACCTTCCATCGGCATCGATCGAGAACGACACGGGAAAGGAGTACAGCAGGCCGTCGACTTCGCGCATCATTTCGCCCTCCGCCCGTCCGGGCATGAGTTCGACGAGGGTGATGTCAGTGAAGACCGACGACGTCGCCTCGAACAGCTCCGGGGTGAATTGCCGCAGATATGCCTCCCAATTGACGCGCCGTCCGGTATGAATCGATTCGACCACGCGGTCCACCTCGCCCGATCGCAGGGCCTCCCTGAAGCCCTCCCAGACGCCTCGCAATTGCGTTTCGAGGATCAGCCGCTCGTACACCGTTACCGACGTGCGCCTCGTCGATATCTGGCCGTCCTGAGTCACGATCTGCAGCGTGACGAGGTGCACGCCGGCCGACATGTACACGAACTCGCGGCCATCCAGATCGCCTCCGACGTACTCGTAGGTGCCGTCACTCTCGAGATCCAGCCAATACACGCCCGGCGGCAAGGCGCCGGCCCCGAAGCGCACCGTGTGCGGCGCGAATCCCGACACGGGAAAGGCGTCGAGCTCGGTGCGGCCCGGCTCGGGCGACAGCTGCACCGAGACGCTCACGGCCTGGCTCACAACGGAGCCAAGCGCGTCTCTTGCCGTGACGGCCAGTGCGGTGGTACCCGGCGCCACCGGCACTTCTGCGGCGAACGAGCCTGCGACGGGAACAATGGTCAGCTCGGCGACCGGCACCTGGGCCCGCAGCTCCGCCGAGAGCGGGATCGTCACGACAGGATCGGTGCCATCCACCGAGCCGCGCACCCATAGCGTATCGGTGGTGATGACCGCGTCGGCCGCCGGTTCAACCAGCCGAAGACGCAACGCGACCACGGTGAACGACTGGACGGCCGGCGTCGCATCCTCGTTCCCGGCCAGATCGCGCGTCCTTGCCTCGAACCGGTGGACGCCCGCGGCCATGTCCTGCAGCACGATGGTCCCGGTGGGACCGTATGGAGACCAGACGCCTCCATCCACGCGCCACGCGAACTCCAATACGGGAGACTGCGCGTCGCTGCCACCCACATCGAAGGTCACGGTTCTCTCGCTGGTCTCCGTGGCGGGACCGCTGAGAATCTGCGTGTCGGGCGGCGTGCGATCGACCACGAGCAGCTGCGCCCCCGTTGCGGTATTGGCGGCCCGATCCGTCGCGACGACCGTCAGCGCGTGCGGTCCCTCCGCGACCGTACTCGTGCGAAGCGTCGTCGCCACATCGAACGGCAGGCCGGGGTCGTCGTTCTCGAACACAACAGCCACCGCATCATCGAGCATCAACGCAATCGATGCAACGCCGCTTCCCTCGTCTTCACCATAGGCACGCACCGTCACCGCATCGCGCACGTACGCCCCATGAGGAGGCTCGACGATCGTCACTCGTGGGCGCTGGTCGTCGTGGACGACGGTCGCTGCGACCCTGGTACTCCTGAGCCCAGAGCCGGCAGCCGCAGTAGCGACAAAAGACAACGTGGTGCCGGTGTTTGGCGCCAGAGGCGTCAGCAGCGCGAACTGACCGCTGGAGGCGTCCGCCAACGTCATCGCCAGCGGATCCGTGATGGCCGGCTCCTGAAACACTTGTACTCGACTGCCGGGCTCCGCGCGACCATCGATCGGGAGCGGCGTGAGATTGGTGAACGCGGGCACCACAGGCGCAGGCGGCCCTGGCGCACGAAAACGGAGCACACGGCCGGGTTGGCGCTTCTCGACGGCGAGGAGATCGCCATTCGGAGCGAAGGCAAGTGCGACGGGATCGCGCAGTCCGCTGGCCAGGGTTGTCATGGATCCGGTTCCGGGGCGTTTCAGGACGACACCTGAGTCATCGTCGGCAAGCGTCCCGCTCACGAACAGGTCGCCTGCCGCGTCGCGGGCGATACCGAGCCCGCGCTGAAGCAGGGCTGCAAGGACAGGTTCGAAGGGCGCAGCCGTGCCATCTGCGCGAATAGGGACGCGGACGACCGTTGTGCGCGCGTGTCCACGCTCGCCCACCAGTCGGGCCAGCGCAACGTAGAGCGCTTCACTGTCGACGGCAAGCCCCTGCACCCCCACAAAGCCGGAGGCAATCGTCCTCAGCGTGCCAGAGTCCTCCAGCCGCGCGATCAGATATTCGGATGTGCTGCCACTCTCCTCCCCGGCGCTGTCGTCCCCTACGTCCTTTCGCAGGGCAAGCCATAAGCGGCCATCCGGTCCAACGGCAATCGATCGAGGCTGCCGGAGGGTGATGGCCACGGTGCTCGTCCGTCCGTCGCGATGGAACCTGACGATTCGCCGCCCTGGCGCTTCGATGAGGAAGACGTCGCCCGCCTCGTCAACCGCCACGCCAGCAGGCCCCTGCAGATTGTCCAGGAGCAGGAATCGCCTGCCCGACGGATCAATGCGTGACAACGTGCCGAGGGCGCGGTCCGTCACCAGGACCGTTCCCGTGGGCTCGACCGCCACCGCGGACAGTTCCTCGAACCCCGATGCGAGAACGTCTACCGGAGCAAGCGACTGGATCGGCGGGTCGAGTTCAACAGCGCGCGACACTGAATCGCCGGGTGCGCTCGAGATCGCGCCGAGCGCCAGGACACCTGAAACAGCAAACCGGACAGATGACCGTGTGGGAACCTGCATCGATGTGTCCCTCTCGATTCGCGGACACGGGATGCAGGAGCAACGGGTCTGCCGGAAGCGAAGGCACGGCTCTGTTGACTGAAGTTGATGAGGGATCGGGGGTTATCGCGCGGTTTGTTGGTGCGCGACGATTCGCGATGGCGGGTGTGCCAACCGCAGTTGCACCCGTACGTGCGACGGGCCGGCTGGCGCCGGCCCGTTCACGGTGCACTTCGCACTTTGAAGTCTGTACGTGCCCTCAGCAGGCCGTGGTGAAAGTCAGCAGAGCGCCACGGAGACACAGAGTTTCTTCCATATGTTTTCTCTGTGCCTCTGTGGCTCTGTGGCCCGGCCCGGACCTTCTACGGACTGTTACGATCCGCCCGCCTTGCGCGGCGTCGTGCTCTTGCGCGCCGCGCCGCGTGTCTGGCCGCCAGCCTGCGCCTTGGACCCGCCCGCGTCCTTCTTACCGCCGCGTATCCGCTGCGCGGCCGCCTTGAGACGGTCGCCGACACCTTTGCCCTTTGGTTTGGCAGCGTCCTTGTCAGCGCCCTTGTCTTCAGTAGCGCGCGGGTTGTATTCGCTTCCGACGAGCTCTATCTGGGCCACCTCGGCGGCATCCCCTCGACGGATGCCGACGCGGAGGATCCGCAGGTAGCCGCCGGGACGCTCAGCGAATCTGGGCGCAATGGCGTCGAACAGCTTGCTGACGACCACCCTGTCGGGCAGCTCCGCCAGGACGAGACGCCGCGCGCTCAGCATCTTTCCATTCGCGTCGCCTGCCGCAATGCCGCGCTTCGCAATGGTGATGAGGCGCTCGACGAACGGGCGCAGCTCCTTCGCCTTCGGCACGGTCGTCTCGATCCGTTCGTGCCGCAGCAGGGCAACCGCCTGATTGCGCAGGAGCGCGATCCGGTGCTCCGTCACGCGACCGAGCTTCCGATGTGCAACGTTGTGTCTCATGGGCGAATCCTGAAAGTTCACAGTAGGCAGTGGGCGGTAGGCAGACAGCACTGCATGCTGCACACTGCCTGCTATCCACTGCCTTCTACTGCCTACTGCCTACCGTCTACTGCCTACTGTCCGTCTACTCCTGATGCGCCTGCGCCGGCGCCGGCTGGTCGAGCCGCATGCCGAGGCTGAGCCCCATGCCGTGCAGGATTTCCTTGATCTCGTTGAGCGACTTCCTGCCAAAGTTCTTGGTCCTCAGCATCTCGGCCTCGGTCTTCTGCACCAGCTCGCGGATCGTGCGGATGTTCGCGTTCTTCAGGCAGTTGTACGACCGGACCGAGAGCTCGAGCTCCTCGACGCTCTT
>JBOGIR010000247.1:0-2454 GCA_050742335.1 Vicinamibacterales bacterium | reverse complement strand
GATGCCCTCTGTGCCGGAGATGCCGCCGGCGAGGGTCAGTTTCTGCTGCCTGTCCGGTGTGTCGTAGTCCACGCGCGCGTCGAGACGCGGCTGGGTGGTCCCTCGGTTCTCGAAGGCCGGGTACGGTGTCGACGTGCCTGGCACATTGCCGATCGGACGTAGGAGGGGTTCCTGCGCCAGCAGACCGGCCGACACTTTGTACGCGAACCGCTCGCTCGTGGCCGCCGCGTGCGTCGCGCTCACCGAGAACAACCCCCCGCCTTCGAAGCGATCCCCGGTTCGTGACCGGTCGAACTGACCGAACCGGATGGAGACGCTATCGCCCAGCATTTCCCTTGGGGTTTTCGTGATCACATTGACGACGCCGGTCATGGCATTCGCGCCCCAGACGGCAGACGCCGGACCGCGAATCACCTCGACCTGCTTGATTTCGGTCGTGTCAACGGGCAGGAGGTCCCACAACACGAACCCGAAGAAATCCTGATACACCGACCGGCCATCCAGCAGCACCAGCATGGAATCCGACAGCGTACCGGTTGCCGCGCGCGTGGTGACGTTCACGTCGCGCGCGGACGTCCGGACGGTGTTGACCCCGGGAACGACTTTGAGCAGGTCCGTCACGCTCTGGGCGGGAGCGTTCCCGATCGCCTCCTCGCTGATGACGCTCATCGTGGCGGGGGCGTTGATGAGCTGTTCCTCGCGTCTCGACGCGCTGACGACTACGACGTCGCCCACAGCCGGCGGGACGTTTTCTGACTTCACCTGCTGGACCTGGTCGGAAGACAGCTGCCCCGCAGATGCTGGCAAGGCCCAGGCAAGCAGCACGGCCAGAAGTCGTATCGTCCGTTGCGACATCAATAAGGTGCCTCCCGAACTTGTCCGTTCTCGTCTGGGGACGGCTCAGCATACCTGGATTCGTGAAGGGCGTAACCTTTCGCGGCCCATTCTTCATGGATCCTCGTGACGGCCTTTACGAGCGGCGTGGGACTGAGCGGCGTCGCGGGCGTGCTGCCGCCCCGGCAGCACTCTCTCGGCGAGTTGGCCGCTGCGGGCCTTCTCTCGTCCACGCCACAGGCGCTGAACGCGCTCGGGTTCGAGCGGGCGTGCATCTGTGATGCGGGCTATCTCCCGGAAGACCTGGTGCTCGATGCCGCGACGGTGGCGCTGAGCGAGGCTGGCCTGCAAGCGCACGAAGTGGACTTGCTCGTGTGGGCCAGCGCCCGATCGGAGAGCCACGTCCGCCCGGCACATCCCGAGGCGCCGCCGTCAGGGGCCGTGATGCGGGGATTCCGATACAACTCCGCGTGGCTGCAGCACTCGCTCGGCCTGCACAACGCGGAAGTGATGGGCGTGGCGCAGCAGGGATGCTCGACGATGTTCTCGGCGTTGCGGGTGGCGCGCGCCGTCCTGCTTGCCGAGCCGGGGCGTCAGCATGCACTGTGCGTCGGCCTTGACGTGCTGCCGGCCGGCGCTCCCCGCGAAATCCTCTACAACGTCATCAGCGACGCGGCATGCGCGGTGGTCGTCTCGTGCGGGTGTTCAGAAGAGCGGTGGCTCGGCTATCGCCAGTTGTCGCGGGGCTACTACTGGGATCCATCCGCGCGGGGCCCTGAGATTGTTGCGGGCTATTTCCCCACCGCCAAGGCTGTCATCGAGCAACTGCTGGCCGAGCACGCTCTTGCTCCCGGCGACGTCGACGTTGTGGTCCCAACCGGCGTGAGCCGGTCCAGTTGGGAGATTCTGCTGCGTGTGGTCGGTATACCGGAGGACCGCCTTCATCAGGGCCCGCCATCCTTCGGTCACACGATCACCTCAGACAGTTTCATCTACCTGCAGGACCTCCGTCGCGGCGGACGCGTTCGGCGAGGCTCGCGCCTGCTGCTCTTCACCTACGGCTTCGGGTCCAGCTGGTGCGCTCTCCTGCTGGAGCATTGACATGAGCCGAGCCGTGCTCGTGACGGGGGCAAGCGGGGCGTTGGGGCCGCACCTGTTGGCCGAGCTACTGCGGCGCCACGAGGACCGCCGTGTCTTCGCCCTGTTGCGGCCCGGCCGCCGGCCGGCTGACCGTTTCTGTGCGCTGCGATCCGCGATCGACGCGCTCACAGCCGACGGCGAGCGCCCTCCCTCGTTCGAGCGTCTGATACCGATCACCGGCGACATCCTCCACGCGAACCTTGGTCTCGACGCCGGTGAAAGGGATCGTCTGTTGCACCACGTCGAGGTCGTGATCCACGCCGCCGCGCGAACCCGGTTCACCGCGCCCGCGGCCGATCTGCATGACTCGAACGTGCAGGGGACGCAGCACGTGCTCGAGCTCGCGCGCCGGTGCCTGCACCTGAAGCAGTTCCTCCTCGTCAGCACGACCTGTGTGGCAGGGACAGCGACCGGCCCGATCGCCGAGTGGCTGGAGGACGAGCCGCAACAGTTCGTCAACGCATACGAACGCACGAAATC
>JBOGIR010000246.1:0-2132 GCA_050742335.1 Vicinamibacterales bacterium | reverse complement strand
GATGAATCCCGATTCCCGCCTTCGCTGAAGCTACGGCGGGCCGCCGAAGCCTTGGCGGAGGCTGGCCGGTGGCCGGACCGCGCTCGCACCCCAACGCGCAGGCGTGCGCGTTGGGGACCCCGCGCTGCGAGGGCTTGAACGGCCGCGGCACGCCAGCTCCGCGAGCTGGCGGATTCCCTCAGCCTTCTCGCGCGGTCAGGCGATTCGTGTCGGCCTGACCTCCATAGGGCTTCATCATCACCAACACAACCGATCTCCGGTGTAATATGGCGAATCCGCGTTTCCGAGCGCGCGCTCGGCGCAGCGGATCGTCCACTGGAGGATGCGATGGCACGAAGCGGTACACCGATGGTGCTGGGTCTGCTGGCCGCGGTCGCAGGCGCGTCGATGCTCGTAAGCGTGCAGCAGCCCGCCTTCGCACAAGGCTCCGGCGCGGTAGGCCCCGCCTCCGCACAAGGCTCCGGCGCGGCAAGCAGGGCGGACCTCGTGCTCACCAATGGCAAGGTGATCACCGTTGATGAGAAGTTCTCCATCGCGCAGGCGGTGGCGGTTCGCGGCGATCGGATTGTCGCGGTCGGCACCAACCAGCAGATCAACGCGCTGGCCGGTCCAGCCACGCGGCGGATCGATCTGCGGGGCCGCGCGTTGATGCCAGGGTTCATCGACAATCATGCGCACTACCAGGAAGAGGGCGCGTACTGGACGCTCGAGACGCGCCTCGACGGCGTCGAGACGCGCAAGCAGGCGCTCGACATCATCCGGGCGCGGGCGCAGGAGCGGGGACCTGGCCAGTGGGTCTTCACGCTCGGCGGCTGGGCTCCCGATCAGTTCACGGACGACCCCCGACCGTTCACGCGCGATGAATTGGACAAGATCGCGCCCAACAACCCGGTGTTCCTGCAGTTCTCGCGCGAGCAGTACTACCTGAACAGCAAGGCGATCGAGGCGACCGGCATGGAGAAGATGACCGATCCCGAGATCCGCCGCGACGCCAGCGGCCGGGCCACCGGCATGGTTGACGGCGACCGCGTCGGCGGCATGCTCCGCAATGCCTCAGGCGTCCTGAAGAACATCCCGAAGGAGATTTTCGAGTCGAGCAGCATGAAGATGCTCAAGGACTTCGCGATGGCCGGCCTGACTTCGTCAGGGGGCGGGTGCCAGTACGTGAACGAGTACCGCCAGTGGCTGCGCGAGGGGAAGGCGGTGTCGATGCGGTTCTTCTGCTTCCGCACGGCCACCGGTCAGGGGCGGAACACCGATCAGGTGATTGCCGAGATTCCCAAGCTTCGATATTTCGATGGCGACGAATGGATCGATCACATCAACTGGGGCGAGCGGCTGGTCAACGTGCCGGACAATGTCTACGACACCAAGCCGACCGTTCCGGCCGCCACGTGGAACGAGTGGGGCCGCATGGCCAGGGCGGTGGCGCAGGCGGGCATTGCCGTCATGATCCACACGACGCAGGAATGGACCATCGAGGAGCAGCTCAAGCAGATCGAGGCGTTTGCCGCCGAGGTGCCCGTCCGGGGGAAGCGCTGGACGTTCATGCACATGGAACAGGTCACGCCGAACCAGCTCGAACGGATACGGAAGCTCGGCATGTGGGTGGCCATCCACCCGCGCGGCGTCATTGCCGGCGCGGCGTTCGTGCGGCGCTTCGGTGAGCGTGGCTACGCCATGCCGAACCTCAAGTTGGTCCAGGACAGTGGTGTCCACTGGGGCTTCGGCACCGACGCGTTCGAGGTCAACCAGTACCGCCCGTTCACGACACTCGGGTGGGCGGTCACCGGCAAGTTGCTGGGGGCGGGGGCGGGGAAGGTGACGATGAAGTACCCGATCGGCAGGGAAGATGCGCTGGTGGCGCACACGCGGAACAACGCGTACTTCCTCAATCGTGAAAACGATCTGGGCTCGATCGCCGCTGGCAAGCTGGCGGACATGTTCATCGCCGATCGCGACTATCTGACCGTGCCGCTCGACGACGTTCATTCGATCAAGTCGGTGATGACGATTGTCGGCGGCAGGATCGTGTACGACGCGGCGGCGGACACGGCGACGCGCTAGTCTCGGAGACCAGTTGCGTTGACGCTCCTCGGGTCCTGTCGCCGGGTTTCCCCACCCGCGGCCAC
>JBOGIR010000245.1:0-2537 GCA_050742335.1 Vicinamibacterales bacterium | reverse complement strand
CCAGATAGCCGACTGGCGATGCGTTGAAGCGTTCCTGTGCGATTTTCACCTCGTCGCGTGTTTCAGCCAGATGAATCAACGTCGGCACACCGTGCCGCCTCGACAGCTCGCGCGCAGCCCTGAGCGTAGACTCGTCGAGCGTGTAGATGGCGTGGGGCGCCACGGCCGGAGTGATGAGCACGTCGCCCTTGAACCCCTTGATGAACGCCTCAGCGCGCGCCAGCGCGTCCGCCGGTGTCTTCGCGTCGGCGACCGGAAACTGGATGATCGTCTGGCCGAGCACGCCGCGAAGTCCGGCCGCCCTGGTTTCCCGTGCGACGTCCTCCTCGAAGTAGTACATGTCGGCATACGTCGTCGTGCCCGACTGAATCATCTCGAGCGCCGCGAGCCGCGTGCCGGCGCGCACGAACTCCGGGGACACGGTCTTCGCTTCCGCGGGAAATATGTAGTTCGTCAACCACTCCATCAGGGCAAGGTCGTCGGCCAGCCCGCGGTACAACACCATCGGCGCGTGCGTGTGCGTGTTGACGAGTCCCGGCATCACGACCTGGTCGGCGGCGTCGATGGTGTTGGCGGTACGGAACTGCCGCTCGATTGCCTCGGCAGAATCGACGGCCACGATATCCGCGCCATCGACGGCAACGGCGCCGTTTGCGATCGTCCGGCCGGCCCCGTCCATCGTGACGACGGTTCCATGAGTGATGATGAGCGACACTTCTCGCTGTCCGCCGGTCTGGCTCCAGACGACCGTCAGCACCGCGCCGAGGAGCACCGCTGCACCGACGACAAAGAACCCTCTCGTCATAGCGGAAATCTTACTTCCTGCTCCTCTCCATCTCCGGATCCCGGATCCCGGATCCCGGTCACCGTGGTCTTTGGTCTCTAGTCTTTAGTCTTTGGCCGACGGCCAGCAGCTATGATTAGGCGCGGTGCCCCTTCACATCGTCCGCCATCCGCTCGTTCAGGACGCGCTCATCGAGCTGCGCGACGTGCGGACCAGGCCGCCAGCGTTTCGCCGTGCTGCCAATCGCATCAGCGTACTCCTTGCCGCCGAGGCGCTTCGCGACGTGCCGTCGACACCAGGCGCAGTGACCACACCGCTCGGCCCCGCGGAAGGGCACGTCGTGCGCGGCGATGTGGTGGTGGTGCCCGTTCTGCGCGCGGGGCTCGGGATGCTCGACGCGGTCCTCGAGCTGCTCCCCGCCGCACGCGTGGGCCACATCGGACTGCAGCGCGACGAGGCCACTGCGATCGCCTCGAAGTACTACTCGAAGCTGCCGGCGGAGGTCGCCAACAGCTACGTGCTGATGATCGATCCGATGCTGGCAACCGGCGGGAGCGCCGTGTCTGCCATCGATCTCCTCAAGGCCGCGGGTGCGCGCATGATTCGCATGATCTGCATCGTAGCGGCGCCGGAGGGCGTGGCGCTCGTCGAGCGCCATCACCCGGAGGTCCCGGTCTACACGCCCGTGGTGGACGACCATCTGAACGCCCAGAAGTACATCGTGCCAGGCCTCGGTGATTTCGGCGACCGGCTTTACGGAACCGAGTAGGCGCCCTCCGTCATGCAATCCGTACGTAGTGTCCGCCTTCAGGCGGACCGTGATCCAGTACAGGGTGTCCGGCTTCCAACCGGTCGAAGGATTGATCCCGTCGCGATGCAGCTTGGTGACGTTTCTGCCCCCAGGATCGCGGGGATGGCGAGGCAGAATTTGCAGCACCGATCCCGCGGTCGGCCGTTTTCGGCCATTTCTCATCGCATTGCACCGGGCGCGAATCATGCCAACGACGATGGTAGGATCGGGCGTCCTCTCGGCGGACGCGGCGTCCGTTCCGGAGAGGATGTCGTCGTATGGATTACGTGACCAAGGAGGATCTACGGGAGGCCCTCGCGCCGTTCGCAACGCGCGATGAAATACGCGCGGACGTGCGCACCGCCCTGACCCCGTACCCGACGCGTGAGGAGGTGCGCGCGGAGATTCGCACCGCGCTCGCGCCGTTCCCGACGCGCGAGGAGATGCGCCACGAGATCCGTGCCGCGCTCGCCCCGTACCCAACGCGCGAGGAGATGCGCGACGAGATCCGCGCCGCGCTCGTTCCGTACCCAACGCGCGAGGAGATGTACGCCGCGCTGGTGACAACGCGCGACGAGATGTTCCAGCTGATACGGGAAGAGGGCGATCGGACCCGGCGCCATTTCGATGTCGTAGCCGAAAGTCTGCGCGACGACATTCGTCTCCTGGCAGAAGGCCAGGTCGGGCTGCACCGCCGGATCGACGACCTCCGCATCGAGCTGAGAGCTGACATTGCCGCGCTCGATCGACGCGTGATGCGTCTCGAAGCCACGCGCCAGTGATCCGAGGCCGCCGTGCCGACCGCCTCGCCGATCCCCCTGTGCTAGACTGAGCCTTCCTGGGCGCGTGGCTCAGCGGTAGAGCATCCGCTTCACACGCGGGGGGTCGATGGTTCGATTCCATCCGCGCCCACCATACCTTCCTCCCGGTTCCCGCAGGCCGCTGACATCGTGACTTTCGGCC
>JBOGIR010000244.1:0-12491 GCA_050742335.1 Vicinamibacterales bacterium | reverse complement strand
GACGGGCCCCGGCTTCTGGAGCGTGGACCTCGCGATCTCGCGCCAGATTGGGCTCTTCTCGACCCAGAACCTGGAGCTGCGGCTCGAGGCGTTCAATCTGTTCAACACGTTCAACTGGGGCGTTCCCGGCACCGAACTGACGGCCGGTGGGTGGCAGGGCAAGTTCAACGCGGGGACGTTCGGCCGCGTCACCACGCAGCAGGGGTTGCCGCGCATCATCCAGCTCGGGTTCAAGTACACGTTCTAGTAGGTCGCGGCAAGCCGCGCCCCGCCAGGTCACTTGCGCGCCCTGAAACTTGACTCATCGCGTCAAGTTTCGGGCGTTCAAGGGTTCTAGAGCAAGAAGTTCGTGGGGCGCGCGAACCCCACGGGTTCGCGACATCTGCCCGCCCGCTCTGGTAGTATCCTCCCGCACAAGGAGAAGCTTATGACGGTGTACCGGTTTCTGCTGATTGGCGTCGTCTCCGTTCTCTCCGCCGCGTCCGCCCTTGCCCAGCTTTCCACGGCCCAGTTGAGCGGCCGCGTCACCGACGAAAGCAACGCCGTGCTGCCGGGCGTCACTGTGACGGCGACACAAACCGACACCGGGCTCGCGCGCACCGTCGTAACGAACGAGAACGGCACGTACGTGCTGCCGAACCTTCCAACTGGTCCCTATCGGTTGGAAGCGATGCTCCAGGGGTTCCGCACGTACGTGCAGACGGGCATCGTCCTGCAGGTAGCCGCCACACCGGAGATCAATGTGGCGCTGGCGATCGGCAGCCTCGAGGAGACCGTCTCGGTCGAAGCCGCGGCGCCGCTCGTCGACGTGCAGAGCGCCGGCATCAGCGCCGTGGTCGAGAACGAGCGCATCCTGGAGCTGCCGCTCAACGGACGCAACGCGGCTGAACTCGTCCTGATTGTCGGCGCGGCAGTCCAGTCGGGCGTCGCGAGCGCTCGAACCTTCCCCGGCGGTGTGACGATCTCGGTCGCCGGCGGCCTGCCCATCGGGGTCGGATATGTGCTCGACGGCGCGTCACATAACAGCCCCCAGAGCAACGTCAACCTGCCGCTGCCATTTCCCGACGCGCTGCAGGAATTTCGAGTCGCCACGAGCGGCCTGACAGCCCAGAACGGGATGCACGCAGCGGCATCGGTGAACGCGATCACGAAGTCGGGCACCAATGCGTTTCACGGCAACGGATTCGAGTTCCTCCGCCACCGCGGCCTCAACGCCACGAGCCCGTTTGCCACCATCGGTCCTGATGGCACTCGCCAGAACGACGGGCTGCTCCGCAATCAGTTTGGCGGCACGGTCGGCGGGCCGATCGCACGCGACCGCCTCTTCTTCTTCGGTGGCTATCAGGGCACGGTGCTGCGCTTCCGGCCGGCCGACCAGATTGCCTGGGTGCCCACGCCCGCCATGCTCGCCGGCGACTTCACGACGTTCGCCTCGCCCGCCTGCACCGGCGGCAGACAGGTCAACCTCGGCGGCGGATTCGTCAACAACCGCATCAATCCCGCGCTCTTCAGCCCGGCCGCGCTGAAGCTCGCCAGCAAGCTGCCATCGACGACGGACCCATGCGGCCAGATCACCTACCAGACCGCGGACGACAGCAACGACGGCCAGGCCATCGGGCGGATCGACTTCCAGTGGAGCGCCGACCATACGGTGTTCGCCCGCTACATGAACGTGTTCATCAAGAAGACGCCGCCCTACCAGGGCGAGGGCGACAACGTGCTCAAAGCCATCCCACTACCGGGTTCAGTCCCAGGCCTCGACAACATGGCCCACATGCTGACGCTCGGCGACACGATGGTCTTCGGGCCCACCGTCGTGAACTCGATTCGGGTGGCGTACAACAAGACGACGCTGCGGCGGTTCAACACGCCGTACTTCGATCCGGCCGACCTCGGCATCAAGATGTATCCGTACCTTCGAGGTCAGATGCCGATCAACGTGACGGGCGCTTTCAACTTTCCGGCCGGCGCGACAAAGGCGACGTACCTGAATGACTCCTACAATGTCGTAGACGACTTCACGCTCGTGCGCGGCCGCCATCAGTTCGGCATCGGCGGCAATGTCAGGTACTGGCGTGGCCACGTGCTGTCCTCGTCGCGCGCGGCCGGCACCTGGATCGTCGACGGCCGCCACACGGGGCTGGGCCTGGCGGATCTGCTGCTCGGCCGCGTCACGACGGTGGAGCATGGTGCGCAGCAGGATCTGCCGGTGCACAGCTGGTATCTCGGGTTGTACGCGCAGGATACGTGGCGCGCGACCGACCGGCTGACGTTCAACCTCGGCCTGCGGTGGGAGCCCTACCTCGGCACGAGCGTCGACAACAACGCCGTCTACATCTTCGACATCGAGCGTTTCCGCCGCGGCACCAAGAGCAGCGTGTTCGTCAACGCTCCCGCCGGTCTCATGTACCCCGGTGATGATGGTTTCCCGCCGGGACGGACCGGCCTCTACAAGCGCTGGTGGGACATCTCGCCGCGGCTGGGGGTCGCGTGGGACGTCACCGGCGATGGCCGCATGGCGGTGCGCGCGTCGTACGCGCTGGCGTACGACTTCATGGCGGGCGACTATCACCAGATCAACTCTGCGGCGCCGCCGTTCGGCAACCGGTCGCTCATCACCGATCCTCCGGGACGCATGGACGATCCGTACGGGCATCTGGGCGGCGATCCCCATCCGATCGTGACGAACCGCGACACGGCGTATCCGTCGTTCGGCGCTTTCGGCACCATGAACCCCGACATCAACTCCCCGCGCGTGCAGAACTGGAACGTCACGCTGGAGCGGCAGCTCGGCACGACCTGGGGCGTTGCGGTGAGCTACCTCGGCAACTACGCGGATCGACTATGGTCGCAGACGGCCTACAACCCGGGCCTCTTCATGGGGCTCGGCCCCTGCACGCTGCGGGACGGCCGGTCCTATCCGGTCTGCTCGACCAACGCCAACCTGGACGTGCGGCGCGCGCTGTACCAGGAGAATCCACGGGAAGCCGCGCTCATTGGTGCGGTCGATCTCAACGACGACGTCGGATATCAGGAGTACCACGGGCTGAAGCTGTCGGCGCAGCGGCGCGCCGTGCGGGGAATCAGCCTGAACGCCAACTACACGGTATCGCGCTGCATCGGCACGGACACGCCGAACACGTGGAACCAGATCAGCTCCGGATACACGAACCCGTACGACCCGACGTTCGACGAAGGCTACTGCGATCAGGATCGGAGGCACCTTGCGACGCTGACCGCCGGGTACGAGGTGACCGACGTCGGCAGCGGCGTGATGGGCGCGCTGGCCTCGCGCTGGCGCGTCACCGGCATTCTCAACGCCCGGTCGGGCAACCGCATGAACGTCACCACCGGGATCGACAACGCGTTCACCGGGCAGCGGGACCAGCGGCCGAACCAGATCAGCGACGACGTCTATCCGCAGCGGCGAACGCTGACGAACTATTTCAACCGCGCTGCGTTCGCCCAGCCGGAGCCGGGGACGTACGGGAACGTGAAGCGGAACGCCTTCGTGGGTCCCCATTTCTGGAGTGTGGATCTGGCGGTGTCTCGCCAGATGAGCGTGGCGAGCATGCAGGTGCTGGAGCTTCGTCTCGAGACGTTCAATCTGTTCAATACGTTCAACTGGGGCGACCCCGGTATGGATCAAGCCGCCGGCGGGACCATCGCCAATATCAACTCCGGACAGTTCGGCCGCATCACGACGCAGGCGGGCGCCCCGCGGATTATCCAGCTGGGAGTGAAGTATGCGTTCTAGGCGGTAGGCGGTAGGCGGTAGGCGGTAGGCGGTAGGCGGTAGGCGGTAGGCGGTAGGCGGTAGGCGGGTAGGCAGTAGGCAGTAGGCAGTAGGCGGTAGGCGGTAAGCGGTAGGCAGTAGTGTAGCGCGCAGGCTTAAAGCCTGCGCTCGCTGGCGCAGGATGACGACCATCTGCTCGAACACTACCTGTACGAACGAGCAGAACGCGGAGCACTTCAGGAAGCTGGTCGACCAGCAATCGCAGGGAAACCGGTAGGAGGCGCCAGATGCCAAGGCGCCACAGAGTCACGGGTCACATGGCAACGGGCTATAGAGTCACCGGCCACAGAGTCATCCGCCTTCGCCGAGGCTACGGCGGACACGCGGAGACACGAGGACGTCTTTCACTAGCTTGCTCTGCGTCTCTGTGTCTCTGTGGCTTGTTGGAGCGCTGCCGGGCCTCGGTGCGTTCGCGCAGGGACCACCACGCCTGCCGCCGCCCACCAATCTCGTCACGCCGGCCATCCCCGGCGTCGTTGCCGCCGGCACGCGAATCGATCTCGTCAACGGTGGTTTCAGGCGCACCGAGGGGCCCGTCGGCATGCCGGACGGCAGCCTGCTCTTCACCGAAGCCGACAGCATCGTCAGGATCGACCCGCGTGGCGGCATTTCGACATTCGTGGCACCCTCGAACGCGTCGAACGGCCTGGGATTCGACTCGAAAGGCCGCCTGATCTCGGTGCAGCGGCCGCCCGGCAACGAGAAGGTCGGCGTGCTGCATCCATTGGGCAGCGAGGCCGTGCTCGCCGACAGCTACGGCGGGAAGCCCTTCAGCCGGCTCAACGATCTGGTCATCGACCGGCGCGACGGGATCTACTTCACGGACGCGGCCGGTGTGTACTACCTGCCGGCCGGCGGCCGGGTCATCAAGGTCATCGAGGGGATCCCAAATCCGAATGGCGTCATCCTGAGCCCCGATGAGAAGACGCTCTACGCCAACGACAAGGACGGCGAGTATCTGCTGGCGTTCGACGTGCAGCCGAATGGCACGCTGATGAACCGCCGCAACTTCGCGAAGTACAAGAGCCTGACGGTGCGGGGGCACAAGGATCCGCTGATTGCCGAGGACAACGGCGCTGACGGCATTACGGTCGACAGCGACGGTCGCGTCTACGTAGCGACGAACCTCGGCGTCGAGGTCTTCAGCCCGAAGGGCGAGCACCTTGGCACGATCCCGGCGATCTGGGGTGCCGAGTCGTTCACGTTGCGGAAGCCGCAGAACGTCGCGTTTGCGGGGCCTGGCAAGAGGACGTTGTACATGGTGGGCGCCGGCGCGGTGTACAAAGTGCAGACCCTCGCACAGGGACTGAGCAGTCGAGCCAAGTAACTCGACGTGTGGCGCGCCCGCCGGGCATGCGCGGCGAGATCCTGATCCATCACCTCTACAACCAGTCAAGGGCAATCTTCACCGGGATATCAAGGGGCAGGCCCTTGACTGGTTATGATCCCGGCGGAGTGGTACAGGAGGCCGGTGGCGGCCACTGTGGGCCGATTTCTGAACAAGACTTCAGGCAATCTTCAGATCGATGGCCATCGGCCGGCAATATGATTAGCCCGACTGTAATCTCGTTTTTCTGGTAGGGCCAGGGAGAGGAAGGCGCGATGAGGTGTCGGGTGTCACGCGATGTAGCCAATCGGTTGATCGGACTAGCCGCCGCCGTGGTAGTGGGCGCCTGGTGCGGAGCTGCCGCCGCGCAAACGCCGGCCATGCCGGCACAGATGAACATGGCGGATCATCGAGGAGCGGTTCAGGGCAGGGTCAGTAATGCGAGTGGCGCACCGGTCGCAAGTGCGACGGTGATGGCCGTGAACGACGACAATGGCGCGCAGTTCACCGCCGTCACCGATCCGCAGGGCGCCTACGCGTTCGGCGCGCTCCCGGTGGGGAAGTACACCGTCTCGATTGCATCGGCAGGGGTGACCGCCTTCAGGCGGCGCGGCGTGGAGGTCGCCGCCGATTCGTCGCAGCCGCTGGACATCAGGATGGACGCCGCGACCGCGGCCGAAGCCGCAGAGGCGGATCGCCAGGAGCTGCTGCAGAAGATCGCGACGCTCGAGCAGCGGATCAGCGATTTGGAGTCGAGCACGGTGTTGTCGGACCCCGAGACCCGCGTGAGGCGCGTCGAGGTGTATGTGGATGAGAACGGCGGCGAGCAGGACGAGCCGATTCCAGGAGTCGAGCCGACCGTGACCTACCAGCGAGAGCGCGTGTTTCGCCGGCAGACGATCAATGAAAAGATCGAAGAGGCGCTTGCGGCCGCAGACGAGCAGAGCGTCGCACTCGGCATCGATGCCGCGACGGTCACGCAGGGCGCGGGGCGCACGAGAGGCACCCTGGGCGAGAGCGGCAACGCGTACGCGCTGGCTTCGGCCGATCTGTTCTTCACCGCCAAGCTCGCGCAATACACGATCTTCTTCGCCGACGTAGTGGCCTTGAGCGGCTCACCGCCCGACGCCGAGATTCCGACGCTGACCCTGCTCAACGGGTACACGGCGCGTCTCGAGACTCAGAACGCGCTGAACCTTCGCGAGGTCTGGCTTCGAACCGAGCTTTTCGGTCAGCGGTTGGCACTCACCGCCGGACGGCTGGACTTGACCAACTACTTCGATGCCAACGCGCTCGCCAACGACGAGAGCACACAGTTCCTGAGCGACGCACTGGTGAACAACCAGATGCTTGGACTGGCCAGCAACGGCACGGGCGTCGCCGCCGAGTTCGATGCCAAGACCGGCTTCCGGCTCAAGTTCGGTCTGCAGCAGAGCAACAACGAGGCGAGCAACCTCTCGGATTCGATGTATACCTTGAGCGAGGTCGGCTACACGTTCACGCCGTTCGCGCTCCCGGAAGGGAGCTACCGGCTCTGGTTCCGGACCGACAACACGGCGCCGGACCAGTTGCGCAAGGGCACAGGCGTGAGCCTCGATCAAAAGCTCACGAATTCCGTCGGGCTGTTCGGGCGTTACGGCACTCAGGAAGTCGATGGTGGAGACGATCGCTTCTACAGCGCGGGCGTCGGATTTCAGAACGGGCTCATTTTCTTCCCGCAGGACACATGGGGCATCGGCTGGGCGCACCTGGACCTGGCCTCCGGCGAGAAGGAGCACCTGACGGAAGGCTACTACAACTTTCAGCTGACCGATCGGCTGCGTCTCTCCTTCAATCTCACGTATGTACTGGACGAGCCCGAGGCAGACAACAAGTTTGGATACCTGTTGCCGGGCATCCGGTTCCAGGCAGCGTTCTAGGATCTTGGCGGACTGCTAGGAGTAGGTGTCATGTCTAACCCACGACGACGCGTTATCGCTGGCCTCGTTCTCATCATTGCGGGTCTCGCGGCGGTGGCTGCTGGCCTGCACGCCCAGGGCGTCAAGATCTCCGACCCGGCGTCGGTGGTCATGATCGTGAACCGCGACTCGAACGACATCGGGTTCATGGATATCAAGACCCGCAAGATGGTGGGGAATGTGTTCCTCGGGAACAACGTGAACCCTCACATGGTGATGATGTCGCCGGACGGCCGCTACGTCGTCACCGGCGGCACGCGGGCGAACAAGGCCTACATCATCGACACCCGGACGCTGCAGCTGGTGAAGGTCATTCCGACCGACATCGCGCCGGAACACCTGGCGTTCTCGCCGGACAGCCGCTGGTACTATCAGGGCAATCCCGACGGCGACTCGATCTCGGTGGTCGACATGCAGTCGCTGAGCAAGATCAAGACGATCCTCGGCTTCGCCGAACCGCTCAACGTCACGTTCCTGCCTGACGGCTCGAAAGCGTATATCGGCAACTACGGCGCGCACTGGGTGGGTGTGATCGATGTGAAGCGCCACGAGCTGCTGAAGAAGATCCAGATAGCGCCCGTGCCCGGCACGGCGAAGCTCGACCCGGACAAGTACCTCGGTGAAATCAAGGGCGTCAACATCGCCGCGCCTTCGATCGATGGACGATACCTGTACGCGGCGGACAGCGACCTGGCGGTAGTCGGCGTGATCGATACGCGGGACGACAGGGTGATCAAGACCATTCGGGTCGGACGGGATCCGTGGCGTATCTACATGAGCCACGACGGCAGGTACGGCATCACCGCGAACAACGGAGACGAGACGATCTCCATCATCGACACACGCACCAACAGCGTCGCCGCCACGCTCGAAGCCGGACCGGACATGACCGGCATCAACTTCGCCGGTGGCAAAGCCTTCGTCATCAGCTCCACGAGCGGCTTCGTCTATGTGTACGATATGCAGAGCCTGAAGCCGGCTGGACGCATCAAGGTCGGCTCGAACATCCAGCTCGAGACGGCGACGACCGACGTGGCCGAGGAGAAGCTCTACCTGGCCGAATCGACCAATCACCAGATCGTGATCATCGATGCCAGGACGCACGCGATCGAACGGGTCGGGAATGTGGGCCTCTTCCCCTGGGGTACCCACATCATGGCCAGCAAGGATAATTACTGTCACTGAGTTGCGGGCCGCCCGCCGGCATGCGCGTTCGTCTTTTCCTCCTCAGCTGGGCAACCACGGTTCTCGTGTGTGCCACTACTGGAGCCTTTGCCCAGAGCGTGCGTGACCATACCCGCCTCACGCCCGACCGCTCGACGGCCGTGACGGAATCCCAGGCCAGCGAGCTCACGCTCACGTTGACGGAAGCAGCCGTTCGACCCATTCAGATCTGGGTACGAACGGCTGGTGTCGTCGACGGCGCGCGCAGGACCGTGGCCGCCTTCGTGCCCTCGGCAGAGGGGGCGTTTGTGAAGATTGACCAGCGTGTCCGGGCCTTTTCACTGGAGTCGCGGGCGTCGATGTACCTGGCCAGGGTCGCGAGAATCGAACAAGGACGTGACGGCGTGATGGTCACCGCCATCCTGGCCGGACCAGGCCATCAGGACAGTGTGCGGTATATCCTGGAGATCGTCACGGAACGCGGCGAGTTTCTCTCCGTGCCGAACGAAGCAATCATCGAGACAGACGGCAGGCAAGTGGTATACGTCCAGGAGCAACAAGGTCGCTACGCGCCGAGGGAGATTCAGCTCGGCGTCCAGGGTGAGCTGTACACGCAAGTGCTGTCCGGATTGAAACCTGGTGAGCAAGTTGTGACCTTCGGCAGTTTTTTCATCGACGCCGAGCACAAGCTCAAGGGGTCCTGAAACAAGTGGAGGAAGTGGAAAAGTAAGTGGACAGTGGAACGTTCCACTTGACAGGTTTCATCCATGATCACGGCCATCATCGAGCACGTCATCAGATTCCGCTGGATCGTGTGGTGTCTGGTGGCCGTGCTGATTGCCCTCAGCGCCTATGCGCTCCGCACGGCCGCCCTCGATGCCATCCCCGACATCTCCGACCCGCAGGTCATCATCTACACGAAATGGCCGCGCAGCCCGCAGGTGATTGAAACCGAGGTCACCGAACCGATCATCAGTGCGCTGGCAGGCTTCCCGGACATTCAGTCGATTCGCGGTACCTCGCACATGGGGTACTCGTTCATTTACGTCATCCTGCGAGATTCGGGCCGCCGGGCTGCGGTACGACAGTTCGCGACCGATCGCCTCAACGCCATCCGATCGCAGTTGCCCACGGATGCCAACGTCACGATTGGTCCCAACGCCAGCAGCATGGGCTGGATTTACCAGTACGCGCTCGTGGATCGCAAAGGGACACACGATTTGCGCGAGCTGCGGCTGCTCAATCAGAGCCTGGTCGAGCCTGCGCTGGAGTCAACCCCGGGAATAGCCGACGTTGCCTCCGTCGGAGGGCTCGAGAAGCAGTTCCAGGTGAAGCTGTTTCCGCCTCTGCTCAGCGAGCGAGGCGTTTCGTTGCGGCAGGTGCTGTCGTCCGTTCAGGGCGCGTTTCAGGAGGCCGGCGGCCGCACCATCGAGGTGACGAACCGCGAGTACCAGCTCCGCGGGAGCGTCAGCACCGGGAACCTGGACAAGTTCGAGTTCCTTGTCATCGGCCGGGACAAGGCCGGACAACCCGTGCACCTGAAAGACGTCGGGTACCTGCAGGTCGGCTACGACCTGCGCCGTGGCATCGCCGATCTCGACGGCGCCGGCGAGGTGGTTGGTGGCATCGCCATCATGGAACAGGGCCGGAACGTCCTGGCCGTGACGCGGGCGTTGCAGCAGAGGCTGGAACAGGTCACCACGTCGCTGCCGGAAGGCGTCGGCGTGGTCACGACCTACGACCGCTCCTCGCTGATCTGGGAGACGCTCTCGAACTTCCTCCGGGCGATCGTCTACGAGTTGATCGTCGTCATTGTCGTGATTGCCGTGGCGCTGCGAAACATTCGGGCCGCGGTGGCCCCTGTGTGCGTGCTGCTGTTCGGCACGCTGTTCACGGCACTGCCGCTCGCTGCGTTCGATCAGACCATCAACCTGTTCGCGCTGGCCGGCCTGGCGATCGCGATTGGCGAGATGGCCGACGCGACGATCGTCATCGTCGAGAACTGTACGGCAGAGCTCGCCAGGCGGGGCAATGTGACGACGGCCGAGCGGATGCACACGATCATCCGCTCGACAGCCACGATGACCAGGCCGCTGCTGTTCTCGATGCTCATCATCGTGACGTCGTTCCTGCCGATCTTTTTCCTCGGCGAACGGGAAGGGCGCCTGTTCAATCCCCTCGCCTTCAGCAAGACGTTCGCGATGGCGTTCTCGACGCTGTTGACGTTGTTCCTGCTGCCCGCCGTGATCGTGTGGGTCTTCAAGCGCGGGGTGCCGGCGCCAGCCGCTCCTCGCGAGAGCGCCTTCGTCCGGGGCTATCGCCGGGCGCTGACCCGGGCGATTCGGCACCGATACGCCTTCGTCGGCGTGAGCACGGCACTGCTGATAGTCGCAGCCGTGTTGATGACCGGCTTCCAGAAGGATTACATGCCCGAGATGGAGGAAGGTTCCATCCTCTACATGCCGACGACGCTGCCGGGGCTGCCGTCGCGAGAGGCCGGGTGGATTGTCCAACAGATGGACAGGAAGCTGAAGGCGTTTCCCGAGGTCGAGCGCGTCTTCGGGAAGCTCGGTCGCGCCGACACCGCCACCGATCCCGCCCCGGTCGAGATGATCGAGACGACGGTGACGCTCAAGCCCCGGTCGCAGTGGCGCGCCGGGATGACCAAGGACAAGCTTGTCGCCGAGATGAACCAGGCGATGCAGATCGTCGGCTACGTCAACAGCTGGACACAGCCGATCAACACGCGTGTGATGATGCAGGACACGGGGATCCAGACGCCGGTTGGCATCAAAGTGAAGGGGAAGGATCTGGCGGTGGTCGAGGAGATCGCGCAGAAGATCGAGGCCCTGCTCAAGCAGTTCCCCGGGACGCAGGCCGTGATCGCCGAGCGCATCTCGCGCGGCTATTTCGTGGATGCGCAACTGGATCTCGAGCAGATGGCCGAGCACGGCGTGACGGTCGACGAAGCGATGCCCACCGTGCGGTTCGCGATTGGCGGAGACAACGTCGTCGGCATCAGGCAGCCCGACAAGACCATTGTGCCGCTGGCCATCCAGTATGCCCCCGAGTACATCGATACGCTGGCCAAGGTGCGGAACACGCCGGTCGTGACGGAGGGCGGGCGATCCGTGCCGCTTGGGGACATCGCCGATGTCGCCGTGCGTGAAGCGCCCGAGATGATCCGAAACGACAACGGTGACCTGGCAGGGTACATCTATGTCTACCTGGGCGACATCGCGGGCCCGGAGTACGTCGAGCGGGCACGGGAGTATCTCCGAACCAGGCTGACCGTGCCGCCGGGGTACTCGATGGAATGGACGGGACTGTACCAGTATGCCGAGGACGCCCGCTCGAAGCTTCGGGTGGTCGTCCCCATCACGCTGGCCATCATGTTCGCGCTACTGTTGCTGGCGTTCAGGTCTGTCTCGGACAGTTCATTGATCATGCTGTCCGCGCCGTTCGCACTCGTCGGCGGCATCTTCCTCCAGTGGGCGCTGGGCTATTCGATGACCACGGCCGTCATCATCGGCTATGTCTCGCTTTTCGCCGTCGCCATCCAGACCGGCATCATCATGATCGAGTTCATTCGCGAGGCGTTGGCGCGGAGGACGGCGGAGCAGTCCTACATGGATGCCGTTGTCGAAGGGTCGGCGGCGCGGCTGCGGCCCAAGCTGATGACCGTGGCCACGACGGTGCTCGGCCTGCTGCCCATCATGTTCGCCACGGGATCGGGCCTGGATATCACGAAACCGATTGCCACGCCGACCTTCGGCGGGATGATCAGCTCCACCATCTACGTCCTGTTCCTCATTCCGTGCCTGTTTGCGATCGGAGAGGACATCCGTCGCCGATGGCCGGAGCGCTTCGGAACCCGCTACATGCCGGTTCGCTTCGCAAGAGAGGAACCCTCATGAGTCCCCTGGCCGCTGCGCTTTTCCTGATGGCTCTCCTGTCGGCCGCCTGCGGGCAATCCGGCGGCGTAACGGAGCATCAGACAGAAGCGGCGAAGGTCCGATCTGGCGGTCTCGACGTCGTCCTGCTTTCGCGGGAGGCGGCGCTGAGCCGTGGACAGAACACAGCCACGATTGAGTTCAGGTCGACATCCGACAACAGCCTTGTCCATGTGGGCACGGTGAAAGCGAGCGCGACGATGTCGATGCCAGGAATGGCACCGATGATGGGTCCCGTGGTGGTTCAGCCGACCTATTCGCCTGGCAGATACATGGCGACCAGCGATATTAGC
>JBOGIR010000243.1:0-8673 GCA_050742335.1 Vicinamibacterales bacterium | reverse complement strand
CGTGCACGGAAGAAGAGAAGCGCGACATCTTCACCGCCAATGTTGAGCGGTTCTTCAACTTGAAGCGCACCTGAACCCGGAGATCGGTTGTGTTGATGATGATGAAGCCCTATGGAGGTCAGGCCGATACGGTTCGCCTGACCGCGCGAGAAGGCTGAGGGAATCCGCCAGCGCGGGGCCCCCGCCGCGCGGACTGTGCGCGGTGGGGTGCGTCTCACGGAGCTGGCGTGGTGCGGCCGCTCAAGCCCTCGCAGCGCGGTCCGGCCACCGGCCAGCCTCCGCCAAGGCTTCGGCGGCCCGCCGTAGCTTCAGCGAAGGCGGGACTCGGGATTCATCATCATCGACACAACTGAGCTCCAGTGAGCTCCGGGACTAACAACCCGGGGATTGGAGTGATCTTCTGGTCCTAAAGCCGGACACTGCGTCCTTGGGGATAGCCGTACCTGCTATGTCGAAATTCAGCAATCCATGGTGGGTCGTGCTGGGGGCGATGCTCGGGTTGACGGTCGCCAACGGCCCCATCGTCTTCTTCACGTTCGGGCTGTTCCTCGGGCCCATCACAGCGGAGTTCGGCTGGGACCGCGCCACCTTCTCGTCATCCCTCCTTGTCGGGCACACGCTCGCGGCCGTCGCGTATCCATTCATGGGCCGCGCGATCGACCGTCACGGGATTCGACGCATCACGCTGACATTCATTCCCCTGTTCGCGCTGTCCACAGCCGCCATCTCGTTGACGCCGCCGTCGCCGGTGGTGTTCATCGGTCTGGCAGGCCTCTGCGGGCTGATCAGCACCGGCCAGGCGCCGCCGGCGTACGCGAAGGCGGTGACGGCATGGTTCGACGAGCGCCGCGGCCTGGCGCTCGGGATCGCGATGGCCGGCATCGGCATCGGCGCAACCGTTGTCCCGCAGTTCGCGCGTTGGGCGATCGACGCCTACGGATGGCGCGCCGCCTACGTGGCACTCGGTGCACTGACCGTTGCCGTCGCCTTTCCGGCCGTTGCCCTCTTCGTCCGCGAACCCCCGGCCGCGCGTATCGACCACGAGGGCCGCACGGCGCAGCCCGGCCTCAGCGTGAGCGAGTCGGTGAGATCGTCGGCCTTCTGGCTGCTGGCTGCTGCCGTGCTTCTCGTCGTCACGACGATCAACGGCATCGTCGGGCATCTGGTGCCGATGTTGATCGACCGCGGCATCGACGTGGGCAGGGCCACGGCCACCCTGTCTGCCGTCGGCCTGTCAACGATTGCGGGACGTCTGGCCGCCGGCTATTTCCTGGATCGATTCTTTGCGCCGCGCGTCGCTGCCATCCTGTTTCTGCTGCCGCTGGTGGCGATTTCGCTGTTGCTGACGGGCGCGGGCGGTGCGGCGCCGGTCCTCGCGGCCGTCTCACTCGGGTTTGGGTTGGGAGCAGAAGTGGACGTGATCGGATTTCTCGTCAGCCGCTACTTCGGGCTGCGGTCGTATGGCGAAGTGTACGGCTACCTGTTTGCGATCTTCACGCTCGGCACCGGGTTCGGGCCTGTGCTGATGGCGATCTGCTTCGACATGACGCGGTCGTACAACGTCGCGCTCACAGGTCTGGCTGTTGCGCTGGTCTGCGCCAGCCTTCTCGTGTCGCGCCTGGGCGCCTATCGATTTCCGGCGCAGCGGGTCGGCGCGCTGCGTGCCGCGTCACCCCATGAGATCGTAGGCACCCCGCACGGCATCTGACCCTGGGAACACGCGGTTCGCTTGGGCCGGCGTCAGATCGAAGGTGCCTGCGATTGCTGCCTTCAGCACCGCACGTGTGTCGAGCGTCGGCTTGAGATCACGCCCTTCGAACAGCGCACCGTCGCCGAGCCCTGGCCAGTCGGAAACGACGGCCGACCGGGCGACGGTCGGCCCCATCACGAATCCCGCCCCGGCGGTGCCATGGTCGGTGCCGCGTGTGCCATTCGGCCGCGCTGTGCGCCCGAACTCCGTCATCACAACGACGGTCGTGCTGGCCCAGGCGGAGCCCATATCGGTACGGAACGCCATCAACCCCTCAGCCAGTTGTCCGAGCAGGCGGTCCAGCGCGCCTCCGGCCAGGCCCTGGTTCGCGTGCGTGTCCCATCCGCTGAACTCGACGGCGGCGATATTCGGTCCTTCGTCCTGACGGAGGATGCGGCCGGCCGCGCGCATCATGGGCGCGATGCCGCCGCGCCGGGCGCTGCGGCCGGCCATCGGTTCTTCGCCCACCATGTCCTGCTGCTGGAGCGCCGCCTCGAAGCGGCCGTGCAGGAGGGTGTCGGCCCGATACAGCACGGCAAGCCTCTCGAGGTATGCGTCGTCGACGACACCGAGTTGTACGGGTGACCACGTCTGCACGTCGAACGAGCCGCTCATCGACCGTGGCAGTCCGGCGGCAATAGCGATTCCCGATCGTGTGCCGGGCATCACCTGCAGCAGCCGGTTCAGCCAGCCATCCGACGATCCCACGGGACGGTCGAGTCCGGTCTCGAGGATGGCCTGGCCGTCGAAATGGCTTCGCGTCCGAAACGGGATGGCCATGGCGTGCAGCACCACCAGCTCGTTGCTTTGCCATACGTCGCGGAAGGGAGCAAGACCGGGTGCGAGTCCGAACAGGTCGTTGAGCTCGAACAGGTCGGACTCCTGAAACGCGAGCGAGCCACGCAGCGATTGATAGCGCGGGTCGCCGTATGGCACCACGGTGGCCAGCCCATCGAATCCGCCACGCAGCAGGACGAAGACCAGCCGCGCGCTGTGACGCACCTGGGCGAAGGTGACGCGCGGAAGCGCGAAGGTCGCGAGACCGCTGTAACACATGTTCCTGATGAACCTGCGGCGGTTCATGCTCACCTCCACTGAAATGCCGGTCCCGCAATGCCGAGCGCCAGGCGATCGGTCGCGGGAATCGAGCGGTCCGACAGCAACGTTCGCAGCGGGTCGTCGTCGGGAACATCGACGACGTCGAGCAGCGCGCGGGGGTCGTCTCGGAAGCCGAGGCGACGCGCAAGCGTGCGCGCAAGCTCGGCCCGGTTCAACAGAGCATCGGGGTCGGCCCACTCCTGTGTCGAGTCGCCGAACCCTTTCGGCGCCTGAGGCGACCAGAGCGGCTGCCGGAGCTGGCGCAGGACGCCGATCGTCATGTCGCCCACTGTCTCGACGTCGAACGCGCGCAGCACCGCGATGATCCACTCTTGCGGGGGGCGGAATTTTCGAGTGTCCGCGCTCCACGCCTCGGGCAGGTCGATCAACGCACGAGAGACAACGGCGAGGTCGCCGTCGCTCTCGCGGAACACGCGGGCGATCTTCGCAACGGCGGAGGCCGGAGGATCGTCGGCGACGAAGTGTGTGACGAGCTTCGCCGCCACGAACTGCGCGGTGGATGGATGGCGGCACACGTCGGCAATCACGTGCTCACCCTGAGCTACGCCGTCGTCCTGATATCGCGTTCCAAGCACCGTTCTCGCACCAGGCTCGTGCAGCGCGTCCTGAAACGCAAAGCCGATGTCGCCACTGGTCACGCGATCCGAAGCAACCTGTTGCGACCGTCCGCGCGGCCCGGACAGGCGCATCGCGCGCCCGGGGCCGAACAGGCCGCTCAGCGTCCAGCCAGTCAGTACGCGCGCAAGCTCCTGCACGTCCTGCTGCGTGTAGCCGCCGTTGACGCCGAGGGTGTGCAGCTCCAGCAGCTCTCGTGCGTAGTTCTCGTTGAGTCCCCGCGCGCCCTGCGGCCGCCGCGCGAGCTGGGCGGCGCGCGAGGCCGGGCCGATCGACTGGAAGTTGTCGAGGTACACCAGCATCGCAGGATGCTTCGCCGAGGCCAGCACCATGTCCTCGAACCGGCCCAGCACGTGGGGGCGGATGGCGTCGCGCTCGTAACTGCCCGCGAACGGCGCCACCAGGATCTTTGCGGCGATCGACACGCACAGGTGGTTCGACCAGAACGCCACCAGACGTTCGACGAACGGGCGGCTGCTCGTGACGCGCTCTTGCAGGGCCGCGCGAGCCTCGGTGGAGGCAATCTCGATCAGCCGTCGCCGTGCGGCCTGCCGCTGCTGCGGGTCGCGCTGCCCCGCCTGACGGAAGGCGCGAATGGCGTCGGTGATGGCGGCGGGAGACGCCTGGCTGGGCGCCTTCAGCGCCGGCGGGCCGCCCTCGAGCTGCGCGCGCAGCCACACGCGCGGGTCGCTCATCGTACGGGATTCGCCCGTGCGCGCGCCAAGACCGAATCGGTTCAGCGCCCGAAGCGTGAGGTCCACATCCCGACTGTAAACCCGCGGATCAGGTTGGTGGCGTGAAAAAAGAGTGACAGGCTTCCTACACCCTCAATCTCGGAACGAGACGCTCGGCGTTGTCGCGATTGACGGCACGCCGCTGGGCGTCGGTGAACGTGTAGGACGCAAGACCGTCGACCGCTTCCGACGCCGGACGCAGCGGGTAGTCGGTTCCGAAGAGCACGTTCGACAGCGGAACCAGCGCCAGCAGGGCGTCGAGCGCTCCCGAATGGTTGGCCTGAGCGATCTCGTAATAGAACTTCCTCAGCTGCGGGGCCGCACCCGCGGTCAGCCACGCGTCCTTTCTTTCTATCGCCAGACGCTCGAACCGGCCGAGCAGAAACGGCATCGTGCCGCCGCCGTGGGAGAACACGAAACGGATGTTCGGGAACTTCGCTGCCGTTCCGCTGTACACCAGACTGGCAATTGTGCGGCTCGTGTCGGTGGCATATTCAATGGTGGACACCGTGACTCCCGGCACGAGTCCCGTGCAGCATTGCGGCTGCGTGGGGTGCACGTACACGATCGCCTGCCGGCGATTCAGCTCCTCGTAGACGGGCGCGAACGCCGGGTCGCCGAGGTACTTGTCCTCGAAGCTCGTCATCAGACCGATCCCGTCGGCCTTCAGCGTGCCGAGCGCGTACTCGATCTCGCGAAGGCTCCCTTCGGGGTCGGGAAGCGGAATGGCCGCAAAGAAGCCGAACCGGCCCGGATGGTCGGCCACCATCCGCGCGCCGTACTCGTTGCACTCGCGCGCCAGCCTGCGCGAGTTCTCGACGCCGCCCAGCCAGACGCCAGGCTGCACGAGCGAGCAGATGGACGTGGCGATTCCGTTCTTGTCCATTTCGCCGAGAGAAATCTCCGGCGACCATTGTGGTGTGCGACCGCTCTCCCGCTGGGCGAGGATCGCTTCGAGGTGACGGGGCGGCACGAAGTGATGGTGGAAATCCACCCGGCGCGGCCCGCCGCGTGAGGCGGCTGTCGTCTGCGCCGCAGACGCGACCGACCGGCTCGCGGCCAGCGCTATCGCCACGCCAAGCGTATCAACGATAAACCGTCGTCTAGAGTGGGGCACGACTTCCGGCTGGAGCCTATACCTGGCCTCTGTGACTGTCAACGGCGCGTCGACGGCGGTGTCGACGGCGGTGTCCGAACACGGTGTCCGAACGCGCCTTGCAAGCCTGACACGCCGGCGCTAGAATGCCACCCTCTCAAATTCATCCAGGGCGCGACCAGTCTTCATCGGACCTCTTGGCACTAATACAAGGAGGTCGTCATGAGATCGGCGTCAACTTCGCGGTTCCTGGTAACCCTTGCGCTCCTGATCATGCCGGTGGCTGCCTCCGCTCAGGAAGCCACGTTCACCGGTGCAATTACCGACTCGACCGGCGGCGTCCTGCCGGGCGTGACCCTTACGGCGATCCACGAAGCCAGCGGGAACACATTCACGGCCGTCACCGACGACCGCGGCGAGTTCCGGCTGCCGGTGCGCGTCGGCGGTTACCGAATCGCGGCGGAGCTATCCGGCTTCACCCCCGTGAATCGGAGCCTCCAGATCCTCATCGGCCAGATCGTCGTCGTGAACCTCCAGATGGCACCGTCGGCGGTGCAGGAGACCGTGACGGTCACTGGCGAGCCGCCGCTGGTCGACGTGACCACGTCCACCGTGGGCGCCAACATCGATCCGCGGCAGATGCAGGAGCTGCCGCTCAACGGCCGCAACTGGATGGACCTGACGCTGCTGGCGCCGGGGGCGCGGCGGAACGAGGCGGGCGGGCTCGTGCAGCTCCGCCAGAGCTACGCGCAGACCAACCTCGACGGCCAGGATGTGACGAGCACCTGGCATTCGAATACCGACCTGCAGCAGCCGAGTTTCAACCGGGATGCGATCGCGGAGTTCGAGGTGATCGCCAACCGCTTCGACGCCACGCAGGGGCGCTCGATGGGCATGGTGGTGAACGCCGTCACCAAGTCGGGGACGAACACATACGCGGGCACGCTGGCCGGCTACTTCCGCAGCGACAAATTCAACGCCAAAGACTTCCTCGAGAAGCGCGTCCTGCCCTATTCGGACCAGCAGATGAGCGGGACCTACGGCGGCCCGATCGTGCGAGACAAGATCCACTTCTTCACCAGCTACGGCTACGAGCATCAGCCGCAGACCTTCTTCTACACGAGTCCGTATCCGAGCTTCAACGTCACTCAGGAGTTCGCGCTCCGGACGCACCAGTTCCTCGGCCGGCTGGACTACCAGTTCACGCCCCAGACGCGGCTCTCGGTGCGCGGATCGGTCTACAAGAACGTGTACTACGACATCGCCGGAGGGAGTGCCGTCGTCCATCCTGCCAACGGCGGCTCGCGCGATCAACTCGCTCCGCAGTACTTCGGGTCGTTCACACAGGTGTTGAGCAATCGGGCCGTGAACGAGATCAGGGCGGGCGTCACCGGCTTCCGCCAGGAAATCCAGCCCGCCGTGCGGTGGAAGGGCGGGCCCTTTCCGTTTCACCCCGTCGGGCTCGGCAATTCGGTGAGCGTGGTCCTGCCCGGCTACACCATTGGGTTCCTGCTCAACAACGACGTGGTGCAGCGGACGCAGTCGGTTCGCGACGACTTCACCACGGCGTATGAGGGATGGGGACGTCACGACCTGAAACTGGGCGGCGAGTACCTCCGTTTCTATAACGACTTCGCCTCCTGCCGCCGGTGCATGGGCCAGATCGACGCCCGGGGCGGCCCGTTGCCGGCCAACATCGAGTCGCTCTTCCCTGTGTGGAACGACGCTTCGACGTGGAACCTGGCGCCGCTGGCCCCGGTCACGCGCTGGGTCTCCCACGCCGTGTCGGATAGCGGGTACCGCTTCGACGTGCTCCGCCATGTCTTCGGGGGCTGGGCGCAGGATGACTGGCGGATGAGCGATCGTCTGACCCTCAACCTGGGCGTGCGCTACGACCTGGATTCCAACGCGCACGGCGAGAAGATCGAGTTCCTGCCGTGGCTGCCGGGCAACCTGCCCCACGACACCAACAACGTCGCGCCGCGCGTGGGGGTCAACTACCGCCTCGACGATCGTACGGTGCTAAGGGGCGGATACGGGCTGTTCTTCGCGTTCTCCCCCAACGACGGCGTGCAGCAAACCCTCGAGTCCACGAGCAGCACCGAGATGCAGATCTTCAACGACGGCCGCCCCGATTTCGTCCCGAACTGGTTCGGCCCCGGGCGAAGCGGCGAGGGCGAGTGGGGAGGAGGTCCCAAGCCCACGGAGGCCCAGGCGCTGCAGAACGCCTGCGACCTCAACACAACGCTGTTCGAGCGGTGGCGCGCGCAGGGCTTCCGCGGGAACCCGCCTTGCACCGTTCGTTCCGTGACCACTGAAATCAGCTACCCCGGGCGCCAGACCTCCTACAGCCATCAGGCCTCCGTGGGCGTCCAGCGGCAGATCGGTGCGGATATGTCGTTCGAGGCGAACTACGTCTACACGGGTGGGCGCGGCGAGGAGCAGGCGCTCCAGGCGAACCTGGGCTACAACGCGGCCACAGGCGCCAACTACCCGTTCACCGACGTGAGCCGCCGCCCCTTCCCCGAGTGGGGGCAGGTCTACTTCGAGTTTCTGGAAGGCTGGTCGAACTATCACGGCATGGACCTCACGCTCACCAAGCGGTTCAGCCGCCGATGGCAGGCTACCGGGACCTACACGCTGTCGTACTTCCGCGACGCGAAGCCGATCCGGCCGCAGTGGTATCTGGGCGCCGACGGTGTGGTGGCGCGGCGGTCGATCGACTTCCCGCTGGCGCAGGATCTGGGCGCGGAGTATGGCTTCGCCGGCCGGCTGGTCACGCCGGGATTCGGTCAGGCGGGCGACCAGCGCCACCGGGCCGTCCTCAATGGCATCTGGGCCCCCGGCCGCGGCTTCCAGATGAGCGGGATCTACTTCTTCGGCTCAGGCGAGCGGTTCTGGGTGGATACCGGAGTCGACCGGCGCGGCGAAGGAGGGACCGGCGCGAACCAGGGCGAGCTGCGCCTGCTCGCCAACGGCTCGATTCTGCCCCGCAACTCCCTCGTCGGGAAACCGATTCACAAGGTGGACCTGCGGCTCCAGCAGCGGGTGCCGCTCGCCGGCCGCGTGGCCGTCGACGGGATCGTCGAGGTGTTCAATCTGTTCAACCACGAGCACTACGGCAACTACGTCACGAACGCCAGCAACGCGAACTTCGGGCAGCCCGCCTTCAGCCCCAGCGTCCAGTACTTCCCGCGGATGCTGCAGTTCGGCGTGCGGGCAACGTTCTGACTGAACCACGAAGAGACTATGAGCGGGCCGCGCGATTAAGCTCCTTAGGGTGTTCAAAGCCAGAAGGAGGCTGTGATGATCGCAACAACCCGCCCAGAGATGAGTGTAAGCGAGCCGACGTTGTACGT
>JBOGIR010000242.1:0-3702 GCA_050742335.1 Vicinamibacterales bacterium | reverse complement strand
TTTCATGAGCCCTTCGCGGCTGTGCGAAACGGTGAGCGGTGGAACGATGGCGGACCTGGTGGCGGCACGCGATGCCGTCCGGGACGCCGACATGGTGGAGTTGCGCCTGGATGGCGTAGCGGCCCTCGATGTCGCGCGAGCGCTCCATGGCCGGCGCGTCCCGACGATCGTGACGTGTCGGCCGACATGGGAGGGTGGCCGCTTCGACGGGAGCGAGGAGGAACGGCGACGACTCCTGGCCGAGGCGTTCGCGTACGGCGCCGAGTACGTTGATGTGGAGTGGCGCGCGGGCTTCGACGACCTCATCCGCGCGCACGCCCCGCGCGTCGTCATCTCGTCGCACGATTTCACGGGCGTCCCGGACGACCTGTGCGCGCGAGTCCGCGCGATGCGGGCGACGGGCGCAGCCGTCGTCAAGCTGGCGATCACCGCCACCCGGTTGTCGGACACGCTGCCGCTCCTGGACATTGCCAAGGCGGGCGACGCTGTGGTGGTCGGCATGGGCGACGCGGGCGTGCCGAGCCGACTGCTCGCGGCGCGATTCGGGTCGCGATGGACATACGGCGGCGACAGCGTGGCGCCGGGGCAGATGCCAGCGGCCCGGATGATCGAGCGGTTTCGGTTTCGGAGCATAAGACCGGCCACGTCCATCTACGGGGTGGTTGGTGACGACGTGATGCACTCGGTGTCGCCGGCGATGCACAACGCCGCATTCGCAGCGGCGGGCCTCGACGCTGTCTGCGTTCCGCTGCCTGCCGCCGACTTCGACGATTTCCTGACGTTCGCCGACCGGCTGGGCCTCGCGGGAGCGAGCGTCACGATGCCGTTCGAGCTGGACGCGCTCCGAGTGTCGCACGGCGCCGACGAGTTGACGCGGCGGGCCGGGGCGGCGAATACGCTGCGCCGGCAGGGCGACGGGTGGCACGCGATGCACACCGACGTCGAAGGGGTTCCCGTGCCGGTCAATGCGAGGACACTGGATGGGCTAATCATGCTTGTGGCGCAGGCGGAGCGACAGTTCGAGTGGTGGACCGGACGACGCCCTCCGGCGGGTGTGATGAGGGCCGCCGCGTTCGCTGAGACCGGCCACGCCGAGACAAGCCGCGCCGAGACAAGCCACGGAGGCACGGAGGCACGGAGGGAAATATGAATTTTGAATCTATCTGCTCCGCGTCTCCGTGTCTCCGTGGCCTGTCTAGACCGACTGACCTCCGCAGGGCTTCGCCACCATCACCACAGCGGAGCTCCGGTGTAGGCAGAGGAATCAGCTGATGCGCGTGACCACCTTCGACGAGTTCCGGGAACTGGCGCAGCGCGGCACGTTCGTGCCGGTCTGCAAGGAGATCGTGGCCGATCTTCTGACACCGGTGTCGGCGTTTCTCAAGATCGCGGAGCACTCGCACCATGCGTTCCTGCTCGAGTCGGTGGAAGGCGGCGAACAGGTTGGACGGTATTCATTTCTCGGGAAGGATCCGTTCCTGATTCTGCGATCGCGCGCGGGTAAGACGATCGTCGAGCGCGCCGGAGAGACCTCGGAGTCGGAACAGCCGTTCATCGGGGCGCTGCGCGACCTGATGGCCGGTCTTCATTCCCCGTTCGTTCCCGGGTTGCCGCGCTTCACCGGGGGCGCCGTCGGGTACCTCGGCTACGACGCCGCAGCCTGGTTCGAACCGGTGGAGCTGCAGCCGACTGTGGAGGTCGAAGACGAGGCGGGCTTCATGATTTTTGACACGGTGCTCGCGTTCGACCACGTGCGGCACCGGATCCTGATCATTGCCAACGCGCGCATCAGTGGAGATGACAACCTCGAGTCGCTGTACCAGTTCGCGCGCGCGAAGATCGACTTCGTCGAGCGCGAGCTCGATCGCACGCTGTCTCGACCCGCCGCGGCGATGAGCCGGCCGCTCGATCTGCAATCCAACGTGCCCCGCGAAACGTTCGAGAACATGGTGCGGACGGCGAAGGAGTACATCGCGGCGGGCGACATCTACCAGGTGGTGTTGTCGCAGCGGTTCGAGACCGGCTTCGACGCCGACCCGTTCATGGTGTACCGGGCACTCCGCCACGTGAACCCGTCGCCCTACATGTATTTCCTGCGCATCGGGCCACGCGCCATCGTCGGCTCGTCACCCGAGATGCTGGTCCGCGTCGAGGGACGCCGCATCGAGACGCACCCGATTGCGGGCACGAGACCGCGTGGCCGCACGGAGGAGGAGGACGCCCGGCTCGCGGACGAGTTGAAGCGGAACGAGAAGGAACGGGCCGAACACGTCATGCTGGTCGATCTCGGGCGAAACGATGTCGGACGCGTATCGACGTACGGCACCGTGAAAGTGCCGACGTACATGACGCTCGAGCGGTACTCCCACGTGATGCACCTGGTATCAATTGTCGAAGGACAGCTTGCCGATCGGAACGATCGGCTCGACGCGCTGGTTGCGTGCTTTCCGGCCGGCACGGTCTCGGGTGCGCCGAAGGTGCGGGCCATGGAGATCGTTGCCGAGCTGGAGAACCGCCGGCGAGGGGTCTATGCGGGCGCTGTTGGTTATCTCGATTTCGCCGGCAATCTCGATTTCTGCATCACTATCAGGACCGTCGTCATCGAGAACGGCCGCGCGTACGTCCAGGCGGGCGCCGGCATCGTTGCCGACTCGAATCCGGCGGCGGAGTACGAAGAAACGCGCGACAAGGCGCGGGCGGTGATCCAAGCGCTCGAGTTGGCGCAGAGGGGTCTCTAATGCTGTCCTGCCCACTGCCTACTGCCTACTGCCTACCGCCTACTGGGAGCCTACTGCCCACAGGCTGCCATCCGCAGTCTGCAATTCAGGTGTAACGAATGTTACTGGTCATCGACAATTACGATTCGTTCACCTACAACCTCGTGCAGTACCTCGGAGAGCTTGGGGCGGACATCCGCGTGCACCGCAACGACGACGTCACCGTGGACGAGGTGGAAGCGATGAAGCCGGAGCGAATCGTCATTTCCCCCGGCCCGGGGCGGCCCGAAGACGCGGGGATCACGCCGGACGTCATCCGGCGTCTCGGGCACAGGACGCCGATTCTTGGGGTGTGCCTCGGGCATCAGGCGATCGGCGTCGTGTACGGCGGCACGGTCTGCCGGGCGGCCACGCCGATGCACGGGAAGACGTCCACGGTGGTGCACGACGGGAAAGGAGTCTTCAGCGGCATCACCGAGCCGTTCCAGGCGGGACGCTACCATTCGCTGGTCATTTCGGGCGCCGACGTTCCCGCCGATCTCGAAGTCGCCGCGCGCACGCGCGAGGACGGCATCATCATGGCGGTACGGCACCGCGTGCATCCAGTGCACGGCGTCCAGTTTCATCCCGAGTCGGTGCTGACCGACGAGGGACGGCGCATCTTGAAGAATTTCCTGGAGCTGTGATTGGAGCGACCTTCGATGAGACGAGCCACGGAGACACGGAGGCACGGAGGTCATCATGAGGAATGGCTCTCTGTGTCTCTGTGCCTCTGTGGCCCGTTAGGGTGAAAGCTGCATGTTCACAGCACTCCTCGAAAAGCTGATGCGGCACGAGGACCTCACCGAAGACGAGGCGGCCGGCGCGATGCGCGAGGTGATGGACGGGCGCGCTCCGTCTGTGTCGCTGGCGGCGCTGCTGTCGGCCCTCGTGATGAAAGGGGAGCGGCCGGCGGAGATCGTCGGGTTTGCGCGCACGATGCGCG
>JBOGIR010000241.1:0-2657 GCA_050742335.1 Vicinamibacterales bacterium | reverse complement strand
GTGCGTGCGCTCGAGGAAGATGCCGCTCGGCCCGGCAGCGAGCACGACTTCGGCAAGAACATCATTCCGTCGCTCATTCACACGGCGCCGGTGTTCTGTTACCGGTTCTACGACGAGAACAAGAAGGCGGCGAAGTACTGGCGCGACATCGGAACGCTGGACGCGTACTTCGAGGCGAGCATGGACCTGTGCCAGGTGAACCCCGAGTTCAACCTGTACGACCCGGAGTGGCCGTTGCGCACGTATCAGCCGCAGGCGCCGCCGGCGAAGTTCGTGTTCGCGGAGCAGGGACACCGGTGCGGGCAGGCGCTCGATTCGGTGATTTCGAGCGGGTGCATCGTCTCCGGCAGCCGGGTCAGCGGGAGTATTCTCTGTCCCAACGTTCGGGTCCACAGCTTCTGCGAGATCGAACAGTCCATTCTGATGCCCGGAGTCCGCGTGGGCCGTCATGCTCACCTCAGGCGCACCATTGTCGACCGCGACGTGCTCATTCCTCGTGGCGCGCTCATCGGCTTCGACGACGCCGAGGACCGTCGCCGGCACACGGTGACCGAAGGCGGCGTCGTGGTGGTCACCGCCGACGACGACCCCTTGATTGGTTCCATTACCGAAGAGGCGCTCCGCGCCGAAGCCGATGCCGACCGTGGCGGCGCCGTGCGGGTATGACGTCTGCCATGCCTGCGCACATCACCCGGGTACATGGTCGTGAAATTCTCGATTCCCGCGGCAACCCAACCGTCGAAGTGGACCTCTGGGCCGGCGCCGTGCTCGGCCGCGCCGCCGTTCCTTCCGGCGCCTCCACCGGGGAACGGGAGGCGCTCGAGCTCCGCGACGGCGACCGGCGGCGGTACCTCGGAAAAGGCGTGCGCACGGCCGTTGCCCACATCAACGGGGAGATCGCGCAGGCTCTGAACGGTCAGGTGCTCGATCAGCGTGCGATCGACGCCCGTCTGATTGCCCTCGACGGCACACCGACGAAGAGCCGTCTCGGCGCCAACGCGCTGCTTGCCGTGTCGATGGCTGCCGTCAGGGCCGCCGCCGCCGCGGCCCACGAGCCGTTGTACGCATCTATCGCGGGCCTGAGCGGCGCAGCGACCGACAAGTACCTGCTGCCCGTACCCATGATGAACATCCTGAATGGCGGCGCACATGCCGACAGCAGTGTCGATCTCCAGGAATTCATGGTGATGCCGATCGGCCTGCCGAGCTTTGCCGAGGCGCTCAGGGCCGGGACGGAAGTCTTTCACGCGCTCCGCTCGATTCTGAAACGGGCCGGCCACTCGACCGGTGTGGGCGACGAGGGCGGTTTCGCGCCCAACCTGCGTTCGAACCGCGAGGCGCTCGATCTGGTCGTCGAGGCCATTGGCACAGCCGGCTACACTCCGGGACACGACGTCTTCCTGGCGCTCGACGTCGCCTCGAGCGAGCTGTGGCAGGACGGTCGATACGTGTTCGGGAAGTCCGGTGAGCCGACGCGCACAGCGGCGGACATGGTCGAGATGTACAGCGAGTGGGTCCGTCAGTATCCCATCGTGTCCATTGAAGATGGACTCGCCGAACGTGACTGGGAGGGCTGGCAGATGCTGACGCGGACGCTCGGCGATCGCATTCAGCTCGTGGGCGACGACGTGTTCGTCACCAATCCGGACATCCTCGCACGAGGCATTGCCGACCGCGTCGGCAATGCGCTGCTGGTAAAGCTGAATCAGATTGGCACCGTGGCGGAAACGCTCGACGCCATCGCCATGGCACGCAGCGCACGCTACGCGACCGTCATCTCCCACCGCTCGGGCGAAACCGAGGACACCACGATTGCCGACCTGGCCGTCGGGACGTCTGCCGGTCAGATCAAGACCGGATCGGCGAGCCGCAGCGACCGCGTCGCCAAGTACAACCAGCTCCTTCGGATCGAAGAAGAGCTCGGGTCGAGGGCCAGGTACGCCGGGCGCGGCGCCATCCGCCAACTGTCGACACCCACCAGTCACGGGCTCTACCCTTGATAATCCGCAGAGCCCGTGACTGGTGGACAGTGTTGGCTTGGCGCGGCTCTGCGCGCCGGACCGCTATGCGGATTCACAACGAGTTCAAAATTCGCGTTTGGGACCGCATAGCGGTCTAACTGATATGCATCGTCTCGTAGTGCTTCGTCACGGCGAGAGTATCTGGAATCGGGAAAACCGGTTCACGGGCTGGACCGACGTCGATCTCAGCGACCAGGGGCGCGTGGAAGCGCGCGAGGCCGGCCGGCTGATGGCGGCCGAGACGTACGAATTCGACGTTGCCTACACGTCGGTCTTGAAACGGGCCATCCGGACGCTCTGGATTGCGCTCGACGAGCTCGACATGATGTGGATTCCGGTGTACCGATCGTGGCGGCTCAACGAACGGCACTATGGCGCCTTACAGGGGCTGAACAAAGCGGACACCGCGGCCCAGCATGGTGAGGCGCAGGTCAAGATCTGGCGCCGCAGCTACGACATCCCGCCGCCGCCGCTCGAGCCCAACGATCCGCGCCACGCGCGCTTCGACCCGCGCTACAAGTCATATCAAGCCGAACGAGATTCCCGCGACCGAATCCCTGAAGGACACGAGCGCTTCCAACTCGTGAAATGCGGCGCCCGCGTGACCGCGCGTCGCCGAGGGCATCAATCCTATCG